>ONTQ01000137.1 GCA_900320795.1 uncultured Bacteroidales bacterium
TCCCACCATGAGGAGGCTTCTGTCCGATTATCCGGATATGAAATTCTTCTTTACAAATATTGCGGAAGAAATGCAGAAGGCAGCTCAGGATGTTTTTTCAAAAGCATACGGCATGAACGGACACATAGTAATCCGTGTCCTTCCCGGTGGAACGGAATACATGGTGTACGTGCTTGACGACAACGATTATCAATACAACATTAAATCAGAGTTTGGGCCTTTTCGCTCAAAACCATAATCAATGAATAAGACAAGAGAAGAAAGAATCCGCTTTGCTCTGTCCATCTCTACGGACACCAAAGAGTTTATTATGGGAAGGGGAGTCTCGACTAAGGCTCCCGAGGTGTTCCGGAAGTATTTTCCGGGGCGCACCGCGCTGATTCTCTCCGACGTGCATACCCATCCCGCGCTGGGAGCCAGAGTAAACGGTCTTTTCGATGCCGCCGGCATTCCGGTGCTGGAGCACATAATAATGGAGGAAGAATTCCATGCAGAGTGGAAGTACGTGGAACTGGTGGACGGCCTATTGGACGCTAATCCGGAGGCGGTGCTGGTGAGCGTGGGCTCCGGGGTCATCAACGACCTCTGCAAGCTCTCCTCGCACCACCACGGCCAGTCGTACCTCACCCTTCCCACCGCGGCCTCCGTTGACGGTTACTCTTCGTTCGGCGCGTCCATCACATATAAGGGCGCCAAGCAGACCTTCTCCTGCCCGGCCCCTGTGGCGATTGTGGCCGACATCGACGTAATCGCCGCAGCCCCAGCCGAAATGACAGCTGCCGGCTACGCCGACCTCGCAGCCAAGGTGCCCGCAGGTGCGGAGTGGATGATTTCGGACTTCGTGGGCACGGAGCCCATTCACCCTGAGGCCTGGCATGTGCTGCAGGACTATCTGGACGACTTCCTCGCAGATCCAGAGGCCGTTGCGGCAGGCGACCCCGATTCCATCGCTGACGTGTTTGAAGGTCTGACTCTCAGCGGCTTTGCCATGCAGGCGGCACGCTCGAGTCGTCCTGCCTCCTGCTGCGACCACCTTTTCAGTCACATCCTCGACATGACCGCCCATCGCTACAAAGGCAAACTTCAAAGCCATGGTTTCCAGGTGGCAATAGGCACGCTCACAATGTGCGCGGTGTTCGACGAACTCTTCAAGCTGGACCTCTCCGGACTCGATGTAGATGCCTGTGTCGCTGCATGGCCTTCGCTTGAAGAGGAGCAGGAACGCGCCCTGAAGATCTTCGAAGGCTTCCCGGCACCCCGCCTCGGCTACGAAGAAATCACTAAGAAATGGCAGGACAGAGATGAAGTCCGCCGCCAGCTCACAAAGCTCAAGGTAGAATGGCCCTCGTTCAAAGAGAAGCTCCGGGGACAGGTGTATTCCTACGAGAAGATGCACGCCCTTCTGAAGGCTTCCGGCGCTCCCTGCGAACCTGAACAGATTGGCCTTACCCGCCAGCAGCTCCACGATATGTTCGAGAAAGTTCAGCTCATGCGCTACCGCTACAACGTCCTGGACCTTGCAAAGCGCGGCGGCTTCTACGATACCATTGTCGAACCACTATTCGCCCCTGACGGCCCGTTTGCCCTATGAAAACTACAAAACACAGCTTCAAATACTGGCAGTGGAGAGTCATCATCTGCTCGATGATTGGCTACTCGGTATTCTATTTCGTGCGCAAGAACTTCGCCTTCGCGATGCCTGCGCTCGGGGTGGAATACGGTATCAAGGATACAAGTTTCGGCATTATCCTCACCCTTGCGGGACTGGTGTACGGCGTGTCCAAGTTCCTGAACGGCATCCTGGCCGACCGCACCAACGCCCGCTGGCATCTGGCAATAGGTCTAGGCGTGTGCGTCATCCTTAATTTTATCTTCGGCTGGAGTGCGGACCTGAGTCACCTCATCACCGGGCATGCCGAAGGGCCCGACTTCGTGAACGGAATGGTTACCATAATGGCGGTCCTGCTTATTCTGAACAATGTTTTTCAAGGGGCAGGATTCGGTCCCTGCAACCGTCTTATGGTACACTGGGTGCCACCGAAGGAGCTCGCAACCAAGTTCAGCATCTGGAATATGTCGCACTCCATCGGTGCAGCCATTGTTTCCGTGGTGTGCGGTGCCATCGTGGCGGGAATGGGCTGGAAATGGTGTTTCTGGATTCCTGCGGCGATTGGTGCGGCTGGAGTGGTGTTCATTATCCTTACATTGAGGGATACTCCATCTTCGGTTGGCCTGCCGGAACTTCCGGATACCAGGACGGAACTCGACGGCAACGACACCCCCGAAGGCTACCGAAAGTTCGTCCTTCAGAAGGTGTTCAAGAACCCGGTGGTGTGGATAGTGTCCACAACGGCCCTGATGCTCTACATAGTGCGCTTTGCCGTGCTGGACTGGGGTCCCAAGTTCCTCCAGCAGGGAGAGCAGCAGCTCTCGCCCCAGCTTGCGGGCTGGACTATCGGCATCTTTGAGATTGCGGGCTGCCTCGGCATGCTCTCGGCCGGATGGATTACCGATCATATCTTCAAGAGCAAGGGCCAGAGGATGTGCGTGATTGAAATGATACTTACCGGTGTTTGTCTTCTTGCAATACACTTCCTGCCAGACGGCACGTCCCCGGTTGTGATGCTGGTGCTGCTGGCGCTCGCAGGCTTCTTCCTTTACGGCCCACAGGCCCTCTTCGCCGTGATAACAGGCAATAACGCCACCAAGAAGGCGGCATCGGCTGCGGCAGGATTCCTAGGCCTCTTCAGCTATCTGAGTACCATCTTCACCGGCGTGGGAGTGGGATTCCTTTCCGACAAGTTCGGCGACGCATTCTGGGGTAACCTCTTCCTCATCATGGCCTGCATCGCCGTAGGAGGCGGCCTTCTGATTGCAACGCTCTGGAATATAAAGGACGACGGATATGTGCACGAATAGGCACTCAGCCTTATCCCGCAGAATCCGCCACGTAGTAATGGATATGGACGGGACCATCTACCTGGGCTCCCACATTTTTCCCTATACCCTTGATTTCCTGGAACTTCTCCGCCGAAAGGGAATAGGCTACTCGTTCCTTACCAACAATCCCACGAAATCCCCCAAGGACTATATTGCCAAACTGACGGCCATGGGAATCCCCTGCACGGAGGAGCAGATGCTGACCACGTCGCGCACGGTTGTGGAGTACATAGGACGGCATTTCCCTTCCGCACAGCGCATCTACGTCCTAGGTACCAGGAGCCTGCAGGAACTCTTCGTCTCAAAGGGGTATTCCCTTGTGGATGAGAAAGATGCCGCAGCTTTTTTAGCGGAAGCGAACGGATTGCATGATGGATATATTGTCTCAGTTAATTATCAACATCAAGGCTATACCTGGGGCAATCCAATATATATTGACCCTGAAAAGACAAAGCTGGTCCTTTGTGTCATGGTTACGAGCATCTATGATACGCTTGTTGAAATTGTTTTTGAAAGCATAAAGGATTTTCAAATTAAAGATGCCGACTATGAACTACTGGATTCATCAATATCCTTTTCGAAGGACGGATATGTAACTTGGTGTGGGGATCTTTCGACTGAATCTGACTCTTTACGCGATTCCAATTTTGTTATTTCTAAGGTGATGAAGTGGCGAATCGTTTCGCCTTGACGGCTTCTATCCATGTTTTCGAACAGATTCTGGTTAGACTTAATATCTTCGCTATTGTCTCTACCGTTTTAGAAATGGTAACTAAGCCACGAGGACGGTTGAGTTATCAGCGTGAATAACAGCATTTTTATTCACCCCATTGCCCCAAGGCATGTTGAGACGGTAGTATTGATGTCACGGGTCAGGGACTGACAGCCGAAAAAGTGCCGTATTTCCGGGCTTTCTGGGCAATAAGCCGCCAGCGCCGGTAAGCGAAAATGACCGCAAAAGTCGCTCCGACAGAACAAATCAAAGGCATTTTGCCGGAGGGTCGAGTAGGCGGTTTAGATGTCAGAGGGTTGAGTTAGTGGTTTAGATGTTTTTGTGATAGGGTTGAAGCTGTGATTTAGATGTCATATAAACTATAGATTTCCGGATGTACAATTTGCAGCCGGAAAATTTTT
>ONTQ01000050.1 GCA_900320795.1 uncultured Bacteroidales bacterium
CCCCAGCCGTTGCCGTCCTTGATGTACATGGAGGCAATGGAAGCCTCTGCATGCTCACCGTTCCAGTCGTCGGTCTCGTCCAGGCGGACGCACCAGATGGTTTCGTCAGAATCGTAGGTGTGGGTAGGATAGTCCGCGTAGTCGTAGCCGGCAGTAACGGAAGCAGGAGCGTGATCCAGGAGTTCGTTGCACTCCGAGAGGCATTCCTCGTTCATCCCCATATACAGGTACACGCGGGAAA
Organism: uncultured Bacteroidales bacterium; assembly: GCA_900320795.1. GTDB lineage: Bacteria > Bacteroidota > Bacteroidia > Bacteroidales > UBA932 > Cryptobacteroides. Next base: position 242 of record ONTQ01000050.1, read on the forward strand.
GGAGGGCCCTGGCAGCATCCAGGCTCACATAGGCCTTGTTGTTGCCCTTGATGCGTTCGCCCTCACCGCGGGCCATGTATTCCTTGGCCGACTTAAGGTCTTCCACAATGGCATCGTACACCTCACCCACGGTGGCGCGGGTGGTGGTGGAGATATCCAGGTTGCGGCGAAGCACCACGCCCGGGTTGTCGCGGCCATTGGCATACGGCATGGCAAACAGGGTTACCATGTGGAAGTGCATGAGGGCGCGGAAGAAGTAGTTCTCGCCCAGCAGGTGGTCGCTCAGTTCCGAGGCACCGGGCTGGATAGCGTCAATATTGGAGTTGGCCGCATTGATAATCTTATAGGCAATCCACCAGGTGTAGTAGATGTTCTTCTGGGTGGGATCGTCGGCGTACATGTTGGCCAGGGTGAACGGGTCTTCGGACTGGCCGGAAACCGTCACGTTGTCGCCGCGGAGTTCCGCCAGCTGGAAATAGTGGCGGATGTAGTAGTTGCCACTCTCTCCACCGCTCTGGCCTTTGTAGGCGATACGGTCTTTAAGCAGGGTGTAGATACCGTCCGTGGTATATACGGCCGACGAAGGATTGGACTTCAGCTGCGCGGAAGTCATGGAATCCGAGGAGTAGAAATCCATTTTGCATGACGCCAGCGCAAGGGCCGCAAGGCAGATAACAATTATCTTTTTCATAATAGCGATCACTTTTAGAATTTGACGTCAATACCGAACACGACAGACAGCGGAACAGGATAGTTGCTGGAGTACAGGCCGGCGTGGTGATAGGTGTCACCGTCCAGGCGGACTTCCGGGTCCATGCCCGAGAAGCGGGAAATGGTGAGCACATTGTCAGCAGATACGTACACACGTGCCGAGGACATCTTGATCTTGGAGATCAGGGAGACAGGCAGGTTGTAGGACAGGGTTACGTTCCTGAGACGGAAGAAGCTGCCGTCTTCCAGGTAACGGGAAGAAGTACCGTTGGAACCGTCGGAACGGGCGGCCAGCAGAGCCGGGTGGGTGGCTACGTCACCTTCCTTCTGCCAGCGGGTCCAGCCCAGGCCGTTGTTGATGGACATCTGGTTGAGGCCGGTGTAGGTACCGTCGGAGTCCATTTGCTCACGGTTCTTGTTGTAAATCTTGTTACCCACCACAAAGCTACCATTGGCGCTGAGGGTGAAGCCCTTCCAGCGGAGGCTGGTATTGATACCGCCGCTCAGTGCAGGTGAGGCCTTCCCTACCAGCTGCTGGGGAGCGGAGGTGTAGTTGTTGGTAACGCCGGAGACCATCTTGGGCTGGGCGTTGCCGTTGGCGTCTATGTAGTAAACGGGGGCGCCATTCTGGTCCAGTTCCGGGACAAAGGTTTCCCACATGGGCAGACCGCTCTTGGGATCTACACCCAGCCACTTGGGCATGTACCAGCTGTACACATCCTCGCCTTCGCGGATGACCTGGTTTACGTCGCCGCGGTTCATCACAATATCGGCGTGGCCGGGGAGTTCAAGCACGCGGTTCTGGTTAAAGCCCAGGTTCAGGCCCACGTTCCAGCCAAAGTCCTTCTTGTTGAAGATGGCACCGTCCACGGCAAACTCCACACCCATATTGCGCACCTTACCCACATTGTCCATTACACCGAAGAAACCGGTGGACGGCGGCATGGGAGATTCCAGAAGGATGCGGCTGTTGATGGTGTGATAGAAATCTACCGTGAAGTTCCAGTTATTCACCAGGGTGGCGTCGATACCTACGCTGGTCATGTAGGCGTCTTCCCAGCCCAGGTTGGGGTTGGCCATCCGCTGCAGAATAGCGGTTTTTATGCCATTGTACTGACCGCTCAGGGAGAAGGTATCCTGATACTGGAAAGCCGGGATGTTGTCGTTACCGGTTTTACCGAAACCGGCACGCAGCTTCAGGAAGGTGAGCACCTTCTGGCCCTGCAGGAAGCTTTCCTTGGAGGCAATCCAGGCTGCGGATGCACCCGGGAAGTAACCGCCGCGGTTGCGGGGACCGAACTTGTAACTTTCGTCGTAGCGGACCGATGCCGTTATAATGTACTTACCCAGGTAGGAATACTGGGCCTGAGCCAGCCATGCCCACGCGCGGGAGTTGTAGTCGTAGCCGGAAACGGCGTCGCGTACGGTGTTGGACAGGGAGCGCTGACCGGCCGGGAACTGGATACCGGAGGCGCCCATGCTGCGGGTGTAGCCCGTGCTGAATTCCGCACCTGCGGTGGCGTTCACGTCGTGGTCGCCGAAGGTTTTGTGGAATTTAAGCAGGTTGGTGGTACCAAAGCCGTTCCATTCGCTGTCGCTGTTCTCCAAATAACCGCCGGTGCCCATGTAATCATAGGTACGAGGGTCTCCGTAGAACTCGTAGAAGGAGTTGGAGCTGTCGTAGCGGTTCATGGAAGTAAAGGTGAGCCAGTCGGTGATGTTATACACCAGGGAGAAGTCTCCGGTGAAGGATTCGCCGGTACCCTTGGAGTAGTTGTAGCTCTCGCTGTGCAGCACGTTGGAGGGGTTCTGGGTCCACCATTTGCCTCCGCCGTAGTTGTCCGAGCGGACCTTGCCATCCATATAGATATATTCGCCGGTGGAACGCCAGGCGCCGTTCTCGTCCTGGGTCATCACGTAAGGGACATCCCAAGGCATGGCATAGTAGGAATATTCCAGCGTACGCCAGGAAGAAGAACCTTGGTCACGCGACTTGGAGTAGTTGAGCTTGAGGGCCAGGGTGATGCGCTTGGTGATGGGGATGGACAGGTTGGCGCGGGCCGATGTCTTCATGAAATTGGTGTTGATGAGGGTACCTTTTTCATTGTAGTGGTCCACGCTGGCATAGTAGTTCACGCGGCCGGCCTTACCGGAAACGGAAGCGTAGTAGTTCTGGACCGAGCCCAGCTTGAAGGCGTTGTTCATCCAGTCAAAGTCCTGCTCCAGCAGGGTTTCCGGATAGTTGAGGTTGAACAGAACCTCGGAGAACATGCTGCGGCTATACTCGTACAGTTCACGGGAATTCATGGGGCGGAAACGACCCGTGAGGGCCTTCTTGAGACCGCCGCTGGCCTTGAACTCTACGGTAGTTTTGTCCTCGTTGCCGCTCTTGGTGGTGACCACGATGACACCGCCGGATGCAGCGGCACCGTACAGAGCGGTGGCGGAAGCGTCCTTAAGGACGGTGATGGTCTCGATGTCGTTGGGGTTGAAGCTGCCGCCGGCAACACCGTCCACCACATAGAGCGGGCCTGCGCCTGCGGTGATGGAACCGGTACCACGGATGCGGATGTTGGCGTTGTCACCGGGCTGGCCGGAGCCGTTCATGACCACAACGCCGGCCACTTTACCCTGGAGCATGTTACCTACGTCCGAGGTGGCGACGTCGCGCAGTTTTTCACCGGTCATGGAGACCACGGCACTGGAGAGTTCCGCACGTTTCTGGGTGGTGTAACCCAGCACGACGACTTCTTCCAGAGACTCGTTGTCGGGGGAAAGGCTCACGTTGATAACCGTGCGGCCATTCACCTGTTCGGTCACGCTCAAATAGCCCAGGGAGCTGAACGTGAGGGTGGCGTTTTTGTCGGCCTGGATCACGAAGTTACCGTCATAGTCGGTGACGGTACCGGTGCCGCCGGAGAGCATGACGCCCGCTCCTACGAGCGGTTGTCCGTCCGAGGCGTCCAGAACCTTACCAGAAATGGAAATCTTCTGGGCCGATGCAGGGATGGCAATACACGCGACTGCCAAAACTGCAAGCAGGTAGGAATAGATCTTTCTCATGGTTGGTTATTAGTTAATAATTATAAGATGCAATTGGGGTTTCTTCCGTTGCGGAAAATTACAATAAATCGTTGACGCCGATAAGGTTAAAGGCGCGGAAGTACTTGTCCATGTCGCGCTCGATGCGGCCCAGCACAATCTGTTCTGCGGCAATGCCCAGGCGCTCCAGGTTGGCATAGAGGAACCCGCGGGCGGCCAGGGTGCGCGGCTGCTGCCAGATGTAGCGGCAGCAGGTGGCCACAATCCAGTCCTGGCGTTCCTCGGTAAGCTCCTGAAGGGCTTTCCCTTGCTCGTCCTCGTGCAGCCACTTTTCCCAGCGGTGGCTGTCGTTCACTTCCTGCAGCAGGACCTCCCGCATGTGGGACAGGACCGCCACTTTGCCCTCTGCGTGCCACTTCTTCTCCACCTGCTCCAGTTCGCACAGGGCCCTGTATTCGCTCATGGTGAATTCCGGGCCAACGTTGGCGGCGCCCATGCCGCAAACAGGATACGCCTCGGGATTAGCTACATCATCGGTGTAATGACCTTTGATGTAGCTTCCCAGAGGACGTACCTTGGACGTAAGCCGGCGGGCAACCTGCTCATCGAAGATGGTGGTGTCCAGGTCGGTTCCCACTTTACCCACAATGAAGCAAGGCCAGACATCCGGCAGTCCTGCAACTATTAACCCTTGTTTTAAATCACTTATGAAAGTGTCGAAGGTGGTTTCGTCGGCCAGCCCGCCATGCACTTCCTCGGTGCCCACCTCATAAGAGATAGGGGCGATGCCATGCTCCTTGCGGAAACGCTCCACGTGGGCGATGAGCTCCACGGTGCGGGCGGCGACAAGATGAATATCAATGATTTCCCCTTTGGGAACGTTGATGTCTACGGTAGGGTCTACATGAATGAGGTCATATCCGGCCAGAACGGCGGCTTCGAAGGACTTCTTGACGCCGTCCATGGCATCTTTCACCGACCATTTTTCCGTGCGCTGCTTGTCCTTGAGCCAGGGACCACCATGGTCGATGGCGATGATAACGGGACCCGTAAAGTTCACACGCTCCGTTTCAAAGCGGACGGTGCGGACAAAATCTTCCTGTGTCATGCCGGTGTAACCGCCGTCGCAATCGATCTGATTGAGGGTGGCGGCAAAGTAAATGGGCGCATGGTTGCGCTTGGCAGCCTGCAGGGAGGCCCGGATAACGGTGGGGGAATTGGGGCAGGCGGCAAAAATGGTACGCGGAACGCCCGTTTGTTCACGCAGGCGGTCCAGCTTGTGAAGGAGTTCTTCTGTTTTAGGCATAACTTAGTCCAAATATAAAGTTACACCTTCCACTACCCGGGAAATATTTCCGGAGACGGAAGGAGTGTCGGGACAGAGCCCGCAGTCGATCGATTTGAAGAAGCCCAGCAGCTGGCAGGCCACCACAAAGCTTACGCCGCCGTAGCACGGAGGCATGGAGGGCGACATGCCGCTTTCCACACAAACATCGTATTCCTCCGGAGCCAGACCGGGGTTGCTGGTGCAAACCACCATCGTGCCCTTGAGCTGGTTCCCCGCGCGGACCTGACGGATAAGGTCCAGTTCATAGCGGCGCACATGGGCGTTGGGCGAGAGCAGGTATACCATGAGGGAATCCTTGTTCACCACGGCTTTGGGGCCATGGCGGAAGCCCAGGAACGAGTCGAAGGAGCACATGACGGCGCCGTCCGTGAGTTCCTGCAGCTTGAGACGGCCTTCTTCCGCCACGCCTTTGAGCGGGCCGGAGCCCAGGAAAATGGCACGGGTGAAACTGCGCGAGGCCAGTTTCTCGATGGCATCTTCATACTTATCCATCATCTTCTCCACGCAGGAAGCCACTTCTTCCACCAGCGGAGCATCTGCTTCCAGGTGGTCGATATTGGCGATGAGCGCGCAGGAGAGGAACATGGTGGAGTAACTGCTGGTCATGGCCAGGGAAAGGTCGTTGGTGGCCGGAGGAAGCAGGATGCACAGGATGTTGTCGCCCTTGCGGAGGGCCAGTTCTCCGTCCTTGTTGCAGGTGATGAAGATATGGGCCACCTCTCCTGCCGTGGCCTCCACGGCTTTGATAGCGCCCACGCTCTCCGGGCTGTTGCCGGAACGGGCGAACGACACCAGCAGGATTTTGCTGCTCTTGTCCAGGTACAGGCCGGGATTGGTGATGATATCCGTTGTGGCGAGCGCACGGGCGCCCTTGAAACGGGTATCCAGCAGGGAAGGCTCCAGGGCGTCGCCGATATAGGCCGATGTGCCGGCTCCGGTGAGGATTACCTGGAAACCCGCGTTCAGGTATTTGTCCGTGAAGGCGAGGATTTCCTGCTTACGCGCACGTATAATAGAATAGGCCTCCCGCCAAACCTTGGGCTGCTGCCTGATTTCACGATAAGTATAGAAGTCGTTTTTCATGGGCGTTTTGGTGCTATTAACAACACAAAAGTAGAAAAAAAGACTTTAAAAATATTTCGTTTTTATGCCGAATTTCGAAAACGAAACGTTGCGAACATAATAAAATTCGCGCAAACTACTGTTAATCAGCAACTTGCGCAATTATCAAAAATATTTCGGAGTGTTTCGGTTTAAGAGCCTATACCGCCACCGTTTCCACATTCACCTGCATGGCCTTGAGCTGATTCCGGACACTGGCCGGAAGGTGGTTGTCCGTAATAACCGTATTGAGCTTATCCGGCATGCAAATGAAGGCGAAGGCCCGTTTGTTCACCTTGGTGGAGTCGAATACGGCAATGACCTCCCGCGCACGCGAAATCATGACCTGGTTGGTGCTGGCTTCCTCTACGCTGGGAGTGGAAAGGCCCGACTCCACGGAAAAACTGTCCACGCCCAGGAAGAGCTTGTCGCAGTAGAACAGCTTGAGGTTGGATTCCGCCAGGGGCCCCACGATGGAGTTGCTGGACTCACGTACCGTGCCGCCCAGGAGAATGACCCGGAAGCGGTTGTACTTGAGGGCTTCCATCATGGCATAGACAGAGTTGGTGATAATGGTGAGGTCGTGGAACTTTTGGAGGTTCCGCACCACCTCCAGCGCGGTGGTTCCGGAGTCTACCAGGATGGTGTCCCCGTTTTTGATGTGCGCGGCGGCGGCACGGCCGATGGCTTCCTTTTCCCGCGCATTGATCATGCGCTTGAAATTGAAATTGCGCTCTTCCGTTTCGCTTTCGTTTACGCCCATCCCTTTGATGGCGCCGCCGTGCACACGCACCAGCAACTTCCGGTCCTCCAGGATGCGAAGGTCTTTGCGGATGGTGACCTCCGAAACGCCAAAATCTTTACTAAGCGTAGATACATTCACGCTTGAATCCTCCTTCAAGCGCTGCAGTATGGCCGACCGGCGGCCTTGGGCAGAATCATATATGTCCATATTCGTTTAGGTTGGGTATTACGTTTGCAAAGATAGTACTTTTTCGAAACGAAACAAAACGAAATGATTTTTTCTCAAATAAAACCCGAAATCCCGTCCGATTTCGCCAGTTTTTTTACATATTCGCAAAAGAAAATACGCCACATAATGAAACCCTACGACATTGCAGCCATCGGCGAACTGAACGTCGACATTATCCTGAACGGAATTGAATCGGAACCGGAGATTGGCAAAGAGAAGTTTGCCAAGGAGATGACCGTTACCCTGGGCAGCTCTACGGCCATTTTTGCCGCCAACGCAGCCGCTCTGGGCAGCAAGGTCTGCTTTGTGGGCATGATCGGAAAAGACATTTTCGGGACGCTGGTGCGTTCCTCCCTGGAAGCCAAAGGCGTAGACACCCGCTACCTCATCGAGGGCGCCACCCCTACCGGGGCCACCATCTGCATGAGCTACGGAGAAGACCGCGCCAACCTCACCTATCAGGGAGCCATGGATGTGATGGGCTTCCAGGATATCGACCCGTCCGTTTTCGAGAACACGCGCCATATCCACTTGTCGTCCCTGTTCATGCAGTCGGCGCTCCTTCGGGACATCCACCAGGTGCTGGACCAGGCGGAGAGGCATGGGGTAACCGTTTCGCTGGACACCCAGTGGGATCCGGTAGAGAAATGGGCCCTGGACTACAAAACAGTCCTGCCCAAAGTGGACCTGTTCCTCCCCAACGAGACTGAGCTCCAGGCGCTTACGGGAACCGGTTCCCTGGACGACGCCGTATCGGCCGTCCTCCCCTACCTCAAAAATGCCATGCTGGTCAAATGCGGCTCCAAGGGTTCCCTGCTGGTGCGCAAGGACGGTTCCATGTCCCTGCGTCCGGCCTTCCTGAACCGACAGGTGGTAGATGCCATCGGCGCCGGCGACAGCTGCAATGCAGGCTTTGTCAGCGCCTTTGTAAAAGGGCTTCCGCTGGAAGCCTGCCAGCACACGGGCAACCTCACGGGCGCCATCAACACCACGGCGGCCGGCGGCACCGGGGCTTTTACCTCGCTGGAAGACGTCCGCGAAAAGTGCTTCAAGCGTTTTGGAGAAAAACTCAATCTGTAACCCATGAAAAAAACCATCCTTCTTCTTTCGGCGCTTGCCCTCGCCGCCTGTTCCCAGCCGGCCAAGGACTGCGCATTCATGGGCGGAAAACCGGTTTCCGGCCTGGAAGTCCTTGTAGAAGAACACCAGCCGGAAGCTTTTCCGGGCCTAACGCTGCGTAGCGTCGCGTTTGTGAACAAAGGGAAATCGACATTAAGTATCGATGCCATAGAAACGTCCCGCACCCAGGTGCAGGGCGCAGAAGTCTGGACCTTCCAGCCCACGTCCACGGCGGAACGCAAGGACTGGGCCTTCCCCATAGAGGATGCTTTTTATCAGCGTAACTACTTGGGAATGAACGACAGCGACTACGGCGGCGGCATTCCCATGGTCACCCTCTGGACGCGGGAGGCCAACTGGAGCGTGGGCGTGGCGGAGCCGGTCCTGCGGCTGGTTTCCATGCCGGTTCAGCGAAACGGGAACCGCGCCTGGGCCTGTATCCGGCAGGACTGGGAACTCCCCGTGCAGCTGGAACCCGGCGACACCCTCCGGTCCGTATCCCAATTTGTCCTGAAGGGGCAGGGAGACTACTTCCAGCCGCTCCAGGTGTTCGCCGCCTATATGAAAGCGGCTTTCGGATTCCAGGCGCCGGTTTCCCCGGCCGAGGCCTATGACCCGGTCTGGTGCGCCTGGGGTTACGAGCGCACCTTCACGGTAGACGAAGTCATCGGCACGCTGCCCAAAGTGGTGGAGCTGGGCTTCAAATGGGTGGATGTAGACGATGGCTACCAGCGCTGCGAAGGCGACTGGGAGGCCAACGACCGGATAGGCCCGGACGGCATGCGCCGCATGACCGACGCCATCCACGCCGCCGGCCTCAAGGCCAAGCTCTGGTGGGCGCCCATGGCGGCAGACCCGGAAAGCGAGCTTGCCCGCGAGCACCCGGAAATGCTGCTTATCCAGAAAGACGGCTCCCATGAGGATATTTCCTGGTGGGACAGCTGGTTCCTCTCCCCCGTTAATCCTTATACGCGCGCATACACGGAAGGCCTGGTGGACCTGTTCCTCAAGGAATGGAACTTTGACGGGTTCAAGCTGGACGGCCAGCACCTGAACCTGAGCGCCCCGGACTACAATCCCGCCAGCGGCCTGAGCCACCCCTGGGAGGCCTGTGAGCGCCATCCGGAGTTCTTCCAAAGCCTGTACAACCGCGCCCAGCAGGACAAGCCCGGTGCCGTGGTGCAAATTTGCCCCTGCGGCTGCGCCGTCAATTTCTTCTACCTGCCGTACATGAACCAGGCGGTGGCGTCGGACCCCACCTCCAGCGCGCAAATCCGCATGAAACGGCGGGCCTACGCCGCCCTGTGCCCGGACCTGGCGTTCTACGCCGACCATGTGGAGCTGAGCGACGGCGGGCTGGATTTTGCCTCGCAGATTGGCGTGGGCGGCATTATCGGCACCAAATTCGCCTGGCCCAAGGCCAATCCGGACGCCAAGGAAAGCGGCGGCAGCCTGCTCACCCCGGAAAAAGAGGCGCTGCTTCGCAAATGGGTACCCATCTACACGGAGAAAATGCTTTCCCGGGGCACCTACCTCGGCGGCCTGTATGACTATGGCTTCGACAAGCCGGAAACCCACGTCATTGCCAAGGACGATGCAACGTATTATGCTTTTTACGCATCTTCTTGGCAGGGAGAGCCCATCGAGCTCCGCGGCCTGGACCCGGGCAAAACCTACACGGTCACGGAATACACGGCCGACGAGCCCCGCAGCTACAGCCTGGACGGCGCCCACCCGGTCATTACCCCGGTCTTTGAAAAGAACTACCTCATAGAAGTCAAATAAAAAACAATAACCAACCATGAACATGAAAAAATTAGTGTCCCTATTGCTGGTCCTTCCCCTTGTTACCTTCTGCGGCAACAAGAACAACCCGGACCCCAAGCCGGAACCCACGCCGGATCCCCAACCGGAAGTAACCCCCAAGATTGAAATCCAGGGCGCTGTAGAACTCAGCGTGGCATGCGAGGCCGGTTCCGGTACCATCTCCTTTATCTCCAACCAGGACTGGACCGCCGCCGCGGACGACGACTGGCTCACGGTCACGCCCACCAGCGGAAAAGCTTCCGAGCAGGCAGCTACAGTTACCTACAGCTATCCGCAGAATCCTAAAATGAAAAAGCGTACCTCGTACGTGGTCATTTCCGCCAAGGGCATCGAAAAACGCATCTCCCTGGCCCAGGCCGCGGACATGATGGCCGGCGCCGCACCGGAGGTCAAGAGCGGAGACGTTGTCGCCTCCACCAACCCGCTTGCAGCGGCCTTCATCGAAGGGGTAAGCTATCCGGACAAGACCTCTTCCGAATACACCGAGATCTTTAACTATCCGGGCGGCTTCAACGGCAAAGACCTCACCTGGGACAACTGGGAGACCGACTGGCCAGACGGCGACATGCCGCTCAAGTACAGTATCCGCTGGAAAGAGGAAGACATGGACAAAACCGACATGACCCTGGTCCTGTCCGACGAACTGGGCTGGTCCGGCGAGATGGAAATCCCTGCCGGTTCCCGCTATGTGAACATCACCAACCTGGTTCCCAACGACAAATACACGTATAAAGTGACGTCAGAAAACGGCAAAACGGTTGCCCAGGGTAACTTCAGCACCACCGGCTGCTTCCTGCACCAGGTGTACTTCCTGGGAGACCCTTCCAAGGCCAACATGAAGGGCGGTGGCGGACGTAACGCCCGCGACTTCGGCGGCTGGAAAACGGAGGACGGCAAAACCATCAAATACCGCAAGGTGTACCGTGGCGGCCGTCTCAACGAGAAATGGAAACCCTATCCGCTCAACGCACAGGGCGAGAAAGAAGTGCTGTTCGAGGGTATCGGCGCAGAACTGGACCTCCGTGGCAACTCGGATGTCATGTTCGAGCCTGCCGTAGAGGGCCTGGAGCACTGCGCCCCGGTCATCGAGCAAGGCGGTAAAACCATGCTGGTGAGCGACAAAGACAAAACCAAGGAGTGCTTCGAGTTTGTGGTGAACTGCGTTCGCGAAAACAAGCCCATCTATTTCCACTGCTCCCTGGGCCGCGACCGCACCGGCACCCTGGGCATCCTGCTCCTGGGTATCCTGGGCGTGCGCGAAGGCGACATCTCCAAGGAGTACGAACTCACCTACTTTGCCCCCGTGGGATACAGCGTATCTTCCTCGGACAAAAAGAGCAACCCCATCCCCACCTACCAGAATACCCGCCGCACCTGGGTATACAGCGACGTCGTTCCCTATCTGTGGGAACTGGCCGGTGAAGGCACCTTCGCCCAGGGCGTAGAAAAATACCTGCTGGAGGTGGCCGGCGTGGCCCAGAAAGACATTGACGATTTCCGCGAACTCATGCTCGAATAAACCTGCTGCTTTATGAAAAAAAGTGTTCTTTTGATAGCCCTCCTGCTTCCGCTGTTCACCTTCTGCGGAAAGCAGCCGGAAACCCCTACCCCCACTCCTCAGACACCTGAGACACCGGAGAATCCGGAAGTGACGCCCCCGGCGGAGAATCCGGACGACAAAGTGGCCAAGGAAGTGAAGGACGGCGACCGCATCCTGGTCACCAACGAGATTGTGGAGAAGTTCATCACCACCATCCACTATCCGGAGCGGGACTACACCTACTCCGCCATGAAAAAAGGCGAAGAGGCGGAGTTCCTCACCTACACCACCATCGACGAAGAAACCGGCGAAGAAAAACGCCGCCTGTACATCTCGCCGGGCAAGTCGGACCTGCCGCCCACCTTCACCATCCGCTGGCCCAAAGACACGGAGAGCGACGAATATACCGCCAAACTCTGGGAGGGAGACTGGAGCGCCAACTACACCCTGGACCCGGATCCCAATCCGGAAGTTTCCTTTGGCTACTGGCAAATCCGTAACCTGAGGCCCAATGCCACCTATCACTTCGAAGTGAAGAACGGCGGCACCACGGTCACCAGCGGTTCCTTCCAGACCTACGGTTCCCTCCACCAGCTCAGTTTCAAGCCTTCCAGCACCGAAGGCGTGCGTAACGTCCGCGACCTGGGCGGCTGGAAAACCAAAGAAGGCAATCAAAGCGTCAAGTACCGCAAAATCTACCGCGGCGGCCGGCCGGACGCTATCAAAACCGCCGGTGTACAGGAAGCCAAGGATGAAGGCATCCGGGCCGAACTAGACCTCCGCGGCCAGAGCGACCACCTGTCGGCCACCCCGTTCGCCGATGCAGAATTCCTGTCTCCCGTCATCGAGGAAGGTTATGCCACCATGCTGCGGGACGACCAAGAGAAAACCCGCCAGTGCATGCAGTTCATCATGGATATGGTGAAACAGAACAAACCCGTGTACTTCCACTGCTCCCTGGGCCGTGACCGTACCGGTACGGTGGCGCTCCTCACCCTGGGTATCCTGGGCGTGGACGAAGGCGATATTTCCAAGGAATACGAGCTCACGCAGTTTGCGCCTATGGGCTACAGCGTATCCAGCGGCGAAAAAACCCGCATGACCCGCCTCAACGGCGTGGACTACGACGGCGCCGCCAAGTACCTCTGGGCCTTCGGCAAACAGGGAGACGGCTCCTATCTGCCCTTCAAGGACTGTGTGGAGAAGTACCTGATTTCCATCGGCATTACTGCAGAAGACATCTCGACCTTCCGCAGCAACATGCTGGAATAATACGGAATTTTACTCGTGCGTGGAGAGGCGTTCCCAGGAGAGCCTCTCCCATTTTGTACCCGGACGGCCGTAATTGGCGTACGGATAAATGGAGATGCCGCCGCGGGGCGTGAAGAAGCCTGTTACCTCAATGTACTTGGGATCC
>ONTQ01000012.1 GCA_900320795.1 uncultured Bacteroidales bacterium
ACGTCATTGCCGATTCCCAGGAAAGAGCAGGCCAGGGGGATAAGCATCAGCGAGCCGCCGGCCACTCCGGAAGCGCCGCAGGCACCCAGCGAGGCGACCACGCTCAGGAAAACGGCACTGGAGAAACTAACCTCGATTCCCAGGGTATGGGCCACCGCCAGCGTCATCACCGTAATGGTGACAGCCGCACCGTCCATGTTGATGGTAGCGCCGAGCGGAATGCTGACAGAATAGAAGTCCCTGTCCAGCCCCAGTTTCTTGCAAAGAGCCATGTTGATGGGAATGTTGGCGGCCGAAGAGCGGGTAAAAAAGGCTTGCAGGCCGCTTTCCTTCAGGCAGGTCCACAGCAGCGGATAAGGATTCTTGCCGGTGGCGATTAAAGACCACAAAGGATTGAGCATGATGGTATTGAACAGCATACAGCCCACCAGGACCAGGATGAGCTGTCCATAGGTGGTAAATATCTCCATGCCACTTTCTGACACGGCGGAGAAAACCAGGCCCATAATGCCGAAGGGAGCGAACTGGATGACCCAGCGGACAATGAGGGAAACCACGTCGGCAAGGTCAGATACAACCTGGACAGTTGCCGGACCGGCCGCAATCTTGAGACCCAGGCCGATGAGGATGGACCAGAAAAGAATGCCGATATAATTGGCCGTACTCAGAGAAGTCACCGGATTGGTAACCATATTCGAGAGCAGGTTGGAAAAAACAGTCGACAATTCCGCCGTTGCGCTCGTCTCCACCACATCCTGCAACTGGAGGGTGACCGGGAAGAGGAAACAGCCGGCCACGGCGACCAGGGCGGCAGAGAGCGTACTGATGATATACAAGGCTATGACCGTCCGGAAACGGGAGCCCAGCCCGCCCTGGGCATTGGCGATGGACGACATGACCAGTACAGCCACAAGGATAGGGGCAACGGCCTTGAGGGCGCCCACAAAGAGCGTTCCGAAGATACCAATCCACGTCCATCCCGGGACCAGAAGCGCCAGGACGGCGCCAATGACCAGGCCGATGAAGATGCGAAGAATCAGGCTGGTTGAAGCCCATTTTTTCAAGAGGTCGGAGAACTTGATATTCATAGGACAAGTATTTAGATTGCTCGGTTAAAACGCTCGAAGGCAGCGCGCTCAAGCGCCTCCCGGTCTTCGGGATGGGCGATGGAGATGAGGAGACGGGCACGTTCCTGCAGGGATTTGCCATACAGGTTCACGGCTCCGTATTCGGTGACCACCCACTGGACATCGGCCCGGGGGGTGACAACACCGGCTCCGGGACGGAGCATGGGGACAATTTTGGACAAGCCCCTGGCGGTTCGGGACGCGAGGGCTATAATGGCTTTTCCGCCCTTCGAGAGTTTGGCTCCGCGGACAAAATCCAACTGCCCGCCGGCACCGGAATAGATATGTGTGCCGATGGAATCGGCGCATACCTGGCCGGTAAGATCGATTTCGATAGCCGAATTGATGGACACCATCCCCGGATTCCGTGCGATGACACGGGGGTCATTGGTATAGGCAATGTCGCGCATCTGCACCTGTGGATTTTCCCGGATAAAATCGTACACCTCCCGGGAGCCCAACAGGAATGAAGCCACCACTTTCCCTTTGTCGATGGCCTTGCAGGCTCCGTCAATGACACCTCTGCGAATCAGCGCCAGGGCGCCGTCGGAGAACATTTCCGTATGCAGGCCCAGGTGTTTGTGGGAGACCAGGCTGGCACAGATGGCATTGGGCATGGAGCCGATTCCCATCTGCAGGCATGCTCCGTCAGGAATCAGAGCGGCACAGCGCCGACCGATCTCCAGGTCCGTGGCGGAAGGGCTGGCATAGGTGCTGGTAATGAGCGGACGGTCGTCGCGGACAAGGGCGGTGAATCGATCCAGGGGGACCAGGTCACCTTCCGCGAACGGGACCTGCGGATTCACCACGGCCATGCGTTCGCGCGCCACTTCAAGGGCAGCCGGCGAACAATCCACCGAAGTACCCAGCGAGACCATTCCGTTCACGGGTTCTGAAACCTGCACCATGGCCACATCGCAGGGAAGGGATCCGCTGCGGTACATCAGCTGTGTTTCAAACAGGTTGGTCGGAATATAATCGGCCACTCCCTCCCGGACCGACGCGCGCAGATTGGGCCCGACGAAAAAGCCCTGGTCCAGGAACGAGCCGGCAAACGCAGCCGAGCCGTAAGGGGCCGGGCCTTCGGTGTGGAAGTGATGGAAGTGCACGCCGGAGAGTTCTCCGGCGCGCTCGCAGAGAGCCTCGATAAGGATTTGCGGGACACTGGCAATGCTGGAGAGGTGGACATGGTCTCCGCTCCGTACGGCACGTACGGCCTCCAGGGCACTGATATAGGGTAATTGCTGCATTTCAAAGACAAAGATAGCGATATTCTTTGTATATTTGCGCCTCTAAAATGAATACTATGCATACTCGGGAAGAAAAGCTGGCCGCCTTTGGCCGATTGCTGGATATCATGGACGCTCTTCGCGTAAAATGCCCCTGGAACGCCGCCCAGACCATGGATTCCATCCGTCCCATGACGGAAGAGGAAGTCTATGAACTCAGCGACACCATCCTGGAGGGGGATCGCCAGGGAACGGCCAAGGAAATTGGCGACCTGCTGTACCACATGGTCTTCTATGCACGGATTGGCCAGGAGGAAGGCGCTTTCGACATTGCGGACAGCATTGGCAAGGTATGCGACAAAATGGTGTTCCGCCATCCGCACGTGTTCGGCCCCGAGGCTGGCAAGCCCACATCGGCCAAGGAGATTGCCGATACCTGGGAACTGGTGAAAGCCAAGGAAAAGGATGGCAACAAAACCGTCATGGGTGGCATTCCCAAGGCGATGCCGGCTGTTTTGAAGGCCCTTTCCATGCAGGAAAAGGCACGGGGCTGCGGTTTTGACTGGGAGAAGAAGGAAGATCTCCGTCATCAATGCCGCCCGCCTCTATGGCGTGGACCCGGAAGCCGCCCTCGGCCGCAGCTGCGAAAAGTTCCGCCGCCGCTTCAACTACGTCGAGGCCGAAACCCTCCGCAGCGGCCGAAAACTCTCCGACATGACCCTGGCCGATATGGACGCCCTCTGGGACCAGGCCAAAGCCCTGGGCCTGTAGGTGCAGCCCAAGGGCGTCAGGCCCTCCGGAGGAAGAAATCCCCTCGCGCTCATTTTGCCGCCTCGACACAAAATCGGCCTTTGTACAGCCTTCTCACTGTCGAGGCGGCAAGGGCACAGAAGGAAGGGGCACCCTCCAGAGGGCTTTTACACCCCGCACGAGGGTAGTCTTGGCTTCGCCAGCATCAGGACTTTAGTTCGAAAAGTCTATTAAAAATCAGGACGGGTCACTTCGGCGTCTGCGTCCACAGGTTTGCAGAGGACAAGATAGTTGTCAAAGGCTCGGTTACGGGCTGGCGATGTTTTGTAAAGCACTGTGTATTAGGCTATTATGAAAAAGCCCCAGCCCGCGACACTCTTTTAAGTCCTTGCATATCACCTACTTAGCGCTTACGCCAAAGCCTGGCGCAAGCAGTAGGAAGGGATACCCTCCCCTTACTTGATCAGATTCCCGAGGATTGAGCGGGTGAGTTCACGGGTGAGGGTGCTGGTGGCACTCTTGGTGGCTTTGGTTACGGCTTTCTTGGTGGTGGAAGTCTTGGAGGAGGACTTCTTGCCGGTGATGGCATCGGCGGCAGCGGCGGCGGCCACGCCGGTAACGGCCGTAATCACGCTCTTGAGCACCTTTGAGGCAATGCTGTTCTTGGCTTTTTTGGCCTTCTCCTTCTCCAGTTTTTCCTGCTCCTTGGCAGCGCGGGCGGCTTCCTTGGCTTCGGCCGCAGCCTGCCTCTCAGCCTCTTCTGCAGCCTCAATCTCGGCCTTCTGGCGCTCCGCCTCCAGCGTGGCGGCGGTAATAATCTCGTAGGCACTTTCCCGGTCCACCACATGGTCGTAACGGCCATAGAGGCGGCTGCGTTTGATAAGGTCGGCCCGCTGGTCTTCCGTAATGGCCCCAATCTGGCTCAGCGGGAACAGAATCTTGGCCCGCTCCACGATGGAAGGCGTACCCTTTTCATCCAGGAAGGAGACCAGCGCCTCGCCGGTGCCTAGTTCAAGGAGAGTATCATACGTCTTGAAAGCTGGATTGGGACGGAAAGTATCGGCCGCTACCTTCACGGCTTTCTGGTCCTGGGGCGAGTAGGCACGGAGGGCGTGTTGCACGCGGTTACCGAGCTGGCCCAGGATATTGGACGGGATGTCCGTGGGGCTCTGGGTGATGAAATAGATGCCCACACCCTTGGAACGGATGAGGCGGATTACCTGCTCGATTTTGTCCGTCAGGGCCTTGGAGGTGCCTTCGAAGAGCATGTGTGCCTCGTCGAAGAAGAACACCAGTTTGGGAAGGTCCATGTCGCCCACCTCGGGAAGGGTGGCGTACAGTTCCGAAAGGAGCCACAACAGGAAGGTGGAATAGAGTTTGGGCTGTAGCATCAGGCGGTCGGCCGCAAGAACGTTCATGATGCCCTTTCCGCCTTCGCACTGAAGGAGGTCGTAGATGTCAAAGTCCGGTTCGCCGAAGAATTTATCAGCTCCCTGGTTTTCCAGGGCCAGCAGGGCACGCTGAATCGCGCCCACCGAAGCCGATGTCACATTGCCATACTTCGTAGTATATTCCGCGGCGTTCTGCCCGACGAAGTTGAGCATGGCACGAAGGTCCTTCAAGTCAATGAGCAGCAGGCCGTTGTCGTCGGCAATGCGGAAAACGATATTCAGGACGCCAGTCTGTGTTTCATTGAGTTCCATCAGACGGCCCAGCATCTCGGGACCCATGCGGGAGATGGTGCTGCGCATCGGATGGCCCTGCTCGCCGTAAACATCAAAAAAGCGGACGGGACACGGCTGGAACTGAGGATTCTCAATGCCGAATTCCGGCAGACGTTTCTCAATGAAACCGGACAGTTTACCCGTCTGGGAAATACCGCTGAGGTCACCCTTCATATCGGCCATGAAACAAGGGATGCCGGCCTGGCTGAAAGTTTCGGCCATTACTTGCAAGGTTACGGTCTTACCGGTACCGGTGGCGCCGGCGATGAGTCCGTGGCGATTGATCATCTTTCCCACGAGGGAAAGGGGTCCGTTCTCGGAATGGGCTACATACAGCCCGCGATCTTTGTCAAGCATAAGTTATTTCCTGTTTTTACGATAATTCCAAAGATAGAAGCCCGGGAAGGCGAACAGGGCCGATGCCCCCGCAATCCAAGGCGTATATTCCTGCGGCAGGCCGAAGCCAATCTTGTCCACCAGGATGAAAGTGATGCACACCGCCGTCATGAACACGGCCGGGATAAACGTGACCAGGAACCACTGACCGCCCTTTTCCTTGACCAGATAGGTGGTTGCGGTCCACAGCATGATGGCGGCCAGCGTCTGGTTGCTCCAGCCAAAATAGCGCCAGATTACGTTGAAACCGTTGGCATCGGAAATATTGTACCACAGCAGGAGGGCCGACAGCGCAAAGAGCGGAACGGCCAGTGCCAGGCGGCTGGCGAGTTTTTTCTGGGGAAGATGCACAAAGTCCGCGATGATGAGGCGGGCGCTGCGGAAAGCCGTGTCGCCGGAAGTGATGGGAGCGGCCACCACCCCCATCACGGCCAGGATGCCGCCCACCAGGCCCAGCCAGCCCTGTGAAACCTTGGTAACCACGGCAGGGGCCGATGCAGTGATGTCCGAACCCACCTCGGCGGCACCGCCGTCGAAGAAGAACCACGAAGCCACGGCCGCCCAGATGAGGGCCACCAGACCTTCCGTAATCATGGCACCGTAGAAAATGGGCCGTCCTTGCTTCTCATTGCCCATGCAACGCGCCATCATAGGGCTCTGGGTGGCATGGAAACCGGAAATGGCCCCACAGGCGATGGTGATGAAAAGGCAAGGGAAAATGGGCTGATCCTTGAGGCCCACCTTGTCCTGCCAGCCGCCCAACCCGTCCCAAATCTCGGGAAGGTGCGGCCACTTGACAAAGAGGCACACCATTAGCGCAACGGCCATGAAAAGCAGCGCCACGGCAAAGACGGGATAAATCTTGCCGATTAACTTGTCGATGGGAAGCAGGGTGGCTATTACATAATAGAGGAAGATAATCCCCACCCAGAGCATGATGGCATTGGTGCTGCCATCCCCTGCCATATCTCCCAGAATGAGCGCAGGGCTGTACACGAATACGGTACCGACCAGCGCCAGAAGGATGATGGAGAACGCCAGCATCACAATCTTGGTGGCTTTGCTCATATAGTCACCCACCAGTTCGGGAACACCCACGCCTCCGCGACGGAGGGACATCATCCCCACCATGTAATCATGTACGGCACCGGCGAAGATACAGCCAAAGACAATCCACAAATAACTGGCCGGGCCGAACTTGGCACCCATGATGGCTCCGAAAATGGGGCCCGTTCCTGCGATGTTCAGGAACTGGACCATGAACACCCGCCAGGAGGGCATCTTGATAAAGTCCACGCCGTCGGACTTGGTGACGGCGGGCGTGAGGCGCGCGGGATCCGGACCGAACATCCGGTCCACAAAGGCTCCGTAAAAGACATAGCCCAGGACCAGGGCAACGATGCTTAAAAGAAAAGATAACATAGATTCTTCGCTTTGCTCAGAATGACAATCTATTCAAAAAAACTGAAATGCACACGTCCGTAATGGCGTTCTTTCACAAAACGGGAATGGTTTACGAAGGAATGCTCATCACCGTGTTCCAGGATAAAATACCGTTCCGGATGCAGGATGCCGGCGGCAAAGACAAGGTCCGGGAGGTTTTCCAGCCCCTCCAGGGCATAAGGCGGGTCGGCAAACACGATGTCGAATTTTTCCCGGCAGATGGGCAGGAAGTCAAAGACATTGTCCCGTACCATGGTTACATTCTTCAAGCCCAGCCGGTCGGCTTCCGTCTTGATGAAGGAAGCATTCTCACGGGCCATCTCCACGCAATAGACACGGGCTGCGCCGCGGGATGCGAATTCAAAAGCGATGGAGCCGGTTCCTCCAAAAAGATCCAGGACCTTAAGGTCCTCAAACTCATATTCGTTGTCCAGGATGTTGAAAAGGCCTTCCTTGGCGAAGTCCGTAGTGGGGCGCGCCTTATAGCCCGCCGGTGGCAGGATTACCTTTCCCTTGAGTTTTCCCCCGATGATTCTCATAGCTGCACCACCCCCTTGAAGTAGCGGTACAGGGACATCTCCGCTTCCGGGTCCAGCGGCGTACGGAAACAGACGGTGGACACCTCCGGATTCAACTGGAGGCGCCTCATACCGAGGAATAGGAAATACTGGGCCGTCGTAAAATCCGGGGCTTCGAAGACATTGGCCAGCAGGAGGCTCTTCCCCTGGGCGATGACAAGGTGCAGCCAACCATCCCTCCAGGAAGCTACGATCTTATTATACTCCGGGAGGGTTTCCAGTTGCCGGAGAAGATAATACATTTCCGGAAGAACCCGCACCGGCACTCCCGTAGAAGGGAGCACCGTCTGGGCGATTACCTTGGAAAGGGACTCGCCCAGAGTATTGGAAAAAACAAGGACCGAGGCCAGGGAAGGGAGATTGACCGATTCCACGAAATCCCCCTCTTCCAAAGCCGCCACCTCCTCCAGTGCGATACGGGCCCTCCCCGGGTTGTAGAAACTCTCCGGAACCAGGGCAACTTTGGGAGTGAGCAGCGACACTTCGACGTTCCGGTACCTGCGTTGGAATTCCGGAGTGGTAAACAGTCGCTCCGCTCCAATCCAGGCCGATCGGGGGCCCTCTTCCTCTCCGGTACAGACCTTAAAAGAATATCCACTCAAGGAAACTTGAATGGATATTCCTGTATATGATGTATGAGCCTGGTCCATGGAAGGACTATTCCCAGTTACCTGCGTTGTTGTTGGGAGCGGTTACGCTACCCACCTGCAGGCCTTCGTACTTGTTCTGATCCCGGCGTTCTGCATCCAGGTTGATGCGGAGCTGGTTGTCCAGACCCTTGCACAGGGCCTTGTAAGGCATACGGGCCTCGAAGAGAGGCACCTGAACACCGGATACGGTCTTGATGGCGGATTCCATTTCCGTGCGCTGACCGCCGGAGAAAGGAATGAAAGCCAGGGAGTCGATGCTGAAATCCGGGCGATTGTTGAAAAGGGTATCTTTCACGGGAATTTCCGTAACGGTGGAGAACACCACTTTTTGACCGGCTTTGTAGGCATCCAGGTAAGCGGCAGCCAACTTGGCATTGAGGTCTGCTCCCTTGAGACGGGGATTGGCCTTCTGTACGGCCTTCTTGATGGCGTCGGTGTTGGCTACTGCCAGGGAGTCATCGTTGGAGCCAATCTGCATGATGATATCCATCTTGCCGGTTTCATAGAACATCTTGAGGGAATCCACCGTGGGGCTGAAACGACCGTTGACGCTCTTGAAGGCAACCTGGAGGGTACGAATGTCTTTGAGACGCTGGATGGCGACCTGAGAACGGGAAGCGACAGCCTTGTTGAATTCAACGGGCTTCTGAACGCTTTTCACCGTGAGCCATACGAGGAGGCAGATAATGGCTGCCAGAAGGATTTCGAGACCGATTTTTAAACCTTTGTTCATTATTTTAGTGTTTTATAATTTTCTAAACTTCCGACAAAGTTAAAAAAATCATTTCTCAAAAGCAATAATCTTTTGTAAATTTGCCATCGCAAAAAGTTTTGCCCATGGATTCCATCCATCAAGAGAGCATCCTTCAGTTCAAGGCCCTTGTGCAGCAAGCTGCCAAGCTGGCCGTCGTCGGTCATACGCACCCGGACGGAGACGCCCTGGGCGCCGCCACCGGCATGGCCCTATCCCTGCTCTCCCGGGGCAAAAAGGATGTCACCTGCGTGTTCTCGGACACTCCGGGCGAAAATCTCCGTTTCATCCTCTCCCGGGAAGTTCCGTACTGTTTCCATGACCAGGAAGCGGAAAAGGCCGAAGCCATCCTCCGCGGGGCAGACCTTATCATCCTCCTGGACTGCAATGCCTTTGACCGTACGGAAGCCCTGCAACCTTTCCTGGAAGCCTCCCCTGCCTGGACAGTACTTATCGACCATCACCTGAATCCCGACCGGGACCGTTTCGACGTCGTGTTCTCCACCCCGGAGATTTCTTCGGCTTCGGAACTGCTGTACTGGGTGCTCAAGGCGATGGACTGGGAGGTGACGGTCGCCGCCGGCACGGCCCTTCTTACCGGAATGACCACGGACACCAACAATTTTGCCAACTCCGTGTTCCCTTCTACCTTCCGGATGGCGTCGGAACTGATTGCCGCCGGCATCGACCGGGATGCGCTGCTGCAGACCCTCTACAATACCTGCCGTGAGAACCGGGTCAGACTGATGGGATATATGCAGTACGAAGGGCTCAAACTCCTCCCCTGCGGTGGCGCGTACATGATTCTTACCCGGGAAATCCAGCAGCGCTTCGATCTCCGTGAAGGAGAATCCGAAGGCCTCGTGAACGTGCCGCTCACCATCGGAGCAGTCCGCCTGAGTCTGCTTCTGAAGGAAGACCAGGGCCACTTCCGTGTCTCCATCCGTTCCAAGAAGGGGACATCGGCCCAGGCCCTTGCGCAGCGCTGCTTCCACGGCGGCGGCCATGAAAACGCCTCCGGTGGAAAACTGTTCATCGGCCCGGATATCTCCTCCGCGGAAGAAGCCGCCACGTACGTTGAAAACGCCCTCAAAACCTTCCTGAAATGAAAAAAAGCTCTGTCATATTGCTCGCCGCTATCGTTCTGGCGGGGCTGGGTGCCTGCTCCAAGGAATCGCTCAAGGCCACGTACGACAAGCAAATCTCTTACATCGAAGGTTTCATCACCGCCCAGATGAATGCCGACACGAACGCCACCCTTGTCCGCAACGGCAATGCCTACCGCCTCACCCTCCACGACACGCTGGACCGCATCTTCGGCCAGCGGGACTCCCTCCGGGAAGGCGGACGGGTTTCGCTCCTTTATGCCTGTTATCTCCTCACCGGTTCCACCATTACCACCGGCAACCTGATCGCCACCAATGTAAAAACGATTGCCGAACAGGCCAAGTGGGAGCTTTCCGATACGCTCCGCTACAAACTGGACACCCTCACTCTGGACAAGTCGCTTGTCAGCGGCCTGCAAGATGGTCTGCAGGGGGTGCAGCAGTATGACGAGTGCGTGATTCTGTTTACCGGAGAATTTGGTTTTGGAAATGTAGAACGGGGCACGATTCCTGCAAGAAGTGCCCTGGCGTATTATTTTTGGATTGAGAATATAGACAATGAGAAATAACATGTTCAAAAGAATCCCGCTTGCCTTTATCGCCGGTCTCCTGATGGCCGGCTGTGCAAAGGAATCAACCCTGACCACCGGAGAAAAGGCCCAGAAATATATGGAAAAATTCATTGAGAAGTACTATCCTTTCGTCACGCCCAATGAATATGGCATTTATGTCCTGGAAGACAAGCCCGGGACCGGCAAGCTCTGGAGCGAGGATTCTCTCTACACCGATGCCTGCACCACCATCCGCGGCCTTGACGGCACCATTACCTCCACGCAGGAAGAGAAACTGGCCCGACAGCTGGGGACTTATGTCAAGGGTAATTACTACGGTCCCCGCTTCCTGCAGACGGGCGAAAACGCCAGCTATGCCGGACTGGATGCCGTCCTGCAGGGAATGCGGGCAGGCGGAACGCGGAAAGCCATTGTTCCGGCCTGTCTGCTGACCACCAGCCGCTACAAGACCTATAAGGAATATCTGGACAACAGTTCCCAGGACAGTGCCCTGGAATATACCGTCACCCTGGGCGGGCAGACCAACGACATCGACCAGATGGAAAGGGACAGTCTGGCACGCTTTATCCTCCGCAACTTCGGAAAGGGAATCAAGCCTCTGCCCCACGCAAAAGACATGGATGCCGACGGCAGTTTCTATTTCATCACGGACAGCTCTGCCTTCGCCGGCAAGAAGAAATTCCCTGCCGATACCACCATCAAGATCAACTACACCGGTCTGCTTCTGAACGGGCAGGTTTTTGACACGACCCTGGAAAAAGTGGCCAAAGATGCCGGCATCTATAACAACGCCAAGACCTACGAGCCTTCCAACCTGACCATCGCCACCAATTACTCGGAAGTAAAGCTGAACGACAGTTCCCTCATTGATGGCTTCTCGGCCGGCATTTCCCAGATGCACTGGCTGGGGCAGAGGGGCGTCATCCTGTTCATCTCTGCCCTGGGCTACGCCAATACCGGAAGCGGACAGACCATCCCGCCCTACTCTCCGCTCATGTTTGAAGTCGAGCTCCAGTAGCCATGGCAGGAACAGCCGTACCTGCAGAGCTCGGAACCAAGCCCATCGGCTCTCTGATCCGGCAGTACGCCGTCCCCGGCATCATCGCCATGACGGCGTCTTCGCTGTATAATATGGTGGACAGCGTTTACATCGGCCACATTGCCGATGTAGGGTCGCTGAGCATCGCCGGCCTCGCCGTCACCTTCCCCCTGATGAACATCTCCACCGCGTTCGGAACGCTGGTGGGCGTGGGCGCCGCCACCATGATTTCCGTCCTGCTGGGGCAGAAGAACTACCAGGTGGCCGGAAAGGTCCTGTGCAACGACGTTACCCTGAACATCATCACGGGCGTGATTTTCACCGCCGTCATGTTGCTGTGGATGGACCCCATCCTGCGCTTTTTCGGCGCTTCGGACGCTACCCTCCCCTTTGCCCGGGACTACATGACCATCATCGCCATCGGGAACGCCGTCACGCACCTGTATTTCGGAATGAACGCCATCATCCGCTCGTCCGGGAATCCCAAACTGGCGATGGGCCTTACCCTGTTCACAGTAACCTCCAACGCCATTCTGGACCCCATTTTCATCTTCGTGCTGGGAATGGGAATCCAGGGGGCCGCACTGGCCACCGTCCTGTGCCAGTGCATGGCGCTGTGCTATACATTCTGGTATTTTCTCAACCCCGGCCGCTTCCTGCACCTTCCCCGTTCCTGGAAAATATTCCGGGTCGATTGGAAAATCGCCAAAGATTCCCTGGCCATCGGCATGGGACCGTTCCTGATGAACCTCGCCAGCTGCATTGTCGTGCTGTTCATCAACCAGCAACTGGTCAAATGGGGCGGAGACCTCGCCATCGGAGCCTACGGAATCGTCAACCGCATCAGTTTCCTATTCGTGATGATCGTGATGGGGTTCAACCAGGGCATGCAGCCCATTGCAGGCTATAATTTCGGAGCCCGGCAATACGGCCGTGTCCGGGAGGTCTATATCAAAACTGCGGGCTGGGCCACGCTGGTACTCTGCATCGGCTTCCTGTTTTCCGAATTCCTCTCCGGTCCCATGGTAAGGGTTTTCACCAGCGATTCCATCCTCATCGAAAAGGCCGCCCACGGCCTGAGGGTCATGAACCTCGCCTTCCCCATCATCGGCTTCCAGATGGTCACCACCAACCTGTTCCAGTGTCTGGGCATGGTGAAAAAGTCCATCTTCCTGTCTCTGTCGCGGCAACTGCTCTTTCTGCTGCCCTGTATCTATATCCTGCCTTCGCTGCTGGAGTCGGAAAGCGGCGTCTGGTACAGTTTCCCCATTTCCGATACCATCGCGGCCGTCATCACCGCCCTCTTCGGACTGAGTCTCCTGAGGAAACTCGGGAAGCTCAGGGATGGAGACGACCCGGGCATCCTGGGAAGCCAGATTTAGATTCTTCACTTCGTTCAGAATGACAAATAATATGCATACCATCATCAATATCGGCCGGTCTTTCGGCAGCGCCGGCGGCCATATCGGGCATGCCATCGGCCAGAAACTGGGCATTCCGTTCTATGACAACGAACTGATCTCCAAGGTGGCCGAGGAAGAAGGCTACTCCAAGAGCCTGTTCGCCAAGGCCGAGGAAAAAAGCCTGTTTTCTTTTTCCAGTTTCTTCGCTTCCAGCCGTCTGGGCTATATGGACGGAGGCTATGTCAGCGACAATGTGATGTTCGGTATCCAGAGCGAGGTCATCAAGGCCATCGCGGCCAAGGGAGATGCCATCATCATCGGCCGCTGTGCCGACTACATCCTTCGGGACCTCGACTGTCTCAACGTATTCATTACCGCACCGGAGCCTTACCGCATCCAAAGCCTGGTGAAAAGCGAGGGAATCAGTGCCGAAGAGGCCGAGAAACTGATGCGCCGCAAAGACCGCACCCGCGAGACCTACTACAATTACTACACGTTCGGCGCCTGGGGGCAAGCCTCCAACTACCACCTTTGCGTGGACAGTTCCATCCTCGGAGTGGAAGGGACGGCCGACCTTATCATCGACTTCGGACGACGCACCGGTAAAATTAAGTGAAGAAAGCGGGCTTCATACTGACTCTTCTTCTTGCCCTTGCCGGAGGGTCGTGCCTTTCGCACAGCCGACACGCGCCGCAGGTGGTGCAGGAGCCTGTTCTCTGGCGGGATTCTCTCAACATAGACATCACCAACGACCTGTCTTCCCTCCCGGAAATGGACGAGGTGGTGGACAGTTTCATGACCTTCTGGAGCCTCCACGGGGTTTCACTGGCCGTAAGCCGCCACGATTCCCTCCTCTATGCCCGCGGTTATGGAAAGGCCGATGCCGTGACACCCATGACACCGGGAACCACCCTCCGCCTGGCCTCCGTCTCCAAGTTACTGACCGCCGTGGGAATCATGCGCCTTCAGGAAAAGGCGCAGTTGTTCCTGGATTCTCCCGTCTTCGGCCCCTATGGCATCCTGAACGAATACGATTCCTTCATCCGGGACGACGACTACTATCTCATCACCGTTGAGCACCTGCTCCGCCACCAGGCCGGCTTCTCTTCCCGGGGCGGGGACCCTGTGTTCTCCCCCTACCCTTCCCGGAAAGAACTTCTGAAAACGCAGCTTTCCCGGAAACTGTCCTTTGAGCCCGGAACCACGCAGGAGTATTCCAACTTCGGTTTCCTGCTTCTTTCGCTCATCATAGAAAAAGTATCCGGCATGCCTTACGAGGCGTTTATGCAGCAGGAAGTCTTTATTCCCGCCCATTGTTACGGATTTCGGCTGGCCGGCAATTATCCGGAAGACCGGAATCCCGGTGAAAGCCGCTATTACATGCATCCCGAAGCCGTTCAGTCTCCTTCCTTCGACGGACGTTTCGCCGCCGTGGACAAGTGCTATGGGGGCAACAATATCAGCGGCTCGCTGGGCGCAGGAGGCTGGACAGGCTCGTCCGTCGAACTGTCCCGACTGATAGCCGCCATCAACGGAAAAGGCCCTGTGGAAGATATCCTGCTGCCTTTTTCCGTGAACCAGATGACCAATTATTACGATTCGGACACGTTCTCCCTGGGATGGAACGACACCAAGCCAACGGGCGAATGGACCCGTTCCGGTTCCTTTTCCGGCACGCAGGCCCTCATCAAGACCTACCCCGACGGGGAATGCTGGATTTTCATTTCCAATACCTCTACCTGGCGCGGTTCCCGCTTTGCCCGCAACATTTCCGATCTATTCGAGAACCTGCGGAGCCGGTTTAGCACCCAACTTCCTTCCCGAGACCTTTTCCGCGAATAACCTTCATGCCATATGAAAAAGATTCTTTTACCCCTTGTCCTTCTTTTTGCCGGCCTCACCCTCCTCGCCCAGGAGCGTATGCCGCTGTGGCCGGACGGCCGTATGCCGGATGCCCAGCCGCACCAGATTGCGGCCATGACCGATGTCTCCGGGGCTCCCGGATTCAACCCGGATGCCCACCGGATGCCTTACCTTGAGTGGTTCGAAGCCCCCGAGAATCCCAACGGAGCCTGCATGATCCTGATTTCCGGCGGCGCCTACCAGAACACCTGCGACATGGCGCTGGTCAAGTACTGGCGCGAAGAACTCACCCGGGTGGGCGTACAGTGCGTAAGCCTGGTGTACCGCACACCCCGCCCGGTGGGGCTGGCGATCTATCAGTCGGCCTGGGAAGACGGTCAGCGGGCCGTGCGCCTGGTGCGCAACCAGGCCTCCAGGCGCGGATTCAACCCGGAAAAAATCGGCGTGGTGGGTATGTCGGCGGGGGGCCATCTGTCCCTGCTGCTGGCAACGGCTTCCCAGACCCGGGCCTATCCTTCCGTGGACGACCTTGACAGCGTTCCCTGCCACATCAACTGGGCCATCGTGAACGCCCCCGCCTATGTTACCACCGACGGCGAAAAGGGTACCACCTGCTCGCGCGACGGCTATGGCCCCGACGTTACCCTGAGCAGCGTGTTTCCCTTCGACGAGAAGACCTGCCCCATGAGCCTGCACCACGGCCAGAACGACCCCTACTCTCCCAATGCATCCACCTTGGTTTACAGGAAGTTGCGTGAGATGGGAATTCCCGCCGAACTGCATCTGTACCCGCGCCGCGGCCACGGGGCCTTCGGCTTTGAACGGGGAATCGAGTTCCTGCGGCAGATGGGCTTTATCGGCCGGCCGGAGAGCGAAGTGAACATCATGGACCGCTTCCATTCGGACGCCGACCGGGCCGTGTACGTCAAGGAAGACCTCTGGCCGGAAGGGAAGATTCCGGATTTCCAGGAGCACCAGTGCATCCCTTACCTGGAATGGCACATCCCGGCCGAACTCAAGACCGACGCCATCCAGATTGTCTATTCCGGCGGCTCATATCAGGGGAACGATCCCGACGGCTTTGAAGCCGCTCCCACCCGGCGCTATCTCAATGCACAGGGCATGGCCGTGGTAACCCTGAAATACCGCACGCCCCGTCCCAAGGGACTGGCCAAGCATACCACGGCCTGGCAGGATTTGCAGCGGGCGGTGCGGCTTGTCCGCAGCCAGGCGGCCTCCTACGGCCTTAACCCGGACAAAATCGGCATCATGGGATCGTCGGCCGGCGGACACCTTACCCTGATGGGCGTCACCTCTTCGCGTCACCGCGCCTACTGGCCGATCGATGAGGTGGACAAACTCTCCTGCAAAGTTCAGTGGGGAATCGGCATTTATCCGGCCTATGCCCTCACGGACGGCCTGGATGCCTACAACACCACCGGCGGCAATGCCGACAGCGCCGTCCTGGCGCCGGAGTTCAGTTTCGACCCCGACACCGCCCCGATGCTTCTGATCCACGGCGATGCCGACGGCTGGGCCGCCATGAACTCGGTGAAGGTGTGGGAAAAACTTCGCTCGATGGGTATTTCCTCCGAACTGCACACCCTTGCCACCCGGAAGCACTGCTTCCAGCAAAAGGCTTCTCCGGCCACGGGCAGTTACACCTGGCAGGACCGCATCGGAGACTTCTTGCGGGAAATGAACCTTCTTCCCAAAGACTAGAGACCCAGGACTTCTTTCAGCACAAGGGGCTTGTTGGTGGTGATGACATCCACACCAAGCCCCTTTACATATTCCATGTCGGCCTTGCTGTCCACCGTCCATGCATTCACGCTCATCCCGAGTGCATGGGCGCGGGACACCCAGTCCGGATGCTTCTTGAAAACGCTGTAGTGGTAGTCAATCCCATTGATGCCGCTTGCATGCACCGTTTCCGGATCTTTGTTCCCCTCCAGGTACTGATTGCCGAAATCCGGTAGGTTTTTGGCAATCCATTCGCAGGCCTCGAAACTGAAGGAAATGAACATGACCCGGGATGGATCCAGCAGGTCATACAGGCGCAAGGCCTGGATGCAGCGCTGGACCAGGCGGATGGTGGACGAAACCGAAGCCTGGGTCTTGACTTCCAGCACCAGCATGCAGGAAGACTTTTTCCCCTGCTCCAGGTATTCAAACAACGTGGGGATCTTCTCCCCGTTGGGAAGGTTGAACGCCAGGAGGTCCTGGTATTTGCTGGTCTGGATGGGAATTCCGTAGAAATCGCTGTCATGGTTCACGACCACTATTTCATCGGCCGTGAGATGGACGTCGAACTCGCTGCCCCAGAAACCGTTTTCCTGGGCCAGGCGCAGCGAAGCGAGGGAATTCTGGGATTTGACGGCCTCGTCACACAGCCAGAAACCGCGGTGGGCGCAAATCTTCTGGGCCTGTCCCTGAAAACAGAGAAGAAGACCTAAAACAACAATACCGAGACGTTTCATAGCGTTATTCCATTAATTTCTTGTATTTGAAGCGCTTGGGCTCTGCGTCAGGACCCAGGCGCATCTTGCGGTTGGCCTCGTACTCCTGATAGTTGCCTTCAAAGAAGACCACCTTTCCCTCTCCCTCATAAGCGAGGATGTGGGTGGCGATACGGTCCAGGAACCAGCGGTCGTGGCTCACCACCACGGCGCAGCCGGCGAAGTTCTCCAAACCCTCCTCCAGGGCGCGGATGGTGTTTACGTCCACGTCGTTGGTGGGTTCGTCCAGCAGGAGCACGTTGCCTTCGTCCTTCAGGGTGAGCGCCAGGTGCAGGCGGTTGCGTTCGCCGCCGGAAAGCACGCCGCAGCGTTTTTCCTGATCGGCCCCGGAGAAGTTGAAGCGGGACACCCAGGCACGGGCGTTCACATCCTTGCCGCCCATGCGCACCCATTCGGAATTGCCGGCGATGGTCTCGTAAACGGTCTTGTCCGGGTCGATGGAACGGTGCTGCTGGTCCACGTAGGAGATTTTCACCGTTTCTCCGATTTCGATGCTGCCGGAATCCGGCTGCTCGATGCCCATGATCAGGCGGAACAGCGTGGTTTTGCCGGCGCCGTTGGGGCCGATGACGCCCACAATGCCTGCCGGGGGCAGTTCGAAACTCAGGTGCTCGAAGAGCAGTTTGTCCCCATAGGCCTTGGACACATCGTTGAACACGATGACCTTGTTGCCCAGGTGCGGGCCGTTGGGAATATAGATTTCCAGGTTGGCTTCCTTTTGTTTGGTGTCGGCCGATGCCAGTTTTTCGTAAGCGCCGAGACGGGCTTTCTGTTTGGCCTGGCGGGCCTTCGGGGCCATCCGCACCCACTCCAGTTCCCGCTCCAGGGTCTTGCGCCGCTTGGATTCCTGCTTCTCTTCCAGCGCCAGGCGCTTGGTCTTCTGCTCCAGCCAGGAAGAATAATTGCCTTTCCAGGGGATGCCTTCCCCGCGGTCCAGTTCCAGAATCCAGCCCGCCACATTGTCCAGGAAGTAACG
Source organism: uncultured Bacteroidales bacterium (assembly GCA_900320795.1). Taxonomy (GTDB): domain Bacteria; phylum Bacteroidota; class Bacteroidia; order Bacteroidales; family UBA932; genus Cryptobacteroides. Next base: position 18,127 of record ONTQ01000012.1, read on the forward strand.
GTCGTGCGTGACGGCAATCACCGTACCCTTGTACTGTTGCAGATGGGCTTCCAGCCACTGGATGGATTCGGTGTCCAGGTGGTTGGTGGGTTCGTCCAGCAAGAGTACGTCAGGCTCTTGCAGAAGCAGGCGGCACAGAGCCACCCGACGGCGCTCACCGCCGGAAAGTTCCTTGATTCTCTGATCCGATGGAGGACATTGCAGGGCATCCATGGCCCTTTCCAGTTTGGAATCGATCTCCCACCCGTTCACATGCTCGATCTGCTCGGTGAGTTCACCCTGCCGCTCGATGAGACGGTTCATCTCATCATCGTCCATGGGCTCCATGAACTTCATGGATATCTCGTTGTATTCGGCCAGGATGTCCATCACGGGCTGTACCCCCTCCTGAACCACCTCCAGCACCGTTTTCTCCGGATCCATCTGCGGTTCCTGCTCCAGGTATCCCACGGAATAGCCCGGGGCCCATACCACCTCTCCCTTGTAGGATTTCTCCACCCCAGCGATGATTTTCAGCAAGGTGGACTTGCCGGACCCGTTGAGGCCGATGATGCCGATCTTGGCACCATAGAAAAAGCCCAGGTAAATGTCTTTCAGGATAACTTTGTTGTTGTGCGGGAGGATTTTGCTCACCCCGTTCATGGAAAAGATGATTTTCTCGTCGGCCATAGCGTATGTGGTTTCTGCAAAGATAACAAAAATCAGTAGATCTCCCGATACTCCATATCCCAGGGCATCATGCGGCTGGGGAAAGCGGCGATTCTGAACGTCGTACAGCCATAAGGGAAGAGGTCCAGGGTGACCTCACGACCGGCGTCATTCCCCTCTTCCGTCCAATAGGCGGGCGGTGTACGGTTGAATGTCTGAGCCTCCAAGGACCCCGTTGCCAGCAACAGCAGCAAAGAGAAATCAATCGTCGCCTCTTCGTATGATTCAAAGGGTAAAGGGAACATCGGCCCGGATATCGGCGGAAGAACAGCCCAGAAGGGCATGGAATTCTCCGGGTTCAGCCACCCAGGCATGGGTTGCGGCATCGAAGAAACTCAAATCTTCCCGCGTCAGCGTGAACTGGACGCTACGGGTCTCTCCGGGCTGCAAAAACACCTTTTCGAAGCCTTTGAGTTCCTTGGCCGGACGCGGAAGCGAGGCTTCCGTATCACGGATGTATAACTGGACCACTTCCGCACCGGGAACGTCACCCGCATTCCTGATCCGGGCCGATACCTTCCAGCCGTCACCGGAACGCTTCACCGATGCATCAGACAATTCAAATGTCGTGTAACTGAGTCCATGGCCGAAGGGATACTGTACGGCAATGCCGTGGGTGTCGTACCAGCGGTATCCAATGAAAACACCTTCGTCATAGTATTCCTGCCACCACTGTTTTCCCTCTTCCCGGATGCCGGGATACTGCCTCTCGGTCCTGATCGGACCGTCGGAAAGGGCCAGCGGCATGGTGAAAGGCAGTTTTCCGGAAGGATTCACCTTTCCGGTGAGCACATCCACCAAGGCGTGGCCGCTCTCGGAACCGCCATACCAACCCTGTACGATAGCATTCGCACGGGAAGCCCAGGGCATCGCCACCGGGGAACCCGAAATATTAACCACCACCAAGGGTTTTCCAGTCGCGGCCAGCGCTTCGATCAGGGCATCCTGTCCATAAGGAAGTACGATATCCGAACGGTCGGTTCCTTCATTGTCCTGCCCCGAGCTTTTGTTCAGACCGCCGATATACAAGATGCAGGACGCATCGGCAGCGGCCGATACGGCATCGGAAAGAAGCTGTTCCGCACTCCTGCTGTCATTGAGATTCTGCCCAGTGATCACCTTATTGTAATCGGTGGTAGTGTCTCCCACATAACCGCGTTCCCACACGACGGCAGCCTTGCCGTCAAAAGCTTCGTGCAAGGCATCAAGGGGAATCACTTCATACTTTGTCTTGAGATTGGAACTGCCGCCCCCGACAACCATCATCTTATAGGCATTTTCTCCTACGACCAACAGTTTTCCACCCTGAGGGACCTGCAGCGGCAGAATCCCGTCATTTTTGAGGAGCACGACACCATCGGCCGCTATCTGGCGGGCGGCAGCGAAATGCTCCGGAGAAGCGAAACTTCCAAAATGGGGCTCAGCAGCCATGGAAGTCCGGAAGACGGTGCGGAGAATACGGCTCACCTTGTCGTCCAGGCCTTCTTCCGTAGCACGGCCGTCCCGAAGGCGTTCCAGGTAAGGACGGGCCAGGTGATAATGGCTATAACTGCCGGATGCGGCACCCCGGAGCCCGTTGGTCCAGGTTCCCATTTCGATGTCCAGCCCATTGGTCACGGCCTCGTTATCATCCCGGCAACCGCCCCAGTCACTGATTACGACGCCGTCGAACCCCCATTCCCCTTTGAGAATATCGCAAAGAAGCCTTTTATTGTGGCAGTTGAACTGACCATTGTACAGGTTATATGATCCCATGACAGCCCAGGCGCCGCCTTCCGTCACGGCTGCCTTGAAGGCCGGGAGATAAATCTCATAGAGGGTACGGTCATCCACGATCGAGTTGGTGGCTGTCCGGCGGATTTCCTGGTTGTTCATGGCAAAATGCTTCACACAGGCAGCCACACCATTAGACTGAACCCCCTGCACATAAGGAACCACCAGCTGACCGGCCAGATACGGATCTTCACCCATATACTCAAACGTGCGTCCGTTGAGCGGAGTGCGCCCCATGTTGATGCCCGGGCCCAGCAGGATATCTTTTTTCCGATAACGCGCCTCTGCGCCGATGCAGTCTCCATACAGGCGTGCCAGATCCCTGTTCCAGGTTGCAGCCAGGTTTACAAGGGCGGGAAACGCAGTACAGGAGTCATTGGTCCATCCTGCCTGGTCCCACTCGTCCCACAAAACCTCGGGACGGATGCCGTGCGGGCCATCGCTGTGCCAAATATCCGGGATTCCCAGACGGGGCACACCGGCCGATGAGAATTTGGACTGGGCATGGGTCATGGCTACCTTTTCTTCCAGAGTCATTCTTTCCAGGGCATCCTGGACGCGTGCCTCCAGGGGTTGTGAACGGTCCAGATAGACCGGCTGTGAGGTCTTCGGGGCACAGGCTGCACCCAACACAAGGACCATACTGATGAAAAACAGGCTATAACGGCTTTTCATACTGTGTTGTACTGTGGTATTTATAATGTAAAGATACGATTATTTTTTTACTGTATATCAAATTACACCTGCTTGACCACCCGTTTCGAGGAAGAGATGGCCCCCACGGGGCAGACAAGGCGGCAGAGGTGGCAGCCTATGCACTTGGCGGCTTCGAACTTGGGATAGACAATGGTGGTGCGGTCCAGGTCGGACGGAAGTTGGAACTGCGGCAGGCGCCCGCCCACCAGGTCGGAGAGATTCTCCACGCCCTTATCGGCCATATAATTCTGCAAGCCTGCGACAAGGTCATCGATGATGCGGTAGCCATACTGCATCACGGCCGTGCACACTTGCACGTTCCGGCACCCCACTTGGATGAACTCCAGCGCATCTTTCCAGGTCTCAATGCCACCCACGCCACTGAAATGGATTCCTTTTATCATCGGATGCAGCACCATGGACAGGATATGGCGGAGAGCGATGGGCTTGACGGCCCTGCCGGAGTAACCGGAACCGGTCTGGCTGCCACTCACCTCCGAGCCATCTCCCAGCGTGATGCTCTTGATGGTATTGATGGCCGATATGGCATCGGCCCCGCCGAAGAAAGCGGCCATACCCGGCTCGGAGATATGGGTGATATTGGGTGTCATCTTGGGAATGACGGGGATGTTGACGCTCCGCTTGACATAGGCCGTGAAGAAGGTCACGAGTTCCGGATCCTGTCCCACGTCGCAGCCCATGCCCGCCTGACGCATCTGCGGGCAGGAGAAATTGAGTTCGACGGCATCGCAGCCAGCCGCCTCGGCCTGCCTGGCAAGTTCCGTCCACTCCTCCTCATTCTGCCCCATGATGGAGGCAATGACAATCTTGGAGGGATAATCCTGCTTCAGGCGCCGCAGGATGTCAAAATCCATGTCCTCCGGATTCTCGCTGAGTTGCTCCATGTTCCGGAATCCGAAGAAGTCACCGTGCCGGCCTTTGACGTAAACGGCGTCGAAGCGGGGCGATACTTCCCGGATCTCCTGCTTGCAGATGGTCTTGTAGAATACACCGGCCCATCCGGCGTCGAAGGCCCGCGACACCATCTCATAATTGGTACACACGGCCGATGAAGCCAGAAAAAAAGGATTCTCACAGTGAAGGCCGCAGAAGTCGATTTCCAGGCTCGGAAGAGGCCTCGGCGTCACCTCCGGGAGCGCCTTCACCATCTCACGGATACGGATGGGACGGTCTGGATGGATGCAGGATTCTTCCGCAGCGGCAAGGTCCTCCTCCCGGCAATCTTTGACAAATTGGCGGGCAATGGCCTGGTTACCAAAGCGGACAGCGCGGACAGCCCTTGCCGGGTCTCCGTTCCTGCAAGACTTGCTACAGGGAGCATCGGCACATAAAAGGCAGCGGGATGCTTCTTCGAGGATATTCATAAAAAGAGTATTTTAACGTAGCAAGATAGGTATTTTTTAACGCATTCGCAAACCCGGAGTGCACGCTGGATTTTTTTTGTATATTTGAACACGAAAACCATCGAATGAGAATACAGGAATAAAAGTCCATGGAAAATACAAGCGCAGAAAGAATTCAGGAACTGGTAGAGAAGCAGCGGGCATTCTATGCCACGGGCATCACCCGTGACGTTGCCTGGCGCAAACAGCAGTTGAAGGCCTTCAAAGCAGGTTTGCAGAAGTGGGAAAAACCGCTCTGCGATGCCCTGTGGGCCGATTTGCACAAGAGTTATGAAGAAGCCTTCATGACGGAAATCGGCCTGGTGTATGGAGAGATTTCGGAGGCGGTCAAGAAGGTGGACAGATGGGCGCGGCGCAAGCACTGTCCCACGCCGCTCACCGGAATGCCGTCATCCAGTTACATTGTGCGCGAACCGCTGGGCTGCACGCTCATCGTCAGCCCCTGGAACTACCCCGTGCAGTTGTTGCTGAACCCGCTTGTGGGGGCCATTTCCGCCGGCTGCACGGCCATCCTCAAGCCTTCGCCCTATGTGCCGGAAGTGTCCCGGGTGATTGAAGAGTTTATTGCCGATACCTTCCCGGAAGCGTACATAGCCGTGGTGCAGGGCAACCGCGTGGTGAACGGTGAACTGTTCAAGCACCGTTATGACCTGGTTTTCCTCACCGGGAGTCCCTCCCTGGGAAAAATTGCCATGGCGGCACAGGCGCAGTACCTGACGCCGATGGTGCTGGAACTGGGCGGCAAGAGTCCCTGCATCGTGGACAAGGACGCCAACCTCACACTGGCCGCACGCCGCATCGCCTGGGGCAAATGCCTCAACAGCGGCCAAACCTGTATCGCTCCGGATTACCTCTTCCTGCACGAGGATATCAAGGACGCCTTTGTGGATGCCTTCAAGCACGAACTCGCGGGCCTTTACCCGGGCGGAACGGAGCAGTCCCGGTTCTTCGTCCATATTGTGAAAGACAGCGCCTTCGACCGGCTGACAGCTTACCTGAAGGACGGGAGAATCATTGCCGGAGGCCATTATGACAAGGAAAAACGGTGGATTGAGCCTACCCTGCTGGACGGGGTTTCGCCGGATGCGCCCGTGATGCAGGAGGAGATATTCGGTCCCATTTTCCCCATCCTTCCCTTCAAGGACCGGCAGGATGTGGCAGATTTTGTAAACCGCCGCGAAAAACCGCTGGCCTTCTATTATTTCGGCAAAGGGGCCGATGGCTGGGACATCATCGGGAAAACCACGTCCGGCGGCGCCTGCATCAACGACACGATCATGCACATCGCCAACAGCAAGATTCCCTTCGGGGGCGTGGGCAACTCCGGCATGGGCAGCTACCATTCCGAGCGCAGTTTCCTGGCCTTCAGCCATGAGCGCAGCGTGGTAAAGACTCCTACCTGGGCCGACCTGAAATTCCGCTACATGCCATACCGGATGTTCAAGTTGGTGAAATGGATGTTGCTGCACTAGGCAATCCGAAAATATTTCGTACCTTTGAAGGATATGGACAGATTGTTTCTCATCGACGGCCATGCGCTGGTGTTCAAGATGTACTATGCCTTCCTGCGGCGGCCCATGATCAACTCCAAGGGGGCGGACATGTCCATCCTCTACGGGTTTACCAAATACTTACTGGAACTCATTGAAAAAGAGAAGCCTACACACCTGGCAGTGGCATTCGATCCGCCGGGCGGCACTTTCCGCAACAAGATGTACCCGGCCTATAAGGGGACGCGCCCTCCTACCCCGCAGCTGGTCATCGATGCCCTGGAGCCCCTTACGGAACTGGTTCAGAACCTGAATATCCCGGTCCTGATGGTTCCCGGATTCGAGGCCGACGACGTCCTCGGCTCCGTCACTGTCCAACATGCCGGCGAATCGATGGACGTTTTTATGGTGACCCCGGACAAGGATTATGGACAACTCATCGGCCCGCACGCCTTCCAATACAAGCCTGGCAAGAGCGGGGCCGATGCCGAGATTTGGGGCATTCCCGAACTCTGTGCCAAATGGGGGATTTCCAAGCCCTCCCAGATTATTGACATGCTGGCTATCTGCGGTGACACGGCCGACAATGTCCCTGGTGTCAAGGGAGTCGGAGAAGTAGGCGCCGCCAAACTCATCGCCAGATATGGGACGCTGGAGAATATCTATGGGCATATCGGGGAACTCCCGCCCAAACAGCAGGCCCTGTTTTTGGAAGCCCAGCCGCATATGGCCCTCTCCAAGGCCCTTGTGACCATCAAAACGGACATGTCGCTGCCCGTGACGCTGGACGACATGCGGTACACCGGCGTGTTCCGGCCGCGGATCCGCGAACTCTTCGATTTTTACGAATTCCAATCGCTCAAAAAATATTTGAGATTCTCCGACGCGAAAGCGCTTCAGGATGACATTTGTCATGCTGAACGAAGTGAAGAATCTTTTTCCGTAAAGGAAGCATCGGCCCGTGAAGTGGTTGCCGCCGCCAGGGCGGCAGGGACCATCGGCCTGATTACGGAGGCCTGGGGAACGGGAATCTTCGCTCCGCTGAAGCGCCTGATCCTCGCCTCAGGCAGCAAAGTCTGTACCCTGGAGGATGTGTCAACGGTCCGCGAAATCCTGGAAGATGCCGCCATCGCCAAATACGGGGCCGACCTGAAAGGACAGGCCCATACCCTTGCGCAGGCCGGCATCCGGCTCCAGGGACCCTGGTATGATGTCAAACTGATGCATTATGTCTTGAATCCGGAACGCAGTCACGAGATTGGCGCCCTGGCCAAAACCTACCTGGGCGTGTCCCTGGAGGAGGAAACGGCCGAAAGTACCGGCTCTCTCTTTGACGAGAATCCGGAGCCATCCCGGCTCAAGGAATCCGCCATCCTGGTGCCGCTCGGAGAAAAGTTGCAGGAGCAACTTCCGCCCTTCTACGATTCCATGGAAGAACCGCTGGCCAAAGTACTTACCCGCATGGAGAGGGACGGTGTGAAGGTGGACCTGGGTGTCATCCGCCACTTTGCGGACGGGCTGCGCACAGAACTCTCGGAACGGGAAATCCGCATTCGGGAAATGGCCGGCGAGCCGATGCTCAACATCTCTTCGCCCAAGCAGGTAGGAGATGTACTTTTCGAGAAACTGAGACTGGACCCGAAAGCCAAAAAGAGCGGAGCCAAGGGACAGTACTCCACCGACGAGGCCACCCTTCTGGCCATTGCGGACCGGCATCCCATTGTGGATGAGATTCTGGAATTCCGGGCCGTCAAGAAACTGCTTTCTACGTACATCGAGCCCTTCCCCACCTATATTTCTGAGGTGGACGGACGCGTGCATACCACTTTCAATCAAGCGCTTACCGCCACCGGCCGGCTTTCCTCCTCCAATCCCAACCTGCAGAATATCCCCATCCGAACCGAGCGTGGAAAGGAAATCCGCAAGGCTTTTGTTCCGGGAACGCCGGAAGGTGTAATCGTATCGGCCGACTACTCCCAGATTGAACTGCGCATCATGGCGCATCTGAGTGGTGACGAGCATCTGACACAGGCCTTCCGGGAAGGGGTGGATGTACATGCCGCCACCGCCGCCAAGATTTTCGGCATCCCCGTTTCGGAAGTCTCACGGGAACAACGCGGAATGGCCAAGACGGCCAACTTCGGCATCATGTACGGCATCTCGTCCTTCGGCCTTGCCCAACGCCTGCATATGCCCCGCGGAGCAGCGAAAAGGCTCATTGAAGACTATTTCGCTTCCTTCCCTTCCATTCGCTCGTTCATCGACGGGAGCATTGCCTTCGCCAAGGAAAACGGCTATGTGCAAACTCTCTTCGGGCGGCGCCGCTACCTGCCGGACATCAATGCCCATAATGCCACTGTCCGGGCATTGGCCGAGCGGAATGCGGTGAATGCCCCCATCCAGGGGACATCGGCCGATATCATCAAACTGGCCATGATCGGGGTGGCCCGTCGCCTGGAAGAAGCGGGACTCAAAAGCCGGATGGTCCTGCAGATTCACGATGAACTGGTATTCGACGCCCTTCCCGAAGAAGTGCCGACACTCAAAGCCCTGGTCACGGAAGTCATGGAGCATGTTATCGAGCTTTCTGTTCCCCTCACGGTAGAGTGCTCCTCGGGAAGTAACTGGCTGGAAGCTCACTAGTAAACAGCGTATGAATTACTTAGACTATTCGGACAAAGAATTGGCTGAGATGGCCATCGGCGGCGACCAAATGGCCTACCGGGCCTTATACCAAATCCACGAGCGGGCGGTCCGCGGCCGGGTCAGCGGCTATTTCCAATGGAAGGCCGACGTGGACGATGTGGTCACGGAGAGCTTCCAGAAGGCTTTTTCGGCCCTGGGCAGTTTTGACACGTCACGGGAATTCCGGCCCTGGCTCCTCACCATTGCCACCCGAACCGCCCTGGACCACCTTTCTTCCATCCACCGGGAGGATGAGAAGAAAGAAGGCAGTGAAACGGCCCAACTTACCGACGTTACCCCGGAGGAAGAAATCATCAACGACGAGCTGCACCAACGCCTGATGGAATACATCGACGAACTTCCTTCCCTGTATAAGGACGTAATGATCAAATATATGATAGAAGAACTGGAATACGAAGAGATTGCGAAGGAGCTGGACCTGGAGCTCAATACGGTCCGCACGCGCATCCGCCGGGGCAAACAGCACCTGGCCCAAATGATGCTCCGGGGGGAAGTGGAATGAACTGGAAAGAACTTCTGCTGGCCGATTTTGCCTTATCGGACATCCAGCTGTCCCGTCTGGAAGCACTGGACGGGCTGTACCGGGAATGGAATGCAAAAATCAACGTAATTTCCCGCAAAGATATTGATGCCCTTTATGAGCATCATGTGCTTCACTCGCTCGCCATCGCCCGTTACCTCCTCACCGTTCCGGACTTGGAAAAACGTTTTTCAGGGGCTTCAGTACTGGACCTGGGGACCGGCGGCGGATTCCCTGGCATTCCACTGGCCATCCTTTATCCCTCGGCCCGCTTCGTCCTCTGTGATTCCGTTGGAAAGAAAACCATTGTAGCACAAGCAGTTGCATCGGCCCTACAACTGGAAAACGTACGGGTGGTAAATGCCCGGGCAGAGTCCTTGCCGGAAACCTTCGACTTTGTGGTCTCACGGGCAGTCGCATCCCTGCCGGACTTCTTCCCCTGGGTGAAAGGAAAATATACGCAAGGGATTCTTTATCTGAAGGGGGGCGACGTGAATGAAGAAATTGCCTTGATGATGGCCCGGCACAAAATGGCACGCGGCTCGGTACATACCTGGCCCGTATCGGCCTGGCTGCAGGATCCCTGGTACGAGGGGAAACTGATTATTCATATCGAAAAATAATTTTGTTTTTTCCAGGGGAATTGCTACCTTTGCAGTCCTTACGCGAAAAATATAAAATAGAGATATCATGAAAAGAACATTCCAACCTTCCCGCCGCAAGCGTGTGAATAAGCACGGCTTCCGCGCTCGCATGGCCAGCGCCAACGGCCGTCGCGTCCTTAGCGCCCGTCGCCGTCACGCCCGTAAGAAACTCTCCGTCTCCGACGAAGATCGCTGGTAGAAAATGAGCAGCCCCTCGCGGGTTGCTTTTTTTATAATCCTATTAATCAGTAAGTTATCTGCCACACTGAAGATGGAGGTATTTTTCTATCTGGCGGGGACGGGCCGTGGTCCTATAGTGAAGCAATTCGGCCAAGTATTTTTTCCGGGATAATGGAAGCAAGGGTATCTCAAAAAGGTTTTTGACATAGGCATCGCCTATCAGGATACGGCTACAGTCCTTATACACGGCATCAGAATAATTGTTCCGGTCTTCCTTTATATCGTAATCGCTTCCCGTGTTGTCGTGAAAAGAATGCAGCATTGTCTCGTAATCCCCGTAATAACTGACAGCCTCTTCATAGTCAACAACATTCCATAAATGGATGGCATAATCGGTCAACTGCTGGATTTCTATCGGGTTCAATTTGGCTTTCCAACGTTTCAGGTACCTGTATTTCAAATACCCGCCTCCGTCATAAATGCACTTGATTTCCTTTAGGATATTCCGAAATTTCGCGGACTTGTCTGCCAATTTGTAGGGAACGGAAAAGGGGAATTCCTCCTTCGCGTAACGGAGAAAATTCCAACGGTAATCTTCGGCTGCTTGAACCATCTTTCGTTCAACAGGATTATTGCAATTATAGTTGATGGTTGTCTTTACCTGCTTGTTTCCCAATTTTGCAGAACTCATATAGCGATGCTTGAACAGAACTCCCTTCCTGCCCCTGGACAGATTCCACTCGTGAGAGAACAGATGCGTGTATTGCTGCACAAAGGCAGGAAGCAATCTCTCGCTGGGGACTACGACTGTGTTGTGGATGTGATCCACCATAGGACAAAGTGCAAGGACCCTAATGCCCAAACGTCTCGCAACCGAACAGAAAATGGTAAAAAAAACAAGATAATCACTGATGGTGTAAAAAACCAAAACACCTTGTACCGTCTGCTGGCAAACGTGATGTACCTCTCCGGAATATTTTTTTCTCGTTTTCATATCTTATCGCTTCTTCCCTGACCGGGAGATATGGCGCAAGATATTCAGAAGTTTTTCTTCTTCCAAGAATCGTAAAAAACATTGTGTTGTATCAGATGCTTGTTGGCTGTTTTTTACGATGGATCCATCCTTTCTACTTCCCAGATTACACGTTTTCTATCCAAACGGATTCTCTTGGGATGGCCTGCCGCCCCGTCAATTCGATAATAAGAGGCATCATCCACCAGGGCGGCAACAGCCCGGTTCACCCGCGCAATATTCACATTGATTTCATTGTTGAACAAATCCAGCATCCGTGCTATCCGTGCCTCCATCTCACCGGGGTCCGAGCTTCGGCTTACGCGCCGGTAAAAGGCCGTCAATTCACTTTGATAATCGGCCAGATCCTTGAGAGGAATTCCCTCGGGATGTCTGAGAAAAAGGAGCAATACCGACTTTGCCATCGGCCTCAGTTTCACTTCCTTTCGTCCGATAAAGACACGGTATGCACGGGTTATGCGCACCTCTGAAGACGGCCCGGAGAGATGCAGCCCACGCCGCCGAATCTCTTTCATGCCCATCTGCACCATTTGAAGCAGTTCGGCCGATTCCTTCTCTTCCCAGTCAATTCCGTACGGAACAGAGGGTTCTTCCAGATGACAGGAAATCAGAAAAAACAAAGCAATCCACCCTTCTTGGTACTCCATCATTAGCAATTTGACACAAAACTATCAATTTCCCCTGAATAGCCTCTGTCACCCGTGACAGATAACGTATTATATATCAGCATATTACAAGTATTCCTCGTTCGATTTTTTGAACGAGGAATACTATATAAAGTATTGATGGACAGCCAAATAGCCGCCACTCAAAGCTATTTCTTGATGGGATAGAGGCGGAGGAGAAGGAGAATCAGGAGGGCGATGGCGGCCGGGAAGAGGGAGAACAGGGCCCATACCATGTGCTGCACGCCGCCCAGGTTGGTAATGGTGACCACTGTTTCGCCCGTTACGGGGTTCTGGCTGGAGAGAAGGCCGGCGGCTCCGAGGAGCAGGGCCACGAGGGCGCCCGAGATGGCCGATCCGAACTTCTGGGCCATCGTACCGGAAGAGAAGATGAGTCCCGTGGAAGAGGTGCCGTTCTTCTCGGTGGCATAGTCGGCCACATCGGCATACATGGACCACAGCAGCGGGGAATAAATGCCGATACCGACGGATGTGACAATCACATTGGCAATCATCACCCATATCCAGGCAGGATCCATGGGGATGAAGAAGAAGGCGATGGAGGAAACGGCGCAGATGACGGCCGCCCAGACAAAAGCTTTGTGCTTGGAACCAACCCACTTGGTAAAGCGGGGGGTAAGGCCGCCGACAATCATGCACACCGCCTCGCCGAACATCATGAATACGGTGTAATTGATGATGAGGCCGGAGACCGTCACGTCACCATGCATACAATACTCGAACAGATAAGCAGCCACGGCATAGCGGAATCCATTGAAGAAATTGGTGCAAATGCCGATGAGCGTGAGGTAAATCCACGGCTTGTTGTGAATGAGGTCGGCAAAGGGTTTCAGGGAGAATTTCTCGGCCCGGACCGGCTCCAGACGTTCCTTGGTAAGGAGACCGCAAGCCAGGGTGCCCAAAGCGGCAAGAGCGCCCAGCACCACGCCCAAAACGGCATACTGATGCGCCGGCGTTCCACCCACCATCTTCTGCAGATATGGGAAGGAGAAAAGGGTAATGAAGCCCATCGCATAAGCACCCACCATCCGGAACGAAGAGAACTCGTTGCGCTCATTGCTGTCTTCGGTCATAACACCCAGCAGGGAACCGTAAGGCACATTCACGGCAGTATAGACCACCATCATCAGCAGGTATAGCGCATACGCATATATCCTGCGGCCGGTAGGGCCCAGATCGGGCGTATAAAGCAGCAGGGCGAAGACCACGCCCAGCGGAATGGCGCCGAAGATGAGCCAGGGCCGATAGGTACCCCAGCGGGTTTTGGTGCGGTCTGCGATGGCGCCCATCAGCGGGTCCGTGACCACATCGAAGAGGCGCGCCAGCAGCATCAGGGCCCCGGCATCGGCCACGGTGAGGCCAAAGATGTTGGTGAAGAAAAAGGGAAAAGCGATGGACATCACCTTCCAGGTAATACCGCCGGCGGCGGCGTCACCCAGGCCATATCCGATTTTCTCTGATAATTTTGCCATGGATATCGGTTTTTAGTGCGGTAACAAATTTAAGAAAAAATATTCAAAACTTGCAGACACATGCGCGTATTGTGGTAGGGGCATTTCCAGAAACCGGCCTTGGGCTGGGCCAAATCCAGCGAGCCGTCCGGCAGCACGGCCCACCACCATTCGCCGTCCTTTCCGTCCACCAGATGCTCCTTGATGTAATTCCAGGCGGCTACGGCACGGTCCGCGGCGTCGGAAGCCAAATGGTACTTCCACAGCCAGAGGTTTCCGACTACCGTCTCGGCCTGTACCCACCACTGGCGGGAATCGTCAAAGCGGCCGTCCGGAAGCTTCTCGTAGCGCATGGAGCCGTCTGGAAGGAGCCCTTCGTTGCCGGCCTTTCCCATCGCCAGCGCCCAGGGACGCACACGGGTGACGACATCGAGGTCTTTCAGCGCAAAGGCGCATTCCAGAGCCAGCCAGGAAGTCTCGATGTCGTGTCCGTAAGAAACACCACCGGGAAGGACGCTCCAGTCCCGCCTGAAATAGAGCTGTAGATGGCCGTCCGGAGCCATCACCCGGGTGCCGATAATCTCCAGAAGATGCTCCACAGCCGCCTTCAGTCCCTCATCCGGCCACACCTGATACAGATTGGCATAAGCTTCCAGGATATGGAGATGGGAATTCATGGTCTTGTCAGCATTGATGTCATGGGCACTCAGCGACATGTCTTCCAACGGAGAGAAGTCCCGGGCCAGCGCCTCGATATATCCTCCGTTCTCCCGGTCGGCAAAATAGGTTTCCACAACCTGATAAAGGTTGATGGCATTCTTGAGGGCCTCATCGTCCCGGGTCACCTTATAGAGTTCCGACAGGCCATAAATGGCAAAACCCTGGGCATAGAGTTGCTTTTTGGCATCCAGCCGCTCCCCTTCCGCCGTCACGCTCCAATAGACGCCGCCGTACTTATGGTCGCAGAAATGTTCCAGGAACCAGTCCCGCGCATGTACGGCCGCCACCAGATACTGCGTATCCTTCAGCGCGGCATAGGCGGCCGAAAAAGACCAGATGAGCCGGGCATTGAGGATAACACCGCGGGGGGCGTCATATAACACCTCTCCGTCCGAAGACACTTCTCCGTAAAAACCGCCCCGAGGGTCCCTGAGGCGAAGCCAGTAGGGCAAAATACAGGAAGTCAGGTTTTCCCTGACCTCCTGCAAAAAGACATCCGTTCTTGTTTCCATACTAGATATTCGGCGTTTCCCAAACCTTGGTTTCCGTGCAGCGGACCATGGCGGCCTGACCGCCACAGGACAGACGAAAATCGCCCTTCTCCAGCCGCCAGCGGCCATCGGCCCCTACAAAAGCCAGGTCGGAGGCCGGGAGTTCAAAGCTGACCGTCTTGGTCTCACCGGGTTCCAGGGAAATCTTCTCAAAACCACGGAGACGCTTCACGTCGGGAATCAAGGAGGCCACCAAGTCTGAACTGTACAGAAGGACGGCTTCCTTTCCGGCACGACTGCCGATATTGGTCACATCTACAGAGACTTTCAGGACATCGCCGGCCTTGAATTCTTCGGCATCCACTTTCAGATTGCCATAGGCGAATTCGGTATAGCTGAGGCCGAAGCCGAAGGGCCACTGCACGTCCATGACGGCGTCATAGTTATAGGAGCCCGCCATGGTCTCACGGTGTTCGGAAACCTTGTAGTCATAGGTATGCAGGGCATTGATGTGCTTGGAATACGTGAACGGGAGTTTTCCGGAGAAGTTCTCGTCTCCGCTCAGGAGAGCGGCCAGGGCGTCTGCGCCGAAATTGGACGGAAGCATCACGTCCACCACGGCGGCGGCCAGCGGTTCGATATCGCCAATCAGTCGCGGCCGTCCTTCGTTGAGGATGAGCACGATAGGCTTTCCGGTGGCTGCCAGTTTCTTCACCAGTTCCTTCTGATTGGCCGACAGGTTCAGGTCGTCCATATTGCCGGGCGTCTCGCAATAGGTATTCTCACCGATGCAGGCCACGATGACATCGGCCCCGCGGGCGGCGGCAACGGCGGCAGCGATGCCCGAAGCATCCTCGGCCTGCCAGTCTTCACCCACATACTGGACGCCTGGCGCGTATGTAACCTTGGCGAAACGGCGCTGCAGGGCCTCCAGGATGGTATTGTACTGGGGAACGTAATCGTCTGCACGTCCCTGCCAGGTATAACTCCAACCGCCGTTCAGGGTACGAAGGCTGTTGGCGTTGGGCCCGGTCACCAAAATGGCGGCACTTTCCTTCAGCGGAAGGATGCCGTTGTTCTTCAGCAGCACTTCGCTCTCCAAGGCGGCGGCATACGATTCCTGTGCAAATTTCTCTCCGGCGAAATCCGGATACGCATAGTCCCAAGTGGGTTTGTCAAACAGGCCGATACGGACTTTCAGTCGCAGGATGCGGCGCACGGCGTCATTGAGACGGGATTCGGGGATGCGGCCGCTCTTCACAAGTTCGACAATCACATTGCAGCACTCGGGGTCATAGGGATCCATAATCATGTCGATACCCGCATTGATACCCATTTCCACCGCTTCGTACTTGTCGGCGGCCACATGGTCGCGTTTGAAGAGGTTGTCGATGTCGGCCCAGTCGGTCACCAGCAGGCCATCCCAACCCAGTTGCTCCTTGACCCATCCGCTCAGCAGCAGGGCGTTGCAATGCGTCGGAATGCCGTTGATGGAGGCCGAATTCACCATGGCGGTAAGGGCACCAGCACGGAAGCAGGCCAGGAACGGGGCAAAGAACTTTTCGCGGAGATCATTCTCGGCAATGATGGCCGGCGTACGGTCCTTACCGCTCACCGGAACACCATAGCCCATGAAATGCTTGATGGAAACGGCCGCATGTTCCAAGTCGATTTGATTGGGATTCTCTCCCTGGATGGCGACGGTTTCCTCACGGGCCATCTGGGCCTGCAGATAAGGATCCTCACCGAAACTTTCCCAAATGCGCGGCCAGCGGGGATCCCGGCCCAGGTCCATCACCGGGGAGAATACCCAGGCCACCTGGGCGGCACGGGTCTCATAGGCCATGGCGCGGCCCATCAGGCGCGGATACTCCCGGTTGAAAGTGGCTGCCAGATTAATCTCCTGCGGATACAGGGAACCATCCGACAGGTAAGAGGCGCCATGAATCATATCCAGTCCGTAGATACAAGGGATGCCGATGGTTTCCATGGACTTCTCCTGAATCTGACGGACCATGGCGGCCGTCACCTCGCGGGAATGGCTACGGTCATTCATCACGTTGAGGATGGATCCCACTTTGTACTGGCCGATGACCTTATCCAACTTTGCCGGGTCTATCGCCTCGCGCGTCTCGTCCTCCAGGACGGAAATGTTCAACTGGACCATCTGGCCCGCTTTCTCCTCCAGGGTCATCCCCTTCAGAACCTTCTCTACCTTGGCTTCTACTTCCTTGTCGGTGGGAATCGCCTGGGGACCCTTCGGTGCACAGGCTGCCCCAAGAAGAACAGCACTTAACAAAATGAGCGTTTTTTTCATATACTTACATTAATGATTACATCTTTTTTACCACGGAGGAGGAACTGCACCCGCCCGTTGAAAGACGGGAGCGTAAAGGTCTTTGCTCCGGCAGACGGCCTTTCGCATCCATGGTAGGCCGGGTCTCCGTTCCCGCCGCCCACGATGCTGCCCTCCCCTTCCACGGTAAGGGTAACCGGTAGGCAAGCCGTAGGAACAAAATGACCCTTGGCATCCAGAACCGTCACATTTACCACGGAGAAATCCCCGATCCGGTCCGTCTCCGTTTCCAACTGAGCCGGAGCCCCGGCCGTCCAAACCGTTTCTGTCAAAACTTTCCGGCCATTTTTATAGCCGGTGGCGACCACTTTTCCGGGCTTATAAACGGCCTTCCATTCCAGATAGCCGTAGCGGGGCATTTTCTTGCGGCCGAGGGACTTGCCGTTCACCGTAAGGGATACTTCGTCACAGTTGCTGTAAACCCACACCGGAATGACTTCTCCTTCATGCCCTTCCAGATTCCAGTGGGGAAGCAGATGCAGCACCTGTTTTTCCGTCCACCAAGCCTGCAAATACCAAGCCTCATCCTTCGGGAAACCGCAATAATCCAGGATTCCGAATTCCGACAGCGTGGCCGGCCAGACCAAAGGGTCGGGTTCTCCCCGGTAATCAAAACCGGTCCAATAGAACATTCCGGCCAGCCAGGGCCTTTCCTCGTAGAATTTCATGCCGCGGCCGATACAGTTGTAGAGGCTGTCCGGCCCCTGGGGGCCACGGTTGATGGCCGGTTTGCGGCCGCCTTCCGGATCCGGGAAATACACCCCGCGCGTACCGCAGCCGCTGGTTTCCTCAGATCCCACCGCCAAGCGGTCAGGATACATCGTACGATACTTTTCGATGGGATTCTGGATGATATAGTTGTATCCGGCCACATCGGCCCCTTTCAGGACGTTGGGACCGCCGCTGCTGGCCACGAATACAGGCCGGGTATCATCCAGACTATGGACAAAACGGGTCATCGTGGCGGCAATGGCCTCGCCCTTGTCCTTCCACTCGATGCCCCATTCTTCATTGCCGATTCCCCACATCACGATGCAGGGATGGTGCCTGTCCCGCTCAATCATGCGCCGGAGCGGTTCCAACTGAGCCGGGTTCACGCCCATCAGGCGGTTTTCCTCCAGCACATACATTCCCAGGCTGTCGCAGATATTCAGGAAGGCCTCGGAAGCCGGATTGTGGGAAGTACGGATGGCATTGATTCCCAGTTTCTTCAGTTGCTTGATTTTCCAAATCCACAGTTCGTCCGGAATGGCCACCCCCACACCGGAATGGTCCTGATGCAGGTTCACGCCCCTCAGTTGCACACGCTGCCCGTCAATGAGAAGGCCCCGGTCCGGATCCATCGTAATCCTCCGCCCCGGCATGGGCTTCACCTCCGGCTCCCCTATCTGCATCCATACGTGCCGATAGATTCCGCCTCCTTCATAGAACCAGCCTTCCTCGAAGGTGGCATCGGCCCGGACGCAGACAATGTTGTCCCCGTCCGGATTCAAGTATTCGGTGATGGTATATTCCTGCGGGACATAACCGCTCTTTTCACCGCCCACCCAGAAGCCGTTCACCCAGATTTCGGAATCGCGGAAAATGCCGTCGAAACGAAGGGAGACGCCCTTGAGGCAGTCATCGGCCGATACGGTGAAATGCTTCCGATACCAGCCGACGCTGGTATGTGGGTAGCGCCAGCCTACCGTCTTGTATCCGTGACTCTTGCTGGCTTCGGGAGCGAATGGAAGGTCCACCACCCAGTCGTGCGGAAGGGTGACCGGAGTCCAGGCGCTGTCGTCAAACTCTATGGAATAGGGACCTTCGTTGTGAATGGAAGCCGCCTTGGTGTAATAGGTAAAATATTCCGTTCCCCGGCAAAAATCCGCTTTCGGCGACAAGGCACTGCCCAGCGAAAACTTCCAGCCTTCGTCGAAAGGCAAGGCTCGGGCCGATGCCAAAAGGGGCACCGCGAGCAGCAGTATGACGGCGAGACGTTTCATTTTCAGAGTGTTATTTGAATGGCTTTCCCTTCGTAAACGACTTCCCGGGCTGCCACATCCGGATTCCACACAAAAGGATGGGAGGCGTCCACTACCTTCACGCGGAAACGGCGGCTTTCCAGCATGCCCGGATAAGAGCCTTCGCGGTCCCCGATGGTGAGGGTACGGGATTCTTCGTCCCAGGCCAGCGGGATGGTGCTGAACTCCCCTTTCTCATAACCGTAAGTGAGTCCGTCATCCTCGTACAGGGTAAACGAAGCGTCGGCTCCGGCATAGACCAGAAGGAGGAGGTTGTCGGCCGGCTTTTCATCGCTCCATTCCATGGCGGGGCCCACCGGAAGAATGCTGCCGCCGCGGACATAAAGCGGAATGCGCTCATACGGGGCCGCCACGGTGCGCCAGATGCCCGATCGGGTCGGGGTGTCACTCCCGGCTTGACCGGGACTCTCTATGTATTCACCGGTATAGAAATCGTACCAGACGCCCTCCGGGAAATAGACCTCCCGGCTGCGGGCTTTGTACTCGTACACCGGGCAGGGCATCAGGGCCGGGCCCAGCATCCACTGGTCGGAAAGGTCGCGGACTTCCGGGTCGGCCGGGAAGTCCATCGGCAGACCGCGCATGAGGGTGTAGTCCTCCCGGTTCACGGCGCCGGTAAGCGAATACAGATACGGCATCAGGCGATAGCGGAGCCGCATGTACCACAGGATGCTCTTATAGGCCTTGGAGCCCTCCGGAGCAATGTTCCAAAGTTCCCGGCGCGGCCACTGGCCGTGGGTACGGAACAGCGGGACAAAGGTGCCGAACTGATGCCAGCGGGTCTGCAACTCCTGCCACTCATCGGCATACGCAGCCTCGTAGAACTTGCTCATGACAGAGAATCCGCCGATGTCCATTCCCCAGAAAGGAATGCCGCTCATGGAGTAATTGAGGCCGGCGGCCATCTGCATGCGCATGTCGGTCCAGGAGGTGCCGATATCGCCGCTCCAGGTTGCCGTACTATAGCGCTGCAAGCCGGAAAAACCGTTCCGGGTCAGGAGGAACACCCGTTTATCCGGATCTACGGAACGCTGGCCCTCATAGATGGCCATGGCGTTCACCAGGGCATAGGCATTGAGATACTCCGTGGAGGGGCCCAGGGCATTGGGGGTGAGCAGCCACTTGAAATAGTCCATGGGAAGGCAGTCCCGGAGATTGGGTTCGGAAGCGTCCATCCACCAGGCGTCAATCTTGCGGCCGTATTTGGTGTAGAGACTCTCGTCCATCTGGCGCCAGAACAATTCCCGTCCGCCGGGGGCATAGGCGTCATAGAAAGACTGGGTATGGCCCAGCCAGTCTTTCAGGCTGTCCTTTTCGGCATTCCCATACACATAGCCGGACGCCTTGAGTTCCTTGTAATGCACGGTATTGGTATAGAACTTGGGCCAGACGGAAATCATGAAGCGGCCGTGGAGAGCGTGCACATCGTCCAGCATCTTCTCCGGATCGGGATAACGGGACGTATCGAAAGCATGGCTCCCCCACTGGTCTTCTTCCCAATACTGCCAGTCCTGGACGATATTGTCCACCGGAATGTGCCTTCTGCGCAGTTCTGCAAGGGTTTCCACCAAATCTTCCTGGGTGGAATAGCGTTCCCGGCTCTGCCAGAAGCCCAGCACCCATTTGGGCATTACCGGCGCTTTTCCGGTAAGCTGGCGATATCCCCTGATAACGCCGTCATAGGTACCGCCCCCGATGAAATAATAGTCCAACTGCGGCTCAAATTCGTTCCAGAAGGTGATGCCTTCGTCCACCGCTCCGGCCGGAAGGACCCGCAGGCCGATATACGACACGTCTCCGTCGGGCTCCCATTCCACCTTCAAAGGAGTGGGCACACCCTTTTCCAGATGAGCCGTGAATTTATAACTGTTGGGGTTCCAGGCCGGACGCCAGCGTCGGGACATCTTCTCCTCGCCGCCCACTTCCGTGCGCTGAAAACCGGCATAATACTGGATAAAGGAATAGTCCCCGGTTTCAGGAGCCGTAATGGTTCCCTCGTAGCATACTTTTCCGCCGTTCAGGGGAACGGCCGGCAAGTTCTTGAGAACGAATTCGTTCTCATAGTAGAGGCTGTCCTCTTTCTGGACCAGGACGTTGCCGTCGGCTCCCTTATAAGTCCCGGTCAGGTCCAAATCGAAGACCTCGCCGAGTTGGCGGTAGGGCTGGTCGGTGCCCCATCGGCCCAGGGAATAGGCGTCCACCAGAATGCCGTAACCATCCGTGGAAACTACCATGGGGACACTCACCTTGGTGTTGTATTGATACAACTCTTCCTGCCGTCCCTTGTGGTTGAATTCCCCGGCCTGGTGCTGTCCCAGGCCATAAAAAGCCTCTCCCTCGCGGGAATCGAACTGAATGGACGTGCTCCAGGCCTTCTTTCCTTCTACTTCGGCAGGGGCAAAAGCTGATTGCCCGTTTAAGGCCAGCGGAGTACCGTCGGCCTTGTAAAAATAAGTGCTGGCATCGGCCTGATACACTTCAACGGAAAGGGCATCGGTGGCAAGGCGTACCTTTCCCATGGCGCATGTCACCTCAAAATCGTTGCAGGCACCCTGCTCCACCACCGCCAGGCTGTGCCGGTCGCGGAATTTCCCGTCCGGAGAAACGCTCACGCGGACAATTTCCGGAGATATTACCTGCAGGCGCACCGCCCTTTCTCCACAAGGAATGGTCACGGTGTTGTCCTGCCTTTTGAAACCAGGGTTGCAGGCGCAGAGCAGCATTGCGGCAACGCCCAGAAGATAAAAGCCTTTCCTCATAACTATCTAATATTCCCAGTCGTCACTTCTGAAGGGAGGAACGGGAAGCCCGTTCGATTTCTGTAGATTGGCGCCCATCCAGTTGCGGAAACCGTAGCGGACGGCAATGGGCTTGGGCACCTCGGGGCACTGGACAACGATGGTCTGGCCATCCCAGTCGATTTCGGCTTTGGCCAGGTGGAATTCGCGGTCTTCGCCGGCGAGCTCAAAACCCACCACATCCCGGGCCGATATGGAACCAAGATCACTCCACACCTGCGTCAGGCGCACTTTCACGCGGCCGTCTTCCAGATATTCCACGCTGCCCAGACGGGGAAGGTCCACGCTGGTCCCGGGGTTGATGCCATAGACGCTCTGCAGGGCGCGGAGGAGCATCATGTCGGCCACTTCCCTCTTCTTGGCAGGATGGACGGTGACCTTGTTGCCCAGGGTCTCCGTGCAGATGGCCCACGAATGCGCCAGGATTTCCTCCGTATGGAGTTGATTCAGGACAAAATGCGGGCGCCAGCGTCCGTCGGCGTCACTGTGGTCGAAGGGAGCGAGAAGGGTAAAGATGAAAGGAAGGTCTCTTCCCCACTCTTTGCGCCACATCTCCACCATGGCCTTCTGCAGTTTGTCGTAGCAGTGCGGCTGGCCCATGTTGGAACAGCCCTGGTACCAGAGGATACCCCTGGCGGCATAGCCCACGATAGGATGCACGCGCCCGTTCCAGATGGTTTCAGGCGTCTCGGGCCAACGGTCCGGAATATCTTCCACGGCATACAGATCGTCAAGTTCCTGCCGGGTAAGTCCGGCCGAGTTGATCACTTCTTTTGTCATCCAGGGTTCGATGCGGCTGCCGCCCCAGGCATTGACGATGATGCCCACCGGCACGCCAAGTGTCTTGGTAAGGCGTCTGGCAAAGAAATAGGCCACGGCCGATGTCTGGGCCGTGGTGGCGCCGTCGGTATAGGCCCAAGAAACGTCCACATCGTCGATGGGCTCATATTTCTTGGGAGTAAGGATATTGAACACACGGACATCAGACGCGGTCTCGGGGGCTGACAGGATGGCCTCCGTAGCGCCCTCCACCTCCTGGAAGCCGAAACCGCGAATGGGCATCTCCATATTGGACTGGCCGCTGCAGAGCCATACTTCTCCGAGGGCAATATCGCCCGCCGTCAGGCTTTCTTTTCCGGACTTGACTACCAGGGTACGGACCAGGCCATCGGCCTTGGGGGTATTCACGGCAACACGCCAGGCACCGTCGGCCGCAACCCTGGTCTTGTAAGATTGGCCGTCAAACTGCACCTCCACCGTAGCGCCGGGTTTTCCCCAGCCCCAGACGGGAGCCTGGGTTTCCTGCTGCATCACAGCATGGTCACCGAAAAGGTGCGAAAGTTTCAGCGTCTGCGCCTGAAGGCTTCCGGTGCAGAGAGCCAGCGCAAGGAAAAAGGTTATCCGTGACATTTAAACAATTGATTATCAGTGCTTTCCTATACATTTCCCGTTCAAAAAACGAACGAGAAATATATTATAACTAACATTGAACCAGCTGATTAGCAATCACTGCTGATTCAGGTCTATCAGGCGATTCAAGGTTTCTACGGAGAGGCCGGTGCGGAGACCGTCTTCCGGGGTGTGCAGGCAGTAGTCCACCAGGCGGTCCACCGTCGAAGTCGCCACATGCATGCGGGTGTCGGAAGAAGCGTAGTAGATGAATACCTTGCCATCGGGATCGCAGATCCATCCGTTGGCGAAAAGGACATTCATCACATCGCCGATATACTCGGGACCCTCCGGTACCATGAAGAAACCGCCGGGTTGGGCGATGACACGGGACGGATCGTCCAAGGCCGTCATGTACATGTACAGCACATAGCGGAGGCCGGAAGCGCAGCCGCGCACGCCATGGGCCAGATGCAGCCAGCCCCGGTCCGTCTTGATGGGGTGAGGACCTTCTCCGTTCTTCACTTCCTTGATAGTATGATAGTATCGTCGGTTGATGATTTTCTCATCCTTGATGACGGCATTTTCCATGCTGTCCACCAGGGCCCAGCCGATGCCGCCACCGTTGCCGGCATCGATGAAACCGTCCTGCGGGCGGGTGTACAGGGCATATTTCCCGTCCACGAACTCCGGATGAAGCACCACATTACGCTGCTGGGAAGCAGAACGGATGTCCGGCAGACGCTCCCAGTTCACCAAATCTTTGGTGCGGGCCACGCCGGCAGCCGCTGTAGCGGCGGAGAGGTCTCCTTCCGCGCTGTGGTCCTTGCGTTCCACGCAGAAAATACCGTAAATCCAGCCATCCTCATGAGCGGTAAGGCGCATGTCATACACATTGGTGGCGGGTTCGCCCCACTCGGGCATGGTGATGGGACGAGGCCAGAAACGGAAGTTGTCCACTCCGTTGGGGCTCTCGGCCACGGCGAAGAAGGACTTACGGTCGGCCCCTTCCACACGCAC
>ONTQ01000090.1 GCA_900320795.1 uncultured Bacteroidales bacterium
GGAGACCTTTACCAGGGGTAGGCATTGAGTGGCGTGGTCAGCCAAGTGAATATTCAGGAGATAATCCGCGTCGGCTTTTGGCCGGCCTTCCAGTCCGAACAGGATGGTCAAGCAGTGAGTCCTCCATCCCGCCGGAGGCCATGTTCCGCCCCAGGTGTCCACTGGCCCAGGCAGAACA
The DNA here is from genome assembly GCA_900320795.1 of uncultured Bacteroidales bacterium. Lineage (GTDB taxonomy): Bacteria > Bacteroidota > Bacteroidia > Bacteroidales > UBA932 > Cryptobacteroides. The sequence goes on from ONTQ01000090.1 coordinate 179, forward strand.
TAGGGAAAATCTTTCTCGGGGGAGGAGTGCCCGACCAGGAAAAAGGTATCTTCGTACCCAAAGTCGTTCTCAATGAAGTCTCTGAATCTGTCTGGCGCCAGGGCGAAGCCTTCGGGGGAACCGTCTTTCTGGCCGATTTCCCAAATGGTTTTGTCCGGGTTCCGGGTTCCGGCGAACATCGTTCCTGTCGCTAAAAACAACAAGGAAAAAACAAAGAAGAGAAGTTTGCGCATATCTTTTTCTGTATTTATTAATGACGAAATTATACCTGGCCAAGATCCTGGCAGCGGGTTTATTCAATGCCCCAGTCGTAGTTGGGCTCCGGACCCATTTCCAGTTCCAGAGAACCGCCCTTCAGCAATTCGGAAGCCGGGAAGCGGAAAGAGCGCAGCGGCTTGCCGTTCAGCACGGCACTTTGCACATATATGTTCTTCCTCGAAGCGCCATGGGCCTTGATGACAAAGGTCTGTCCACGTCCGAAACGGCCGTCCATGTGGATGGTGATTTCTTCGAAGAGCGGGCCGGTAATCTCATACATGGGGGTCGCACCGCAACCACCGTCTGTCTGGAACAGTCCGAGTGAGGTCATGACCGCCCAGGCACTCATCTGTCCCTGGTCTTCATCGCCGAGATATGCATTTGCTACACCGTATCCATAGTACCGATCCATGATGGAGCGGCTCCAGCGCTGGGTGTTCCACGGCTGGCCTGCATAGTTGAACAAGTAGGCGAAATGCATGGACTGCTGGTTTCCCTGGACGACCGGATGGTCCCAGTACTGGTCGTTCGGCGCATTGTACCGCCAAGGTTCATCCTGGTTGAATCCCCATTCTAGGCGATCTGTAAACCGTTTCTTGCCAATTTTTTCCACCAGTGCGGGCACATCCTGCGGCACAAAGAAGGTGAGCTGCCAGGCGTTCCCTTCTACATAATGCTGGTTAGCGCCGCTGCGGAAGGGGTCGAAGCCCTCCATCCACTGGCCCTTGCTGTCTTTCATGTGACACCATCCTTCGTCATCGATGACATTCTTCCACCAATACCCGCGGTCGTTGAAGGTATCGAATGTTTTTTCATCACCGAGGGCCTTGGCCAGTTGCCCGACCGTCCAGTCGTCGTAGGAATATTCCATCGTATTGGAGAAGCGTCCCATGGCATACGGGACATAGTGGTGCTTTAAGTAAGGAATCAGGTCGCGGTTTCCGACGAACCCTTTGAAGAGCTTCTGTGCAGGGGTGGTCTGCATCTTGACTGCTGCCTGCAAGAGTTTCTGGCCGTCATAGTTCCGGATGCCCATCTGCCAGGCGCTGACCAGGAGGGGAATTTCATGTTCTGCGACCATTACCGGGATGTAGTTTAATCCGGCCGGACCCTTTGCCAGCCAGCCGTTGGCATCGTACATTGCCAGTTGCGAGCGGACCAATCTGGAGGACCATTCCGGTGTGACGCGGTTCCAGAATTGGTTCAGGTTCCAGAAGGTGTTCCATAGGCCGTCGTAACCGAGCATGATGTCATCGGCGGGATTATCCACTTTACGGACAACGTCATCAACGGACCGCCACTCCCCGTTGCAGTCGCTCCAAGTGTTGCGGCTGCAGATCGCCCGGTACATGCAGTTATAGAACCGCATTTTTTCCAGGGCGTCGTCGCTCTTTATTTCCAGGCGGGATAGGAGGCTGTTCCAGGTATCTATATTGTTCTGCATCACGGCATTGAAATTCCAGTCGAACGGCCGGCTGACCTCCGTCTCCAGGTTTTCGGCGGCATTCTCAATGCTGACGAGCGAGATGCCGCTGCGAACCTGGACGGCCCACCGTTCAGCCGACGGGGCGAATTCGGCAAATATGCCGGCCGCACCGCATTCTCCCCATTCGTGAGCGGAGATGTCGCGCAAGACGTTCCCGTCCGACCAGCAGCCTACGCTCTTGACCGGGCGGTCGAATTCGATGACGAAATGGACCCGGTAGTCCTGGTCGGCATCATTGTAAAGCCATACATTGGGGGAAAACTGGTGGCAGTATCCTTCAATCCGGGTGGGAGAGACGAGCCGGAAGGAGGCATCTTGGACCTGAATACCATTTTCTGCCTGGGGCTTGAGTTCGATCAGGATACGGCCATTGTCCCGGTCGGTCGGGAATGTGAACCGCTCGAAACCGCACCGGCTCGTAGCGGTTATTTCTGCAAGGATATCATAATCAGTCAGTTCGACGCTATAGTAACCGATACCGGCTTTTTCCGTGCGCTTATTGATTCGGGAACGGTATCCTTCGTCGTCTTTCTGTTCGTCGCCAACCAGGGTCTTCAGCGGTCCATTTACCGCCATGATGCCGAGCCCGCCGAGGGTCCAATCGTGGATATGGCTGAAGCAGCCGATGCTCTCGAAAGAAGGCTGGTAACCGGCCTGCCATCCGGCATTCTGATTGTCGGGACTGAGTTTCACCATGCTGAACGGCATCCAAGGGCCGGGTGCGATCATCCAGCGGGAATGGGCGGTCCCGATCCGTGTATCGACATACCCCGCAGGTGTTTGGAGAGGTTGCGGGGAACGTTCGATCCTGCCGGATGCGATTTTCTTCCCGTCACAGTAAACGGCATAGCGGCTCTTCTGTGCCGTCGGGACTGCGGGCATGGGCGCTTCGAAGCAGTAGCGTCCCTTTTCAAGGTTTTTTTTCAGGATGGTCTTCCCGCCGACCTTCACGCGGATTTCCGGAGCTCCCTCCAGGTGTTCCAGATCGATCAGGAGGGGCTGGACGGACGGATCCAATTGATACGGAGCTGGCGTGGCGTTGCGGACGAAAGCACCTTGCGGGTGTTTGACTTTCATCGGGGAGGGACCGAGCAACTCAATCTGGTCAAAGAGAATCCAGGACCCTTCCAGCACAGTGATAACTAGTTGGTTCGCCCCTTTGTGCAAGTCCCGTCCTTTCAGCGGCAGGGCGATGGTATAGGGCGAGGCGGCGGAGAGATTGCCGGTGATGCCGAGGGTATCGGTCACTTTTTCCATTTGGTGAGGTTTGCGCTGCGCGGAAAAATCCACCCCCTCCTTCATGATCTGCACTTTGGTATCGACGTCGTTAAGAGAGACCTTTACCAGTGGCAGGAAATTCGTTGCGTGGTCCGCCAAATGGACATTCAGGAGATAATCCGCCTCAGGGCGCGGCGTTCTGCCGAGATCGAAAAAGACAGTCACGCAATGGGTCCTCCATCCCGATGTCGGCCAGGTGCCGCCCCAGGTGTCCACGGGCCCGGGCAGGACATAGGGAAAGTCCTTCTCGAGGGAGGAGTAGCCGACCAGGAAATAGGTATCTTCGTACCCAAAGTCGTTTTCAATGAAGTCTCTGAATCTGTCTGGCGCCAGGGCGAAGCCTTCGGGGGTACCGTCTTTTTGGCCGATTTCCCAAATGGTTTTGTCCGGCTTCCGGGTTCCGGCAAACATCGTTCCTGTCGCTAAAATCAACAGGGTTAGAGTCAGGGAGAAAGGATTGCGCATATCAGTATCTGTGATTATTATAAGGTTTGTCTGTAAAGATCATCGAATTCTTTCATTGTAACGAATTCGTATCCAAGTGGTTTTAGTTTATCCTGCAGCTTTTTCAGCCGCCGGGGGCCATAGTGCCAGCTGTAAAACATGGCCTGGATGAACGGACCGTCGCCGTTCTCCTGGATTTCTTTGACCATGTGGGCAACGGCGGCATCGTCCAGAGCGGGATCATTCCAAATGAGGTCGTCATAGGACCAGAAGGTGACCGTATGGTGTACGGTTTTTCCGCCGGGGATCCTTTCATGGGCCTGGGAAGCAGTGTAGGCCGTTCGGTGCATGCCGGAGAGGATGGAACGGACTCCTTTCATCGGGGAAATGTATTTTTCTGCGATATCACGGTCCCTTTCGGACCAGCCGTCACCACTATGGGTGTACAACCCCAGCATGTCGAGGTCCATGAGGCGCATGTTCCCTGCAGTCAGCCTGCTGAAGTAATCAGTAAGGGTGCTGTCCGGATTTGTTGTCAGGGATCCGTATCCTTCAAAGGGGTAGCAGTACCCTGCACCGGTAATGGCGTTGAAGAAGAAATCATTTTCGGTCTGCGTGGCGTACAAGTCTTCCAGAATGGCAGGAGCGAGCATACGCAGGGAAGGCGTAATCCCATAGCTTATAGGAACTTTCCCCCTGTCCGGGTCATTCCACTGCCGCTGGTACAGTCCGTGATACTGGTAGTAGCAGGGAGCGTCGCCGCTCTCAATCATCACCAGTGCGACATATTTTTTCCCTGGGTCATAGACTGGTGTTTTCTTCGCGCGCGGCGCTCTTTGCCGGAAACGGCTGTTCTTGATTTTCACACCGTTCTGCCAGCTGTAACTGCCGGCGTGAGTGTTGACCAGGGTGAATTTCCCATATTCTCCAGCCAGCTTTACGCCGTCGAATTCCCGGTATCCCTTGACGAGCCCCGGTCCCGCCGGCCAGAAGCCGAGGATCGGGATGTTGGCAGGTGTCTCTTGGAAAAGCTTGAGGATTTGTGCTTCGTGACGCGGGTCGAAATCAGCATCCTGATGTCCGGGCAACCAGAAAACGGGGATATTGAATTCTACCAGGTAATCCCGGTAAATATCATAGAAATCCTGATAGATATCGTGGACGCTCCCATCGTTCGGCGCGACAGATAGGACATCATGACGCTGTAGCGGGAAAATGTTCTCCCAGTACCATTCGAAGGTGTCGTACTCTCCGGTAAACTTGTTCTCGCGAAGGTCGAAAAGGACCGGTTTGTCCAGGGCCGCACGAACCTGCTCCAGATTGTCAGGGCCGGCGATGACACAGTCGTGGACACCAGCGATGTTCGTGGCTAGGTTGATGGTCGCCAGACAGGTTGTATCATATACGACAATCCCACGGGCGGCATCCTTATATTTAAAAAGTAATTCTTCCATGCTGGCGACGGGTGTCGCTTCTTTGATGTATCCGCGCTGCTTGTAAAACTCCAGTGTCCATTCTGTATAATATGTGGCGTAGGTAAAGATCTCAGCATGGTTGCGGTTGGCCAGGCCCTGCAGAGATACCACCGCCAACCTGTCCGAAGGGCACAGGGGGGCGAGATCCATGCAGATCACCCGGTCGGAGGCCTCCGGTGTCCGGGGCAGATAGTCCGGGCACTTCCGGCATCCACCGGTCAGCAAAGAGACGAGGGCGAGCAAAATATACAAAATCCGTTGATGTTCCATGTTTTTGCTATTTGTTCAAACAAATATATGCAAATAAATCAATAAAAACTTGTATTTCTATTTTTTTTCACTAATTTTGGCCAATAAATGTATGAACATACATAAAATGACCAAACATTTATCCGTATTAATCGGTATGCCTGGAGTCGTCCGAATTAAAGATTGAACCAATACAATAACTTATAACCAACTGTAATCACAAAAGTTTAAAGGAGTATGAAAGTATTATCTCACTTGTCAAATCTGCTCAAGATTTGTCTGTGCATATTTCTCCTGACCGCAGGAGGGAATGCACGTGCGCAGAGTGGACCTTTCACTGTCTCCGGAACGATTGTCGACAAGAACAAGGTGCCGGTTATCGGCGCCGCAGTCGTCGATCAGAAGACAGGGAAGGGAACGGTGACGGATGTCGCCGGCAACTTCGCAATCCAGGCAACTCCCGGCGATGTTTTCGTCGTGAGCAGCATCGGTTATGAGAATGTGACCTTCACTGTCGAATCCGACCGGAAGGTCTATGATCTCATGATGGCTGAGAATTCCCTCTTACTGGATGAACTGGTCGTGGTCGGTTATGCCGTCCAGAAAAAGACGACACTCTCCGGCTCGGTCTCCTCGGTTGCCAACCGTGACATCATCACCACTAAGAACGAAAACGTCCAGAACATGCTGACCGGCAAGGTTTCCGGTTTGCGTGTTGTCCAGAACACTTCTGAACCGGGCCAGTTCAATACGAGCATGGATATCCGTGGCTTCGGTGCTCCGCTCGTGATTATCGACGGTGTCCAGCGCGGCAATATGGCCCGCTTGGACTCGGAAGATATAGAGAGCATTTCGGTCTTGAAGGATGCTTCCGCTGCCATCTATGGTGTACAGGCTGCAAACGGTGTTATTCTGATCACCACCAAGAAGGGACGCAAGAGTGATGCACTGATTTCCTACAACGGATCGGTCACCTTCCAGCGCCCTTCCAATTTCCCGAAACTGACGGGGGCCGTGGATTGGATGACGCTCTACAACGAGCGTTCCGCACACAATGTAGACAACCAGGGAGTGGTTTCCTATCCGGATGCGACAATCGATGAGTATAGGACGGGTGTGAAGAAGAGCACGGACTGGCTGTCTGCGGTGTACCGCGACGTTGCGCCCCAGACCCAGCACAATCTCAATGTCAATGGCGGGAACGACCGCGTCACGTATTATGCCAGTATCGGTTATCAATATCAGGGCTCGTTCTTGCAGACGGATGCGATTAATTATGAAAAATATACGCTTCGTTCCAATATTTCAGCCAAGATTTCCAAGAACCTGCAGTTCGACCTGAATCTGGCGGGTACGTTGGATGAACGCGACCAGCCGACCTACGGCGCATGGGACATCGTCCGCGGTGCGTGGCTGATGCAGCCGATGGACCGGGTCTGGTATGACGAAGATGCGGCGATGTACTGGCAGCCGACCAATGGCGGTCTCCAGAACCCCGT
>ONTQ01000098.1 GCA_900320795.1 uncultured Bacteroidales bacterium
AGACGCTTGTAGTACAGGCTGTCCGGCAGCCAGGCCGTCTCCAGGATGCGCGGGGTGTTCTCGATGATGCTGTCCCGGATCTGCTTGAGGCTGTCCTTGATTTGCTGGATGGAGTCCTGGCGGTGGATGGTCCGCGCGATCTTCTTCTCGTTTTCGTATCTTTTCCGCTCGGCCTTGGAAAGACCCGCATACCAGCGCTCGAAGCGCTCTTTCGCGGCCAGGGTGGAATCGGCCAGATACAGGGAGTCGATGCGGGGCCAGTCCAGGGTGTCTCCCGCGGCCATCAGGGAGTCGACGACGAAACGGTGGGTGAAGGAGTCCTTGACGGCCACGTAGTAGCGGTACAGGAAAGGATCGGTGATCCGGAGGCTGTCCGGGACTTTCATCGTATCACGCGCGAAGACCCGGGGCGTGGTGTCGGCGTCCTGGACGGTGACGCCGAAGAAGTCGAAGTCGTCGTCCGAGAGGTCCTTCAGCACGGTGTCTTTCTTTACGGGGGCCGTCTTCACCGTATCCAACTTCATGGCGGCTTTCTTCCCCGTATCCTGCGGCACGGTGTCGCGGCGCAACGTATCCAGGCGCACCTCCCGAAGGAGCCGCACCCGGGTATCCGGCCGCACGGTCCGGGCGGATTCCACCCCGACCGTCCCGATGACCGTGAGCCCTGCGATGACCGCCGGGACCAGTATTTCGGACCACAGATTTTTCATCAACTTACAAAGATAAGAATAATTTCCGGAATCCCATTTTTCGGTATCCTGTAGGGGAAGGAACAGTAGCTTTTTTTAGAAATCATCCATCATCTATTGGTTAAAAGACCGAAGATTGATATTTAATGACGAATTCTTTTTATCTTCTTTTTTGTCCAAAAGGTAACTTTGTAAAAAATGGCAATAATTCTTTTTTATTTTTTTACCTATTAAGCCTATGTTGAGACACTTTTTAAAGGTTGCCGCCTCCGTTATGGTAGTGGCAATGCTAGTGCTGTGTTCAGGCAATGCCTTTGCACAGAACCGCGCTCTGAGCGGAAAGGTTGTTGACGGCACCGGCGCTCCTGTTGTCGGAGCGGCAGTCATGGTTGCTGGCAATTCCAGCAATGGTACCGTCACGGACATGGAGGGACAGTTCAAGATGACGGTCCCCTCAAATGCAACGCTGATCGTAAGCTGCCTGGGTTTTGCCGACAAACAGGTCCAGGTGGGCAATCAGTCTGTCATCACGATTACGCTCGAAGAGGATGTGACGTACCTGGATGAGACCGTGGTCATCGGTTACGGTGTTCAGAAGAAGTCCGACCTCACCGGTGCTGTCGCTTCCGTGCGCGAGGACGACCTCAAGAACCGTTCGACTTCAGATGCCGCCGCCGCCCTTCAGGGAAAGGTAGCCGGTGTCCAGGTCATCACCAACTCCGGCGCGCCTGGAAGCGGCACTGGAATCCAGGTCCGTGGTGTTTCGTCCAACAGCGGCAATATCGGACCGCTCATCATTGTGGATGGCCTCAAGGTCAGCAGCATCCAGTATCTCGACCCTTCTCTGATCGAGTCCATGGAGGTCCTCAAGGATGCGGCTTCCGCGGCCATCTATGGCGCTGAAGCGGGCAATGGTGTGGTTCTCGTCACCACCAAGCAGGGCGGAAAAGGAACGGCATCCGTCTCCTATTCCGGCAAATACATCCTTCAGTCGCTTGCGCATAAGCCTGAGATGCTGAACGCCCAGCAGTTCATCGACTACAAGGAATTGCAAGGTTATGCCATCCAGGATATGCTGAAGAATGCGAATTACAATGGTCTTGATACGGATTGGTTCGATGAATACTTCGGACCTTCCTGGAGTCCCCAGCACACCCTGACCTTCCAGGGCGGTAACAAGAACGGCCATTATTTCGCAGCGCTCAATTATGTCAACCAGGATGGTATCATCCGGGGTGACAAGGATCTTTACAAGCGGCTTTCCGCCCAGTTGAATGCCGATTACAGTCTCACGGACTGGCTTGAGGTGGGAAACAACATCTCGCTCGAACAATGGACGACCAAATCCGTTTCCCAGCAGGGCTATGGCTCCGCCTTCGAGTCTCTCATGACCATCGACCCGACCACTCCTGTCTATTGGACTGATCCCAGCCAGTTCAACCAGGATTACCGGAATAAATACGAGGCGGTCCTGGCCGGCGCTTCCGAGTACCCCTACAGTTTCCTGGGCGACGAGAACGGCTGGTTCGCCACCTCCGCCATCGACGAAACCCGAGGCGGCAGCCCGTTCGTACAGCGGGACGCCACCGACGGCTCGAGCGGAGGCCTCAATGTCAAGGGCGTGTTGTTTGCGAATCTCAAGCCGGTCAAGGGCCTGGTCATCACCAGCCGCTTCGGCTTCCGCATCTCCCAGAGCAACGTACACAGTTATCAGGCTCCTTACTACTCCAACGGTAAAGCGGACACCAAGACATACACCCTCAGGGCTGAAGCCAACACGGGGCTCTACTATCAGTGGGAGAACTTTGCGAACTACAACAAGGTCTTTGCCGGGAAACACAGTCTCAACGTGATGGCCGGTATGTCCTTCATCCATAACAAATCGGATAATGTACACGGTACGGCCACCGGTGCGGACATCCTCAAGGGATACGAGCCCAACTTCCGGTATCTGAACTATGTGTTAGATGATGCGACCAAGAAATTCAGCAACTCTCCCTCCGAGTCTGCAAGCCTTTCCTATTTCGGCCGTCTGGGATACACCTATGACAACCGTTACAGCATCCAGGCGAACTTCCGCGCGGACGCCTTCGACTCCTCGAAACTCTCTGCAAAGAACCGCTGGGGTTACTTCCCTTCCGTCTCCGCCGGCTGGACCATCAGCAATGAGCCTTGGTTCAAGGGGGCCATCACGCCCAGTTCCATTTCCTTCTTGAAATTGCGTGGATCCTGGGGTATCAACGGTAACATCAACGTGCTGAGCGGTTATCCTTACTCGACTTCCATCTCGCTCAACAGCCAGTGGTATCAGTATCACATCGATCAGACCGGAAACGTCTATGGCTCCGCCCCGGACGGTCTTGCGAACCCCAACCTTACCTGGGAAACTTCCAATCAGGTCGACGCAGGTCTGGATGCCCGCTTCCTTGATAACCGGCTTTCCTTCACCTTCGACTGGTTCCGCAAGGAAACCAGGGACCTGCTCGTGTCCTATTCTCCCACTCCGGAATACGGCGTGTCCAGCGTCACCAACAATGCCGGTAATGTGCTCAATACCGGTTTTGAGGCCGAACTCGGTTGGAAGGATGCGATCGGAGACTTCCGGTACGGCATCAATGCGAACTTCTCTTATCTGAAGAACCGGGTCACCTATCTTCTCCCGACTCTTCCGAGGCTCCTGCAGAGCCCGGCTTCGGGCAGCAATTACCCGAACAATACGGTCTTTGAAGTCGGCCAGCCCATCTGGTATATCCGCGGATACATCTATGACGGCATCAACGAGGACGGAACCCCCAACCTCAGGGATGTCAACGAGGACGGCCAGGTCAGCGACGCCGACATGACTTATATCGGCAAGGGTCTTCCCGACTATACCTATGGCATCACCCTCAACTTTGAGTGGAAAGGCCTGGACTTCATCGTGTTCGGTTCCGGGCAGGGTGGCTGCGAGATCCTGAATACGCTCTACCGTCCCGGTTATCACAACTCTCTCCGCTACTACTATCTGAACTCAAAGACGGCGGCGAACCCGAACGGCAAGTTCCCTGAGCCGGCGAAAGTGTCGGGCGACATGAATTTCTGGGGGTCGACTGCCGGTGTGTTTGACGGCTCTTTCTTCAAGATCCGGCAGATCCAGCTTGGTTACACGGTTCCTCAGGTGTGGACGAAGAAGATTCTCATCAATCAGCTTCGCATGTTCGTCTCCCTGGATGATTACTTTACTTTCACCAGCTATCCGGGTATGGATCCCGAGACGGCGACTTCCGGGTCGGCGTCCGGCCGCGGTGTGGATATCGGCGCCTATCCCAGCATGCGTAAATTAATGCTCGGTGTCAATGTTTCTTTCTAATTCACAGGAGATGATAATCATGAAAAAGTATATTGTAGCCCTTACGGCGGTTTGCACGTTATTATTCTGTGCCTGCTCAAAAATGCTGGACATCCCGCAGAAGGGTGTCGTTGCTTACGAAACCTATTATACGTCCGATGAAGCCGCTGAGGCCGCACTGGTGAACGTGTATGCCAACATGGTTCAGAATGTCTACGGTTCCATCGGAAACTGGAATCCCTACTTCTTTATGGTGAACTACTCGGCGGATGATGTATTCGCTGCGGGAAAGAACAAGGACGACCATCCGGATGTGCGTCTTTTCAACGAGTATCGCTATGACGCCACCTATAAGATTATCAAGAATGTGTACACCAGTCTTTATCAGACTATCTACGCCTGCAACCTCCTGATCGACAACTTCACCAAGGAGGGGGCCTATTCCAGCAAGGTGGTGGACCGCTGCATTGCCGAGGCGAGGGTCGTCCGTGCCTGGTGTCACATGACTGCGGCGCTCAACTGGCAGCGCCCGCCGCTGGTGGACCATTGCCTGACCGATGAAGACCCTACGAATGTGGAGTCCCAGAAGTTCCTTCTGGACTGGTGCATCAGCGAATGCGAAGCCGCCATTCCCAACCTGAGGGAAAGAGCCAGCAAACTCGACAAGGATGGCACCACTTATGTGACCAAGGGCTTCGCCCAGTTCGTGGCGGGAAAGTCCGCGGTGTTTGCCGGCGAAATGGATGTGGCCCGCAAATATCTCGGCGACCTGATCAACTCGGGGAAATATGAACTGGTCCCCGGAGATCGCTGGTGGGAGAATTTCCATACCCCGGGAGACGGCAACGAGGAAAAGATCTTCGAGCCGAACTGGGTCTTTGATGCCAACAACTCATCCGGGGATAATACGTCCCGTTCCAGGTGGAATCAGGCCAACACGCTCAACTGGCGTGGCAAGAACATGAATTCCTGGGCGGTATGCATGGCGACTACGGGCTGGAACGGCGGAGCTATCAACGGCTATTTCGCCGACAAGTTCCTTGCGCATGACGGCAACGGACCCCGCCGCATGGGCACCTTCTTCACGTCTGACGAATGGCTTTACGGCATCGACAATGAAGGCCATGAGATTTTCGACAAGTTCCCCTGGATGCGCTGGGATACCGACTATGTCGGCGACAACCATACTTCCGGCGAACTGAAGCCGGCCTCTGAATGGACGCTGGCGGACAAGAAGAAGGATCCCAAGAGAGGCATGAATGCCAACGGCCTCTTCGGCCGCACCTACTATATGAACTGGAAGTTCATGTCTCTCGCCGGCATCGATGTCGTCCCTGATGTTTCATCGGGTGCGTCCAATCAGTCCAATGCCAAGTGCGCACGCTATGCCGAAGCCCTTCTCCTTTATGCCGAGGCTTGCATCGGAAGCAGCGATGCCGCCAAGGGTAAGGAAGCGCTCAACCAGATTCAGCGCCGCGCAGAAGTGCCTGAGACCGAACTTACGCTCGCCAATGTCCAGGAAGAGAAGCAGTATGAACTCTGGTTCGAAAGCTGCCGGTTCAACGATGTTGTCCGCTGGGGCATCGCCGACCAGGTCTGCGGCAAGGATCTCGACCGGTACCCTGAGGCTTTCGATGCCATGTCCAAGGACGGCGAGCCTGAACACAGATGGTACTACGTCGAAAGAAAGCCTTATGAAGGCATTCCTCACCAGTTCATCAAGGGCAAACACGAGTATTTCCCCTTCCCTGCCGAGGTCTGCGCGATCAATCCTGCGCTCCATCAGCTGAACGGTTGGGCTGTTGATAAGTAGCAGCGTTCCAAAAGACAGTGAAGCATAATCCCGTTAGGGTATCGTTGGTTGGTTTATTGATGCAGGGCCGCTCCGTTTGGGGCGGCCCTGTTTTTAAATAATAAAGGCGAATTTTGAAAATAATTGATTTTGTGGGGACAACAATAAGGATTTTTTTATATATTTGTCTTTGAAACCGCAAGTTATCCGATCTAACCTAAGCTTGGCTAGACCTTAATTGGCTCTTTTCCCGGTCTCCGGAATACAAAAAGGGTTTTAATTAAGGACTTTTTGTTTTTGTTGGACACCACTATTTTTAATAACCATTCTCTAACTAGTGATTGTATGAAGAAACTACTCTTGCGGCGGCTCTTGCTGCTAATGGCGTGTATGCTGACGAGCATAC
>ONTQ01000246.1 GCA_900320795.1 uncultured Bacteroidales bacterium
TGTTCCGGGCCAGGCCGTCGTGATGACGCAGATACCGTCCGACGCCGACCATCAGCGAGAAGTCCTTGTAACTGAGTTCGTGAAGGACGGACAGACCGAAGGAAATGGGCTCGTAGGTCTCGCCCCGGCCGTCATGCTCCGCAATCTTGTCGCAGAAAGGCGTGACGAACAGGTCAAATCCCAGACCGGATGCCTGGGTAGGGTAGTATCGATAGAGAACGTTCGCATCAACGGCGAACTTGAAATAACGGTCATTGACCCAGACGCCTTCCTCTTCGATGCTCCTCCAGTAGTTGGCCTCATTGCTCATGATGCCGCTGGAGACCTGTACGCCGAACTGAAAACCAGGCTTAAAAACCTCCTCGACCGGTTCTGATGCGGGTTTCGCGGCTGTGCGAGGGGATTTCATGCCAACGCGGAGCGCCAGCTCGCACGCGTTCAAACCATAGTTCGGGAAGGAAACGGCGCCGTTCGAATGATGATTGAAGAAGAAGCCGATGCCGGCGTCGAACCGCGAAGTAATGGCATACTGCGCCTGCAACCCCAGAGAAATATGGGCATTGACCGGTGTCGATATGATCACGTTCCAGGGATTGGCCACCGGATCGTACCGGTTGCGGAACATGAATCCCAGCCCGAATTCACCGCTGTAGCCAAAACTGAAGCCGCCCAATACAAATAACGGACGGTCGAAATAGCCATATAAACTGTAGATATTGCCCATCCCGGGGCCATTTACAGCTTGAATGGACGACAGGCCGTCGAGCTGGAAACCGACGCCTATTTCCGGATGATTGCAGATTTCCGCGAATGACGACTTGCTGAAGTCAGTCCACCCCAGTCTTGTCTCGAAGGTAGTGAACGTCGGGGCGACACCCTCTCCGAAGATTCCAGGATAATACCGACCATCATATAAAGTCTTGTTCTGTCCGGCATAAAATGACAGATTCTGCGCTGCGATTTGGCCCTTGGATCCCATCAGGATGAACAGGGCTAAGTATATATAACGAAGTGCTTTCATAGAAATTCGGCGCAAAATTAGTCATTCTTTTACGGTTTTCATTACGAAATGCCGCAAATCAGCGTTTTTTTGCTTATCTTTATCTCACGACCACTAATAAGATATTTCCTATGGCAGCTAAATCCGACACCAAGAAGCAGCGGTCTCCGGAGATTGAGATCGTCTGGAAAGGCAATGTTCCTGAAGCCACGTATTTCGACCGCAATGGCTACAGCATCGTAGCGAAGGTGGAGAACGGGCAGTTTATCCTGACACGCGACGGCTGGGACGATGACCCGGAAAAGAAGGACATCGTCACTGTTTCCCAGTTTTATACCGCGAAACTCAAGGACAGTCTGAAGGTCAAGCAGTCCGATGCTCTCCTCAAGGCACTCGGGAAGCGGTTCGCGCTGAAAGAGCCGCACAAAGCCTTCGGCAAGATCCTGATGTCGCTCGAGAGAAGAGGCATCCGCTTCGTCAGAGAGTTCAAGTAATGCATGAAAAAACCTCCCCCAAAACGGGGGAGGTTGCTTTTGGCAGTCGGCACGCGGTAGTAAAGTGTACGCCATAAACTGTGCGCCTGTACGAGGTGCTGAGCCTGACGATACCGTTTGGGAGCGGCTCCGTTTCCCATGATCCTCATAAGGGTTGGACGTTTTTACCTCCCGTCCGGAGGTGTGCCCGCCCTGCCTCAGCTATGCTACTTGAGGTCGGTCATCCAGTTCGCCTGCTGCAGCTTGGAATCCAGCTCGCGCAGGTCCCTGGATAGGTCATCGACACGCTTCTGAAGGTCGTTTATGTCGATGGTGCGGACGAACTTGATTTCATTCCGGGAATAACGGTCGCTGCGGACGTTAGCGGTGTCGAGGGTCGCGCGGAGCGCGGACAGGTGCATGGACAGGACATCCTTTTCCGCTATCATTTCCGTAAGCGTCTTTCCCTCCCAGACGGTTTCCTGGTTGGTGCGGTTGATGCTGACGATGAGGTCCTTCAACTGCTTCAAGGAGCCTTCCAGTTCCCGGAAGAGGTCCTCCGGTTTCTCGGCGGGCTGGTC
>ONTQ01000166.1 GCA_900320795.1 uncultured Bacteroidales bacterium
GGCCTTTTCCAGCCTACCGGCAAGCATCCCTGCTACGACACCGCCTTGCGAATGACCGAGGAGGACAATCCGATGGACATAAGGGAGGGCCGCCGCATATTCCCATACCGCCATAGCGCCATGAATCATTCCCGGGACCGTATTCGTAACTTGCGCACCCTCGCTTTTGCCGTAACCGTCAAAATCGAACCTCAGAACGGCATACCCCTGTTTGACAAGCATCCGTGCCAAAAATCCAAGCGGCGCAGCCTTCTTTGAGCCCAGAAAACCATGCATGAGTATGACCAACTCGCAGTGGCCATTTTCCCGGTCAAATCCTTCGGGGAACAGCATTTCGGCAGAAAGGCTTCCCAATGGGCCTTTGATATGAATCGTATCTACCATTTGAGTATTTGAGTGAGAGGCTTCAAAAGAGCCAGACAAATCTCCCCGCCCGACCGTGTTGCCGCTGGCCCATAGCATCGTGGGCAACAGAGCAAGGGTGAGAAGAGTGATGACTCTTGATCGCATATCGATTGCTCTTTTGCAAAAATCACACCCTCTCTTATACCAATCTCCCAATAACTGAATACTGCTCAATCACTTTCCCTCTCCGATAGAGTTTCCGCCCGTGAATGGATTGGGGTGGAGAGGCTTGATTTATGGACCGGTTTTATCCAAATAGACAACCTCCCATGCAATATTCTTTCAATAGTTGAGTTATTAATATAGAGATGATTACATAAGATTTTGTGGTGATTTATGACTCGAAATCTATATTTGAAAAGACTTGTCCTAATCCTCGCCATCGTCTTGAGCGGATGCGTGAGGGATACGACGCTGGATCCCGGCGTGGAAAGGAAGGTGGTCGTCGAGTTCGTGCTTACGGAAGACAGTGTCCAGAACCTGTACCTGTTCCTCACGAAGGAACCAGGGGAACTGGCGGCTCCAGCCATTCAGGACGCGGAAATAAAGTTCATCAATGTGTCCAACAGATCTGAGCCGGAGCATCTGTTTGCCAAAGTGGCGGACAATCAATGGTCGCTTGACTATTCGGGAATCCCGGGCGACGAGTATCGGTTGGAAGTGAAGGTCGATGGGTATGACCTTGTCTGGGCGGAGCAGAAAATGCCGGAAAAGATGAAGCTGGTCCGTGCGGCAACGGAGGCTGTCATCAACCCGCAGCCACTGCTCCCATACATGAAGTATGGTGCCTATTATAACATTGACTTCATTCCGGACTATCTGATGATCCGGGGAACGAAACGAGACAAAGAAACAGGTGAATTCATTCCGGTGGAAGAGCTTTGCACGGACTACCCGGGTGTGGAGGAAATCAATGTTACGGGACGGTTCTACGATGGAAATCCCAAATGGAGAACGGGGATTGGTTGGCATTGGTCGGAGATAGGATGGGAAGGGGCCGACTATGTCTATCATGACAGTCCGGTTGATGGAGATGACGGCGTCTGGACCTATATGTTTCCCAACTTGATCGGAAGTAATTTGCATGAGGGTTTCCTGCTCATCAGGCGTGTCGATGACAATCATGCGGGACTTGAAAAACTTTATGATTTCCCCATTGGAGAGTCATTCCATGGAAAAGCATTTTGTATCAGCGGTTCATTTTACATGAACCAGGCATATCCTAGTTCCGATTACACGCAGGTGTTATTTCATGAATATCTTATCGCCTCCTCGCTCTCGCCGGACTATGGTCTGTTTCTGAAAGATGCCTGGCAATTCAAGAAGACACACGAAGGAGGCGACCTTTCTTCCATTTATTTGAGGGACAATATCTACTCCAACATACAAGGCGGTCTCGGGATATTCGGGGCGATGGTTTCCAGCATGACGCCGTTTGATGGCTACTACCAAGAGAAATAGTGCCGTTATGAAGATTATTCTCCGTCTGTTATCCCTCTTTCCCTTGTTCCTGTCCGGATTGGCCCTGGCACAGGAGACGACGTGGACCGACACGTTGCGTGCGGCGGTCAAGACGGATACTCGGAGCGTCATGCGTACCATCAATAAACTGGAGAGCGGTGCCGATGTCCTCCGAGGGGTTGTTTCTCCGATGGGCGAAGGGGACCCGATCCGTTGGTCACAGGGGTTACCGGGTGTATCGACAGGGGCCGACGGGTCTTCCGCTATGTATGTCCATGGAGGCAATATGGGGAACAACCTCTTTTCCCTGGACGGCGTGCCCGTCTATGGCTATTCCCATATCCTGGGGCTGACGACGACTGTCCCTTCCGGCGTTATCGAAAACGCTTCGCTCTCAAAGGGTGGATTCGAAGGCCGATATGGGAATTTCACCGCCGCCCACCTGAACATCACGACACGCGACCCTGCGACCGATAGGATCCATGCCGAAGGAACCCTTAACAACTTCCTCGCCGGGGCCAATGTAGAGGCTCCTCTTGGGCAGGATAAGTCCTTCATCGCATCGGCCCGAATCTCGCCCATCGGACTGGAATACAAAGCATTCAGTTCATTGCTTCCCGCCCGCCTGGCCGCTTTCCAGGACTTCAGGACCGGTGTCGGGGATGTCTATGGCAAGTTCAACTGGACCATCGACAGCCGCAGCAGTCTGTCCGCATCCACGCTCCTGAGCTTGGACCAGTATGGCTTCACCACCGGGGAAGGAAGCCGGGACGCTCTCGGGTGGAACAATGAGATAGCCATCCTCCAATACCACAGGATCCTTGACCGGACCGACATGGACGCGGAGGCTTATGTCAACCGATACGGCAGCATGCAGCGACAGGAGAAGAACTACCATGGTACGGACAACATCCTGACCTTGAACTCCAGCATGCTGGAAGCCGCGCTTTCCTCCGATTTCTCTCCCCGAAGAAGTTCCTCCTGGAAGCTGGACTACGGGTTCAAGGCCCGTTACGCCCGATTCGCCATGGGACCGGCCGGGGCGCATAACGGGAAAGGGGTGATGTTGCTCTCCTCCTATGCCCAGGCAACTCGTGACATTCCCGAGAAACTGCACCTGCAGGCGGTCATGAGGGGGAATTACTTCTGGAACATGGCCGACGGCATGATGAATCTCCGCCCGGACGCCAGCCTCTCTTTCAAGTGGAATCTTGTCCGATCATTTGCCCTGGAAGGCTCCGCCGACTATGTGCATCAGTTTTACCACACCCTGGAAGGCCTCCCTCTCGGCTGGTCCACGGATGTCATCGTTCCTTCCGGAAGGACGGCACCGCCCGAGTACTCGCTTCAAGGCAACCTCGGGTTCAGCCTCGCTCTTGGACGACATACCGCTTCGCTTGGCGGCTACTACAAACGGATGGGCAATCTCGTCTACTATAAGTACGCTCAGTCCCTGTTCACGGACGCCTTCGCCGGGTGGGAGCGCAGCGTAGACATCGGCTTCGGCAACTCTTACGGCGGCGAATTTCTCTATGAGTACCTGGGTCGGGATCTCTATTTCCGGACGGCTTATACCCTGTCCAAGACGGACCGGGAAGGGTTTGCGACGATTTGCGATGGTGGGAAGTTCCATGCCCGCTTCGACCGTCGGCACATCCTGAACATACAAGGCCGATGGAAGGGCTTCAGCCTGGCGATGACCCTGCAGAGCGGTCACTGGGAAAACGGTGCTCCGCATACGTATCATATCTACCTTCCCGGCCTGGAAACGGAAGCGGAATACTATGAAGGCGTCAACAACTTCCATATGCCCACGGTCTTCCGTCTGGATGTGGGCTACGAGCGCAAGTTCCGCACCAAGCGGGCCAAGCATACCGTCAACCTGGGCGTGTGCAACGTCACCAATCACTTCAACCCCTTCATGCTCTACTATGACGCGCAGGCGGAAGGCTGGAAGATGCTGGCCTTGCTGCCGGTCATGCCGAACTTCAGTTGGCGGGTGGCGT
>ONTQ01000053.1 GCA_900320795.1 uncultured Bacteroidales bacterium
CGCAGCTGCGGGTGACGAAGACGGTGTCATTGGACATATCCTTGAAAGCTACAAGACGGTAGGTTTCGGGATGAATTCCTTTCTTCATTTTACGTAAAACTTAAATTGTTAACAATTTTGGACCGCAAAGATAGTGATTCCTGGCGATAACTCCAAATCTTTTTTACTTCATGCGATAAGGGGCATCCTCATACAGCAGGTAGCGCTTGGCCTTGCGGATCCACTTCTGTTCTTCCACTTTCACGTGCTCCTGCACGACGTCGAAGGAAATCTCCTCACGAAGATAGGCTTCCAGCACAGGGTCGGCCAGTTTGGTCCAGAAGGCGCTCTCGAATTCAAAGGCCGAATAATGCTCGCGGAACCAGCGCATCAGGTGCAGGGTATGGAGCAGGCTGTGATAGGGCTCTCCGGGAAGGAGCATGATTTGGAAGCCGAAGCAGCGCTCACCCTGATATCGGCCCGCCGCCGGGGTGAAAGAACAGGGGCGGAGCAGGGCACCGTGCGCCTGGGGAAGGTCTTCCGGACGGAGGGGCTTCACGAAAGGTGCGCCGATATACTCATAGGGCCGGGCCGTGCCGATGCCGGGCGTCAGGGTGGTATTGTTCCACAAGCCGCCGCCGCTGTACAGGTAAGAACTGAACAGGCCCGGGATATCGCTTGCCGGCGCGATGGTCCAGGGCATGAGTTGCCGGTTGGCATCCGTCGCCATGGCCGATATCACATGGATGGGGAATCTGGCGCCGATCTCCGAGGCATACAGGTTCACCAATTCTCCGAGGGTGAGACCGTGCCGATGGGCCACTTTCGGGACGAACATTTCCCCGGCCACGGCCGGGATGGATCCTTCCACCACGCGGCCGGAGGGATTGATATGGTCTATAATATATAAAGAAGGGGCTTCTTCATCCAGGAGCTTGAGCATTTCCATCAGCTGCATCACATCCTTGGTATAATTGAAATACCGGACCCCTACATCCTGGATTTCCACCACCACGGCGTCCAGCTCCCGGAGCTGGTCGCTCTCGAAGACGATGTGGTTGGTGCCGGGTGTCAGTTCCGCTTCCCGCGGATTGAAGACAGTGACCAGATTCCCCCGGGAGGAGAAGATGTCATACATCCACCGGCCCTTTCCGGTATCCCAGCAGTTCTGGGTACAGAAACAGCCCACTTTGCCGTACAGCAAAGCCTTGTCCAACTGGTCTTCCAGCGGCGTTGTACGGAATGAAAACATTATCCTTTGATAATCTTTTCGGCCACGGAAATCACTTCATTGCCCAGGGCTTCAGCGGCTTCCATGGTGGAGGCCTCCGAATAAATGCGGATAATGGGTTCGGTGTTGGATTTGCGCAGGTGTACCCAGGTTTTGCTGGCTTCAAAGTTGATCTTTACGCCGTCGATGTCGTTGATGTTCTCGTTGGCATAAATCTTTTTGAGCTCCGAAAGGATGCGGTCGATGAGGGCCGAGTCACTGAGCTGGATCTTGTTCTTGGCGATAAAATACTGCGGATACGTTTTCTTGAGTTCGCTCACCTTGAGGCCTTTGTGGGCCAGGTTGCTCAGGAACAGTGCCACGCCTACCATGGCGTCGCGGCCGGCATGGATGGCCGGATAGATGACGCCTCCGTTGCCTTCGCCCCCGATGATGGCCCCCACCTCATGCATCTTGGTGGTCACGTTCACTTCACCGACGGCTGCCGCATAATATTTGCCGCCGTGCTTTTCCGTCACATCCCGCAGCGCGCGGGTGGAACTGAGGTTGGACACCGTGGCGATGGGCTTTCCTTCCTTCTCGGCGATTTCACAAAGATAGTCGGCCACGCTTACCAACGTATATTCTTCCACGAAGGGCTCGCCGTTTTCGCAGATGAAAGCCAGGCGGTCCACATCCGGGTCAACGGATACGCCCAGGTCGGCCTTTTCTTTTTTCACCGTTTCGCAGAGGTCCACGAGGTTGGCGGGAAGCGGCTCCGGATTGTGGGCAAAGTCTCCGGTGGGGTTGCAGTTAAGGCCGATGCACTTGACGCCCAGTCGCTTCAGGAGTCGTGGCATAATGATGCCGCCTACCGAGTTGATGGCATCTACCACCACGGTGAAATGGGCCGCCTTGATGGCTTCTACATCCACGGCGGGAAGGGCCAGGACGGCATCCAGGTGCTTATCCGTGAAGTCTTCTTCTTCGATGGTGCCCAGCTGGTCCACCTCGGCGAAATTAAAATCCTCTGCGGCGGCCAGGTCCAGGACGGCCTGTCCTTCTACGGCGGTAAGGAATTCTCCCTTGTCGTTCAGGAGCTTGAGGGCGTTCCACTGGCGCGGGTTGTGACTGGCGGTGAGGATGATGCCGCCGTCGGCCTGGGCAAAGAGGACGGCCATTTCCGTGGTGGGTGTGGAGGCGAAGCCGCATTTAACGACATCGATTCCGCAACCGATGAGCGTTCCCACCACCAACTGTTCCACCATGTCACCGGACATGCGGGCGTCCTTGCCGACGACGACCTTGTACCGTTCTCCATTGGGCGCAGGTTTGCGCTGGGGAAGCGTGGCGGCGTAGGCTGCGGTGAATTTTACGATGTCCACGGGAGTGAGGGCGTTGCCGGGATTTCCGCCGATGGTGCCGCGGATGCCGGAGATGGATTTGATGAGCGTCATATTATTGTAGATTTTACTTCTTTTGTTCGTGCAAAGTTACTATTTTTGCAGCCCAATTACAAATTGCCATGCAAGGTTTCTGGACCATCCTTATGCTCGTGTTTTCGAACGTTTTCATGACGTTCGCCTGGTACGGCCACCTGAAGTTGCAGGAAATGAAAATCTCCACGGGCTGGCCGCTCATCCTCATCATCCTCTTCTCCTGGGGAATCGCTTTTTTCGAGTACTGCCTCACCGTTCCGGCCAACCGGATTGGCTTTGAGGGAAATGGCGGTCCGTTCAACCTGATGCAGCTGAAAGTAATCCAGGAGGTGATTTCCCTCACCATCTTCACGGTCATTGTCACCTTCCTGTTCAAGGGACAGCCGGTGCAGTGGAATCACCTGGCGGCCTTTTTCTGCATGATTATGGCCGTGTTTTTCGTGTTCCTCAAATAAACGCCTATGTTCAAAGTCAGCGACCCGATGACCACACCTCCGGCTGTCTTCTCAACAGCACTTCAACAGGCTGTCTATGAGAGGTTTGCCCAATTGGAAATTTCTTTTGAGCGGGTGGATACTGACCCCGGCCTCACCATGGAGGACTGCCTGCATATCGACGCCAAGATTGGTGTGCATATTGTCAAGACCCTCTTTCTGTGCAACCGCCAGCAGACGGAATTCCACCTCTATGTGACCACCGACGACAAACCCTTCGTGACGCGGGATTACTGTGCGGCGATGGGCGGCATCCCGCGCGTTTCTTTCGCATCGGCCGATAAACTTCGCGAACTTACCGGCGTGGAGGTGGGTGCGACCACCGTCCTGAGTGCGGTCCTGCCCCAGTCTGCGTCCGTGCAGCTGGTCATGGACCGGCGCGTAGCGGAAGGGGAGTGGTTTGCCTGCACGGACGGAACGCCCACCTGTTTTGTGAAAATCCGGACAGAGGATCTCCTGCAGAAATACTTGCCTTCTTCGGGCCATTCACTCATGCTTATCTAAAAAAATTTGCAGAATAAAAATTTTATTGTAACTTTGCATTCCCAACTGCTGGGTTCGTATAACGGTTAGTACTCGAGATTCTCAATCTCGCAATAGGAGTTCGATTCTCCTACCCAGTACCAGAGCGTCCTTCGGAAAATTCCGGAGGGCGCTTTCTTTTTGCGTGTATTTTTCCTATTTTTGTGAAAACGCGTGTCCATGAAGAAATATCTCTGCCTTTTGCTTCTGCTGCTGCCGGCCGTTTGTATGCATGCCCGGGAGGAGAGGCCGTTTTCGCAAAACTTTGCCGATGCCACGCTCCGGCTGGACTATGCCTTCTCCGGAGACGCCTTTCATCAGGCCATTTACTTGCGGCAGGCTTTCCGGACATCGGCGTGGGCCGGACGGAGGAAGCATCTGGACGAAGCTCCGCTCAAAGGAAACGGGCAAATCCGTGTCCTGGAGCCAGAAACCGGGGACTGCCTGTATGCCAATGGTTTCTCCACCCTTTTCCAGGAATGGACGGTGACAGAGGAAGCCACCCGGGTACAGCGGGCTTTTGAAAACAGTTTCCAGGTTCCTTTCCCTCTGCGGCCGGTGGACATCGAAATCACCCTTACAGATACGCACGGAAAGGTTTCCGCCTTGCTGAAACACCGGATCGACCCGGAGGATATCCTCATCCGTCCTCTCTCGGACAACGGTCTTTCCTGCCGTACCGTCCACGGCGGAGCTACCCTTGACAATGCCGTTGACATCGTCATCGTTTCCGAAGGTTACACCCTCTCCGAGGAAGATAAGTTTTTCAAGGATGCCGCCCGGGCGGCCGATGCACTATTCTCCCATGAGCCTTTCGCCTCCCGCGGGGACCGGTTCACGGTGCGGGCTGTTTTTGCGCCATCGGCCCAGAGCGGCGTGAGTGTTCCGCATCAGGGCGTCTGGCGTTCCACCGCCGCTTCCAGCCATTTTGACACGTTTTACTCGGACCGGTACCTGACGACCGCTTCCGTATGGCAGGTATGGGACCTTATCGGAACGGTCCCCTTCGAGCAAGTCATCGTCCTGGCCAATACGGATATCTATGGCGGGGGAGGCATCTACAACAACATCACTATCATGAACAGCGACCACAAAACCTTCGTCCCTGTTCTGGTGCATGAATTCGGCCATACCTTCGCCGGCCTGGGAGACGAGTATTTTTACGACGACCAGTTCCAGACCCAGTATCCGGCCGATGCGGAGCCATGGGAACCCAACCTCACCACCCTCAAGGACTTTGGCAGCAAATGGGCCGATCTCCTTCCGGAAGGGACCCCTGTGCCCACGCCGGTGGACGAACTCGAGAAAAAAGATGTCCGTCCCCTCTGGAATACCCTCAGCGGGGAGGAAAAAGACCTCCTCAACCTCAAACTGGGCGTTTATGAAGGAGGCGGATACACTTCGAAAGGTGTCTATCGGCCGGTTCAGGAGTGCCGGATGAAAATCAATGAATGCGAGCGGTTCTGCCCGGTGTGCACCCGTGCCATCGAGCGGATGATCGTTTATTATACGGAATAGTAAGAATTGCATCCTTAACAGTCTTTCAGAGTATGTATTTGCTATCGCTTCTTCTCTCAGTTATCGTCCAGGTTCATCATCTGCAAGTTCCGGTCGTCCTCGACCGGGATGTGGCGATAGCGCAGGTGGAGATTCCGGAAGGAGAAGTCTTTCCGTGGCGCTTCAAAGCCTGCGGCCTGCCGTCCAGGGCACTCCGGAACGCCTTCATCCGGGACGGCCGGTTGTATGTAAACATTGACGGCAGCCGCGTCAAAGACCTCAGCAAGCCCTTCCGGATGATCCTGAAGGCCCAGGGGGTCAGCGTGCAGGAAAGCGGTGTCCGGGACCATCGGCTCGCCGTCGCCGTCAGGACCGCCGGCGATGACGGCGTGGCCGCTTATCGCATCCCGGGGCTGGTCACCAGCCGGAAAGGGACCCTGGTGGCTGTTTATGATATCCGCCATAACAGTTCCTTTGATTTGCAGGAAGACATCGACGTGGGGGTGAGCCGTTCCACGGACGGAGGCCTCACCTGGGGGCCGATGATCGTAGCGCAGGACATGGGAGAATGGGGCGGAAAATCCCAGGCGGAAAACGGTATGGGGGATCCCTGTATCCTGCTGGACGAAGTGACGGGCGAACTTTTGCTGTTCTCGGCCTGGGCGCATGGTACCCGTCCGGGCGTGCATGAGTGGTTCGCTGCGGGAAGCGGGTTTGAACCGGAAACCACGCCCCAGCTCATGATGTCCCGTTCTGCCGACGACGGTGTCACCTGGTCGAAGCCTTGCAGCCTGACGCGTCAGGTGAAGCGGGAGGCTTGGAATTTTACCTTCCAGGGTCCCGGACGGGGAATTACCATGGCTGACGGAACGCTGGTGGTTCCGTTTCAGCACCAGGAGCCTGAACCGGACCGCACGCCGGCAGCCGGTATCATGTACTCCAAGGACCGGGGCCGGACCTGGCATGTTCATGAAGCGGCCAAAAGCAACACGACGGAGTCGCAGGTGGTGGAACTGGAGCCTGGTGTTCTCATGCTCAACATGCGGGATAACCGGAAGACCGGGCGTGCCGTCTATGTGACGCGTGATATGGGGAAAACCTGGGAGCCCCATCCTTCCGACGGGGCCTTGGTGGAGCCGGTCTGCATGGCGAGCCTGCTGAAAATCGGCCCGGGTGTACTCCTCTTCTCCAATCCGGCCGATGCGAAGGAGCGCAAGAACATCACCATCCGGCTGAGCGAGGACGGAGGCCTTTCCTGGAAACGGGAATTATTGCTGGACGAGGGAATCGGCTGGGGGTATTCCTGCCTTACGCTCGTTGACAAGAACACCGTGGGCATCCTCTATGAGAGTTCGCAGGCCCACATGACTTTCCAGGCTGTGAAATTAAAAGATATTCGATAGATTATGAAAAAGTTTTTTCTTCTACTGGCGGCCCTGACGCTGCTTTTTGCCTGTAAACCAGGCGTTCCTTCCGTTATCAGGACCGAAGTTCCCGCACGCCCCGCAGGGCAGGAGGATATGCTGCAGTTTGCGGCCGACCCCATTGCCGATGTGGGAATCGGTGTGGTAGGACTGGGGATGCGTGGCGGCAGTGCTGTCCAGCGCCTGTCCTTCGTGCCGGGCTGCCATGTGGCTGCCGTCTGTGACGTGGAGCCCGACCGTGCCCTGCGCAGTGTGGAATACCTGGCCGGGAAGGGCATCGACGCCCATTCCTACAGCGGTGGCGAGGACTCATACAAAGCCCTTTGCGAAGACCCTTCCGTGAATCTCGTGTACATCTGCACCGACTGGATTCACCATGTCCCGGTGGCCCTCTATGCCATGGAGCAAGGAAAGCACGTGGCCATCGAAGTGCCTTCGGCCGAAACCCTTCAGGCCTGCTGGGATCTGGTGAACACGTCCGAGCGTACGCGGAGGCACTGCATGATTCTGGAGAACTGCTGCTACGATTTCTTTGAACTTACGGCTCTCACCATGGCCCAGGCCGGTGTCTTTGGGGAGATTATTCATGCCGAGGGCGCCTACAACCACAATCTGGATCCCTTCTGGAAAGCTTATTGGAACAACTGGCGGCTGGACTTCAACAGGAAAAACCGTGGAGACCTCTATCCTACCCATGGCTTCGGACCGGTGTGCCAGGCCCTTGACATTCATCGTGGCGACCGCCTCACCACCCTGGTGGCCATGGACACGGATCCCTTCAATGGTCCCAAGCACGTAGAGGCCGCTGCCGGAGAGCCCTGCACGGACTTTGCCCATGGAGATGTGACGACGACGATGCTCCGCACGGCCAAGGGAAAGACCATCCTGCTGGAGCATGACGTGATGACGCCCCGCCCTTACAGCCGCATGTACCAGCTGGTCGGCACGGACGGATATGCCGGGAAGTATCCCATCGGCCAGATCTGCCTCCGGAACGAAGGTTCTGAAAATGTTGATTATCAGAACCTTGCTGGGGAAAAGGTTTACCAGGGCGAAGCGCTCCAGGCCCTTATGGAACAATATAGGAGCCCCATTCTGACGCCGGAGCTTGAAGCGCTGGCCAAGGAAGTGGGCGGACATGGAGGCATGGATTTCATCATGGATTACCGTCTCATCTACTGCCTGAACAACGGTCTTCCCCTGGATATGGATGTATATGACCTGGCCGAATGGTGCTGTGTGACGGAACTCTCCCGCATCTCTCTGGAGAACGGTGGCGTCCCGGTGGAGGTGCCCGATTTCACCCGGGGTGCCTGGGATCGCATCAAGGGGTTCTCTTACGCTTTTGCAGAATAAAGAGTGTCCTTCCACTCGGGAAAAGCCGCTTGGAGTACATCCAGGCGGTTTTCTTTTGTCGATTCCAGAAAACGGCCGTCCGGTGTGAAAGCCAGAATCCGGTGGGCTGCGGAGAGGGAATCGTGGAGGTCATGCGAAGAGAAGAGGATGCCCATGCCGGTCTTGCGGGCGATTTCCCGGAGGGTTTTCAGGACCATGATCCGGTTTCCGACATCCAGGAAGGCCGTCGGTTCGTCCAGGAGGAGGATATCGGCCCGGCGGGTGAGGCTGACGGCAATGCAGGCTTTCTGGAATTCTCCGTCGCTGAGCGTGGAGATGTCCTGCCGGGCCTGGGCTCGGAGCCCCAATAAATCCAGCGCGCCTTGCAGGCGGCGTTCGCTTTCCGCATTCAGTCTCCCCGCCCAGTTGCTCTCCTGGAAACAGCCCGTCCGCACGAACTCTTCCACCGTGAAACCCTTCACTTTGGGAATATTGGTAGGAATCAGGATGCGGCGTTCCGTGGCCAGGGTTTTGAGCAGGGTGCTTTTCCCGCAGCCGTTGGGGCCGGCCAGGAGGAGGCATTCACCCTTCCCGATGTGGAAGGAAATGTCGGAGCAAAGGACGTGCTTCCCGTAGGCGAGCGAAAGGTGTTTCACTTCCATCATAGGCGGTTCCTCCATAATAAAACGAGGATGAGGGGAATGCCGATGAGGGCCAGTGTGCTGCCCACGGGGAGGGGAGTCCGGCCCATCTGCGAGAGGATATCTCCGGCAAGGGTCAGGCAGGCGCCGGCGGCCAGGGACAGGGGAAGGACCTTCCTGTGGACGGAGGTCCCGAAAACCCTTCTGACGATGTGCGGGGCCGCAATGCCCACGAATCCGAGCGGGCCGCAGAAGGCGGTGACGGCTCCGGTCATCAGGGAACAGCCCAGCATAATCCGGAAGCGGAAAGCCCGGAGCGGGGCTCCACTGAGGGAGGCATACCGGTCTCCGAACAGAATCAGGTCCAGTCCTTTGGCATTGCCGAAGGCGAGGAGGAATCCTGCCAGGAGCATGGCTCCCATGAAGGCAAGTCCGGTGTAGGACACGCCCGAGAAACTGCCGGCCATCCAACTGTAGAACAGTTTCAGGCTTTCTTCTCCGGCGGAATACTGAAGGATGGAACTGATGGCGCTGAGGATGAATCCCAGCATGACGCCCACCAGCAGCAGGGTGCCGGTGGAATGCGTGCGGGCGGCGACGGCGACAATGGCAAGACCCGTGACGAGCGCTCCGGTGAAAGCGGCCGAAACCAGGGTGATGCCGCCCGTCCAGGGATTGAGCCCGGAGACGGCAAGGGCGGCCACGGCCGCGCCCAGTCCGGCCCCGCCGCTCACGCCCATGATATGAGGATCGGCCAGGGGGTTGCGGAAAAGGGCCTGCATCTGCGCTCCGGTAAGAGATAGCGAAGCGCCGGCTACGACGGCCGTCAGCATGCGGGGCAGGCGTAATTTCCAGAAAATAACATCGGCCGGAATCCCGAAGCCGTTTCCGCACAGGAGGTCTGCCGCTGCGAGGACAAGAAACAGCGCTATGAGTCCCCGGCGCTTCATAATTTCCGGGAAGGAAGGTAAGCCATGAGATAGCCGATGCCGGCGACACCTGCGACCGTCCAAAGGATGTCCGTCCCTTTCAAGACCACAGGATAGGCCGATACGAGGAAATTCCCGGGCATGGGAACCAGCCCGAAACGCTCTTGCAGCAGCACCAGGACGATTCCAATCACCAGCCCGATGACCATGCCCAGCAACGATACCAGCCAGCCTTCCATGAGGAAAATCCGGCGTAGCATTCCTTCCGGAGCCCCCAAACTGCGCAGCGTGCCGATGTCGCCTTCCTTTTCGATGACCAGCATCTTGAGGGAACTGTAGATATTGAAGGCGATGATCAGGACGATGAAGACGAGGATGAGGTAAATGGCCAGTTTTTCGTAACGCATCATCTTATAGACCGATTCTTCCTGCTGAAAGCGGTCCAAAACCCGGAAAGAGGGCCCCAGGGATTGAATCAAGTCCTCCTGCACGGCCTTGGTCCGGCCGGGGGCTGTCCAGATTTCGACGGCAGTGACTTCAGTGGGATAATCCAGCAGTTCCCGAAGGGTTTCGATGGGAACCACCACCAGTTTGGCATCCGTTTCGGCGCTCACGGAGAAAACGCCGGAAAGCGGCAGTGTCTGCGAGCGAAGGGAGGCGGACGGGTTGGTCAGGGAGACGGCGCCGGTACGGGAAGGATAGTAGATTTCCAGCGGGGTGACGAAGCGGGGATTCATGCCCAGGGAAGCAGCCAGGCCGGCACCAACGACGGCCGAAGGCTGCTTCCCCCGGTGGAGTTGCCAGACTCCGTCAATCAGATGGCGCCTCATGGGGGACTCTTCCTCCGAGACTGGATCCATGCCCTTGACTCTGGCGAGGCTCTGTTTGTTGTCGTAGGAGATGAAAACCTGTTCTTCCAGTATGCTGGAAAGGCGAAGGACGTCTTCCGAAGCCAGGGCACGGTCGAAGCCTTCCGGGGTGAAGACTTTTCCGGAAACGGGTTTCACGACAAGGTCCGGATGGGCGTCCGTCAGGGACTGGCTCACCAGAGAATCGAAACCGTTGAAAACGGAAAGAATCATCACAAGTGCCGCCGTTCCGATAGCCATGCCCGTTACGCCAATTGCCGAAATCGTGTTGATGACATTGTACGATTTACGGGCAAATAGGTAGCGGAATGCTATGCGGAAGGGCAGGCTTGTCATTCTGAGCGAAGCGAAGAATCTATTTCTTCAGAAGTTCGTCGATGTGTTCAGCGTAGTCCAGGGTATTGTCCAGGAGGAAAGTGAGTTCCGGAACAATGCGGAACTGTTTGGCCACCACGTGTCCCAGTTCTCCGCGGAGTGCCCTGTTGTTCTCCTCGAGCCACTGCATGACGGAGGATTGTTTGTCGGAAGGAAAGATGCTCACGAACACTTTGGCCACCGACAGGTCCGGACTCACGCGGACTTCGCTCACTGTCACCAGGGCACCGCCGAAGGTGGCCATGCCCTTGGCACGGATGATTTCCGCCAGGTCTTTCTGGATTTCACGGGCAACCTTGAGCTGCCGGGTGCTTGCGGGCTTTTCCATTACTTGATATTGATAATGAAGTAGTTTTTCTTCCCTTTCTGGGCCAGGATGTAATGGCCGTTGACGATATCGGCCCCGGTGACATCGGCATTGATGTCCGTAACCTTGTCTTTGTTGATGGCGATGCCGTTACCCTGTACCATCTTGCGGGCTTCGCCCTTGGAGGGGAGGATCCGCGTCTTCACGGCCAGGAGGTCCAGGATGTTGCAGGGAAGGTCTTCCCTGGCCACGTCGAAGGAAGGGACATCTCCGAAAACGGCCAGGAACGTGCGTTCGTCCAACTTTTTCAGGTCTTCGGAATTGCCGCCGAAAAGCATCTGGGAAGCGGCGACGGCGTTGTCATAGGCTTCCTGTCCGTGGCACATGACGGTCACTTCACGGGCCAGGACCTTCTGCAGTTTGCGCTGGCCGGGATCCTCGCGGTGTTCCGTGATGAGGGCTTCGATGGTTTCGCGGTCCAGAAGGGTGAAAATCTTGATGTAACGCTCTGCGTCGTCATCGGCCACGTTGAGCCAGAACTGGTAGAATTCGTAAGGGGAGGTGCGCTCGGCATCCAGCCAGATATTGCCTTTTTCGGTTTTGCCGAATTTGGTGCCGTCCGCCTTGCGGATGAGGGGGCAGGTGAGGGCAAAGGCTTCGCCGCCGTCCATGCGGCGGATGAGTTCGCTGCCCGTGGTGATGTTGCCCCACTGGTCGCTTCCGCCCAGCTGCAGGATGCAGCCCTTGTTCTTCCAGAGCCAGTAAAAATCGTATCCCTGCATGAGCTGGTAGCTGAATTCGGTGAAAGACATGCCTTCGGAGGAATCCCTGGAGAGGCGTTTTTTCACGGAATCCTTGGCCATCATGTAGTTGACGGTGATATGCTTGCCGATATCGCGGATGAAGTTGATGAAGGTGTAGTCCTTCATCCAGTC
>ONTQ01000078.1 GCA_900320795.1 uncultured Bacteroidales bacterium
GACAATCCGCCCATCAAACTCAAGAACAACTGGTTCGTACGCCAGTTCGAAGTCCTCACGGACATGTACGGCCGGCCGGGCTATGACGGATTCGACCCTACGCCTTTCATCTCCGTGTTCTTCCTCCTGTTCTTCGCCTTCTGCATGGGAGACTGCGGCTATGGCCTGCTTCTGATTGTCATCGGCCTGTTGCTGAAGAAAGTGGATTCCTTCAAGGACATGGCTCCGCTGGTGGTAATCCTGGGCATAGGAACCACCGTCATCGGTTTCCTGTTCCATACGTTCTTCTCGCTGGACATTTCCTCCTGGAGCATCTTTGCTCCCGTCAAGGGAATCTTCCTTCCGGCCAAGATTGCCGGATATGACGGGCCGATGGTACTCTCCATCGTAGTGGGTATCATCCACCTGTGCCTGGCCATGTGTGTCAAGACGTATGAACAGACCAAGAACAAAGGATTCTTCAACTCCCTGGGGACCTGGGGATGGACGCTGCTCATCGTCGGCGGTGTTGTCGTGGCTTCCCTGGCGCTAATCGGGGTTCTGGACAAGGAAATGACCAAATGGATCGTCATTGTCCTCGGCATTGTGAGCGCACTGGGTATCTTTGTGTTCAACGATATGAAGCGGAATAAACTGGCCAACGTGGGAATGGGCCTTTGGGACACCTACAACACGGCAACCGGCCTGCTCGGAGACGTCCTCAGTTACCTTCGTCTGTACGCACTGGGCCTGGCCGGCAGCATGCTGGGCATGGCCTTCAACAATATCGGCCAGATGATTCTCGGAGACGGCAGCAACGCCCTACTCTGGATTCCGTTCGTGCTCATCGTGGTCATCGGCCACACCCTGAACATTGCCATGGCCGCCCTGGGCGCCTTTGTACACCCGCTCCGACTCAACTTCCTGGAATTCTTCAAGAATTCCGGTTATGAGGCGAAAGGTCGAAACTTTAATCCTTTAAGCAAATAAATATCAAAAATTCCTAATATTATGCTCAATTTAATTCTCGGTTATTTGGGTCTGGGTCTTGTACTCGCCCTCTCTGGTATCGGTTCCGCCATCGGAACCACAACTGCCGGCAACGCGGCCGAAGGCGCCCTCAAGCGCAAACCGGAAGGTTCCGGTAACTACATGGTGCTCAGCGCACTCCCCGCAACCCAAGGTATCTACGGTTTCGTCGCTTTCTTCATGCTTATGGGCAAAGTGGCCGAAAGCGGTGCCCTCGTGTTCGGTATCGGCGTCAGCGTTGGTCTGGTGTGCATGCTCTCCGCCATCCGTCAGGGTCAGGTTTGCGCCAACGGTATCGTCGGCATTTCCCAGGGCCACAACGTGTTCACCAACACGCTTATCTATGCCGCCCTTCCGGAATTCTACGCCATTCTGGGTCTGGTAGGCGCCCTGATGCTCTAGGCGTGTCACTGCGACTCAAAAAAAGACTGGCCCTCAGTGGATGGGGGCCAGTCTTTTTTATTCGGCATGTAAAAATCAGTATTCCCGGGGGCCGAAGATATCGGTGCCGATGCGCACCATGGTGGCTCCGTGCCGCACGGCAATCGGCCAGTCTCCGGACATGCCAATAGACAAGATATCAAAGCCTTCCATTCCGGAGGCTTTGATTTTGTTATACAGCGCCTCTATCCGCGCAAACTCCCTTTCCACCTGCGCCATATCCTCCGTATTGGACGCCATTCCCATCAGGCCACGGATCCGGATAGATTCTTCGCTCTGCTCAGAATGACAATGAGACTGGCAGATAGAGAGGATTTCTTCTTCAGTGAAGCCCTGCTTGGTCTGCTCGGCTCCTAGGTGCAGTTCCAGGAGTACATCCAATACCCGGCCGTTAGCCCTGGCCCATTTGGCAATGGCGTCCAACAGATGGAAGGAATCTACGGACTGCACCAGCGAGACATAGGGCAGGACCATCTTCAGTTTGTTGGTCTGGAGGTGGCCGATAAAATGCCACTGCACATCGGAAGGCATCTGCGGCACTTTGGCCGCCAATTCCTGGGGACGGCTCTCCGCAAAGATGCGCTGGCCGGCCGCATACGCCTCCATCAGACGCTCCACCGGATGGAATTTGGAAACTGCCACCAGAGAAACTTCCGGGGGGAGTTTCTTTCTGATTATCTGCAGATTCTTTTCAATCATAAAAAGAGATGCCCGGACAAAGCCGGGCACAACTATTAGCGTTTCTTACCTTTCTGCTTTTCCATCTCACGCTGCATCTTCTGGGCCTCTTCCAGGCGCTGCTGCCACTTGCTCTTTGGAGCAGGTTTGCCGCTGGCCTCGGCCGCTTTCACCTTGGCGAGGATGGCATCCGGCTTCACAATCCATTTGCGGATTACGAATGTCTCCAACATGGTAATCAGGTTGGAAAGCAGATAATAGTAACTCAAACCGGATGACAGATTATTACAGATGAAGAACATCATGACAGGCATCATGTAGAGACTCATCACCTGCATCATCTTGGCGTTGGGATCGTTTCCGGCCGTCTGGTTCTGCATGGTAATCTTCGAGTAGAAGAACATGGACAGGGCCATCAGGAGGGCGAAGAGAGAAATGTGGTCCATACCCAGGATGCTGGTTCCCCAATGGATGACATCGTCATAGGCGCTCAGGTCTTCGGCCCACAGGAACGGCTGCTGACGCAGTTGGATGGAAGCCGGGAAGAAGCGGAACATAGCCCAGAGAATCGGCATCTGAAGGAGCATGGGCAGACAGCCACCCATGGGTGAAACACCCGCCTTGCGGTACAGGTCCATGGTCTCCTGCTGCTTCTTCATGGCATCTTCCTGCTTGGGATATTTGGCATTGATTTTCTCCATATACGGCTTCAGAGCCTGCATCTTGGCACTGGAAGAGTAACTCTTGTACGCAAACGGCAGGACCACAATCTTGATGAAAATGGTCATCAGAAGAATAATGATGCCGTAACTGGAGATGAACTTGGACAGCCAGTCAAACAACGGGATGATCACATATTTGGTAAACACGCCGATAATCTTACCACCCAGCGGAATCACCTTCTCGTAAGCATGATTATATGCCTTCAGGCCCTTGTAGTCGTTGGGGCCGAAGTAAAACTCGAACGGGACCTCAATGTTATCAGCCCCCGGAGTGATATCGGCCTGCATCAGGGCCCGGCAGTGCATGAGATCCGTCCCGCCTTTGGGCAGGAAGTCGATTTTAAACTCTCCGTAAGTAAAATTCTTCGGAGAACGCATAATCGCACTGAAGAACTGCTGCTGGAAGGCGAACCACTCGATGTTGTTGTTGAAACGCTTCTCTCCCCCGCGGCCGTTGCCGATATTGGCCGGCTTGTTGTCGTCCGGGAAATAGTAGTTGAGGCGGGAATACTGGGTTTCGTTCTTGTAGCCCTTCTCCATACGCGGGATGACGGCGTCGAAATCGATGTCGATACTTCCCACGTTCCGGGGAATCAGGTTGCCCATTCCCACGAAGGACAGCGTCTCGTTCACCGAATAGGAATTCTTCACCAGGGTGTACTTCTGCTCGATATACCCGCCGCTTCCCATCGGGAGGCGCATCACCACCGTGCTGTCCGAAGAGGCCTCCGGAATATACTGGAAGGTGAATTTACGCGTATCGATGGCGGTAGGGGCATAAACCACATACCCCAACTGGCTCTTTTCCCCCTGCAAGAGATAAAGCGGTTCTTTCGTGTAGGTAAGATAGTCTTTCACCTTCACCGAATACGGCTGTGCGCCGCGGGTGGTGAAGACCACTTCCAGTTTCTCGTTTTCGAGCGTAATGAGTTGGCCTTCGGCCCGGGCGGCCGAATTGAGCAGGGAATCCGAATAGACGGGAGCCTCCGGAGCCTGAATGTCCGCAGCGACCGAGTCGGCGGCAGCGGCAGCCTCTGGATGCTCTGCCCGCCAGATACTGTCCTGCTGCCACTGGGCATAGGCCTCCGCGGCGGCAATGGAATCCAACTGGGCCTGGTACTCCTTCTGTTTGGCTACCTGACGGCTCTGGTACCCGAAGAACCCGATCATAATCAGGAAAATCAGGACAAAGCCGATGATTGAATTCTTATCCATAAGCTACTCCTGTACCTCCTCGGCCTCTTTGGCGCGAATCTGGGCCTTCAGTTCTTCGAGTTTGGCCTTGGCGGCATCGATCCTCTCCTGCATCTGAGCCTTCAGTTTCTCGGCACCCTTGGAAAGGCCGAAAAAGCCGATGTTGTTTTCATAGGTCTGGATTTCCTGCTGGAGCTGGTTGAACTGCTCCTTGAGGCGATCCGTCTCTGAGAGCGGACGACGTTCTGCACGGCCTCCCTCGCGACGGCCATTCTCCCGACGGCCCCGGGATCCGAAGCCGGGGAATTTTTCCTCCATCGCCTCACGATAAGCAGCCTGCACGGCATCTTTCTCCTTGAAGGGGACAAAGCCGATGGCATTCCACTTTTCCGCAAATTCCTTGCGGGCAGCCTCATCTTTCTCCCCATCCGGAACATAGGCCTTGATTTCTTCGATGAGAGCCTTCTTGGCAGAGAGGTTGCCTGCGAGGTTGCCTGCACCGGCAGGACGGTTGTCACGGGCGGTAAAGAAAGCGTCACAGGCAGCACGGAAACGCTTCCAAATCTGCTCGCTCTTCTTGCGCGGAACGGCTCCAATCTCCTTCCACTGCTTCTGCAGTTCGATGAAACGTTCACCCGTCGCTTTCCAGTCGGTGCTGTCCTTGAGCGACTCTGCTTCCACGATGATGGCCATCTTCTTTTCCAGATTGGCGTTCATGCTGTCCTTGAACTCCGTGAAGGAAGCACGTTTGCGTTCAAAGAACTTGTCGCAGGCAGCACGGAAACGCTCATAAATCTTCTGGTTGTCCTTGCGGGTGGCAAAGCCGATGCCGCGCCACTTGGCCTGGATTTCCTCGATCTCCTTGCTAAGGGCATTCCATTCGGTGGAAGAAGTAATTTCCTTCTCTGCGATGGCCTCTACCTGTTCACAAAGGGCGGTCTTGGCAGCGAGATTCTCTACCTGCTGGGCCTTCAAGCCTTCGAAATGAGCCTGATAGCGCTTGTTGATGACAGAGGTCGCGGCACGGAAACGCTCCCAGATGCTTTCGCGGTATTCTTTGGCAACGGGGCCCAGGTCCTTCCACAGTTCGTGGAGTTTCTGGAGCTCCTTGAAAGCTTCCACCACATCCTCTTCCCCGGCCAGGGCTTCCGCCTGCTCACAATAGGCAGTCTTGGCCTCCAGATTCTTCTTGAAGTCCAAATCGCGGAGTTCACGGTTGATGTCCACCAGGTCGTAGAACTTAGTGACATACAATTGATAAGTATCATTGATATCCCGGAAATTCTGCTGGGGAACCGGGCCGATTTCCCGCCAACGGTTCTGGATGTCACGGAACTTGGGGAATGCGTCCTTCATGTCTCCGGGCTGTTCAACGAGAGCCTTGAGTTCCTCAATCACAGCCTGCTTCCTGGTGAAATTCTCTTCCCGCTGGGCATCCTGTTCCTTGTTGAATTCCGCGCGCTCTTTCTTATATTCCACATAGAGAGCCTTGAAACCGGCCTCGATGGCGGCAAAGGGGCTGATGGGGCCGCTCTGCATGGGGACGGTGGACTCTTCCGACGGGGTGTTCTCATCGGGCTCGTCCACGGCGGCGTCCTCGCCGGCTTCGGCCTTCTCCTTGGAGAGGCGCTTATAGAAGGCGGACTTGATGGCCTCCGCCTCCTTGGACCGCTTCATGCGGTCTTCGCTTTCGGTTAAACTTTGGAACAGTTCTGAAAGTTCCGCGAGGGTTTTCTCGCCATAATTCTGTTCCACTTTTGCTACATCTGCGGGCTCCTCGGCTACCACAGGCTTAATTTCTTCAGTCATACGTTTAATAATATGGTTAAACAATAGTTTACAAATATAAGAATATTCCGCGAAAAAACGCTAATTTTGCAGTACAATTGTTCAGCCATGCTCAGAATAGACATCATCAGCGTAGTCCCGGAACTCCTGGAAAGCCCTCTCAGCTATTCCATCCCCGGCCGTGCCGTCAAAAAAGGCCTCGCCCAAATCCACATTCACGACCTTCGCCAATACGGCCTGGGGTCCCGCCAGACGGTGGACGACTATTCTTACGGCGGAGACGCCGGCATGGTGATGATGGTGGAACCCGTCTTCAACTGCATCAACGACCTGAAGGCAGAGCGGTCCTACGACGACGTCATCTACATGGCCCCGGATGGGGAGATTCTCACCCAGGGCATCGCAAACGAACTGTCTCTCAAAGAGAACATCATCATTTTATGCGGGCATTACAAAGGCATCGACGAACGGATCCGTGAGCATCTGGTCACGCGTGAAATCTCCGTGGGGAACTTTGTGGTAAGCGGGGGCGAGATTCCTGCCGCCCTGCTGGCCGACAGCATCATCCGCCTGTTGCCCGGCGTCCTCACCGACGAGACATCGGCCCTGAGCGACTCTTTCCAGGACGGATTGGTTTCCCCTCCCGTCTATACCCGTCCGGCCGATTTCAACGGCTGGAAGGTCCCGGACGTGCTCCTGAGCGGCAATCCTAAACTCATTCGTGCCTGGCAGGATGAACAGGCCGTCCAGCGTACCCGCGAACGCCGGCCCGAACTATTGAAATAGAACTATATGCATTCTCTTCGGGAACTCTACAAAATCGGAAAAGGTCCCTCCTCTTCCCATACCATGGGGCCCAACAAGGCTGCACGGCTTTTTGCCGAACGCCACAATGGGGACAGCGCCCGTTTTGAGGTAACGCTTTTCGGGTCCCTCGCCGCCACCGGTAAGGGACACATGACCGACGTGGCCATCCTGGAGGTGCTGGAGCCCATCGCGCCCACCACCATTGTCTGGGAGCCGTCCCGCTTCCTGGAGTACCACTCCAACGCCATGCTTTTCAAGGCCTTTGGCGCCGACGGAACCCTGCTGGAGGAATGGACCGTCTATTCCATCGGGGGCGGCGCCCTCTCCGAGGGGCCGGGCAAGGAAATGAGCCTCTCCGGAGAAGTGTATGACATGAATACCCTCACGGAGATTGTCCAGTGGTGCGACAGTCATGGCCGCAATCTCTGGGAATATGTCGACCAGTGCGAAGGTCCCGGGATTTGGGACTACCTGATGGAAGTGTGGGAAGCCATGAAAGCCTCCGTGGATCGGGGGCTGGAAACGGAAGGACGGTTGCCCGGCCCGTTGAACCTCTCCCGGAAAGCTTCCGTCTATCACGTGAAAGCTCTGGGCTATCAGCCCAATCTCCGCTCCCGCGGTCTGGTGTTCGCCTATGCCCTTGCCGCCAGTGAAGAGAATGCAGCCGGAGGCACCATCGTCACCGCTCCCACCTGCGGTTCCTGCGGCGTAATGCCCGGTGTTCTCTATCACCTGGCGCAGGGACACTCCTTCAGCGACACCAAGGTCATCCACACCCTGGCGACGGCCGGTCTGGTGGGAAATGTAGTCAAGCAAAATGCCTCCATCTCCGGCGCGGAGGTGGGCTGCCAGGGAGAAGTCGGCGTTGCCTGCGCCATGGCTTCAGCCGCCGCATGCCAACTTTTCGGCGGCAGTCCCTATCAGGTGGAATACGCGGCCGAAATGGGCCTGGAACACCATCTGGGAATGACCTGCGACCCCATCTGCGGCCTGGTCCAGATTCCCTGTATTGAGCGCAACGCTTTCGCGGCTACCCGCGCCCTGGACGCCAATATCTACTCCACTTTCTCCGACGGCAGACACCGCGTTTCATTCGACCATGTGGTAGAAGTGATGAAACAAACCGGAAAAGATCTTCCGTCCCTGTACAAAGAGACATCGGCCGGCGGTCTCGCCCTCCAATACCAGCAAGGTTAAAAAAGAGGGTGACTCAAAAGTGATGTGACCCCCAAAAGTTGGACGGTTTAACATTATTTAGGAAGCCTTCGATTGGAACAGAGCTCGGTATTGCACCGGGCTCTTTCCTTTTAGCCTCA
>ONTQ01000112.1 GCA_900320795.1 uncultured Bacteroidales bacterium
CACCAGACGCTCGCGCCGGGGAACACCATCGGCTGGGCCAATGCCTATAAGGCTATCGACCAGGCAAACGCCATCCTGGCGCATTCCGGAGAATGCAAGGCCACGGAGACGATGGTCAACTGGGCCAACGCCCAGGCCTATTTCGCCCGTGCCTTCATGTATTTCTATGTGGCCCGCCTCTGGGGTGAGGTCCCGATGAACCTGGTGCCGGTTGAGGGCACTTCCCAGCCGGAGACCTATCCTTCCCAGGCTACGCCCGCCCAGGTGTACGAGCAGATCGGCAAGGATATAGCCGCCTGTGAGGCTTGTGGCGACGTGCTGGGGTCCGAGAAGTATTTTGGTACAAAGGATGCCCTGAACATGCTAAAGGCTGAATATGCCCTGTGGATGTACACCACGCAGAACGGTGGCGATACCTACCTGGGTATGGCTGAAACGGCCCTGAACGCCATCGGCATTTCTTCATCCAAGCTCCTGTCTGACTATTCCAAGGTTTTTGACCGCAATAACCGCAAGAATACGGAAATCGTGTTTGCGATGAACAACTCGGCGACTTCTACGGCCGGTTATCAGGTTTATTTCTGCCACACGTCCAACAACATCAAGAGCACGTATCGTCAGAACCCCGTGCCGATTTCTTCCTCGCAGTGGTGGCACTACTCCAAAGAGTTCCAGACCGAGCTGCTCAAGAGCAAGGCCGAAGGCGACAAACGCGTGGATACCAACCTGGGTATCGGCAACTATGGCGCCGACGGCGGTGAGATCAGCTGGTGCAACAAGCTCCTGGGCGACATGACCGGAAGTACGATGAAGCTGGACAATGACCTGCTGTACTATCGATATGCACAGGCTGTGATGATGCATGCGGAGCTGAAATACTATCAAGGAAAATACGAAGATGCGCTGAAGTCCTTGAACATCCTGGCCAAGCGTGCCTACGGAAAGGACAACTATTATACCTATACGGATAAAGAGAGTACCCTGGGTTGCATCATGAAAGAGTACTTCCTGGAGTTCCCGGCCGAAGGTGTGATCTGGTGGGCTTTGATCCGTACCGGTATGATCTGGGATGTCGTTCCCAATTCCGAGATCCCTGGACAGACCTTTGCCGACCTGCGTGCGAAGAATCCCAACATCCTGTTGTGGCCCATCCCGCAGAGTTCCTTGAACAAGAACACCAACCTGCACCAGCTCAAGGGCTGGCAGTAATCTGTAAACCGAAAGAGTATGAAAAAGAATATCATGAAATGGGCGCTACTGATCCTGTGCGCACTGACGGCGGCGGTTGCCTGCCAGAAAGATCCCAATTTGGACGGGGCAGATACGACTACCTTGCGTGTAGCCCTTACGCCCGCACCGGCCACCATCTCTGCATTTGGAGACGTCTTTACGGCGGCCGTGGTGGTGAACCAGGGACTCGACACCGATGTGCCCTGGACGGTTTCTGTTGACCTCAATCCTTCTTGGATCCATGTGGAAAAGACCACGGTGGAACGCACCTTTACGGGAACCTATGGCGGCGATGACGCTACCTATACGGTCGATGCCGTCCGGGTCACCGTCGATGCCAATACCACGGGTGCCAAACGCATGGCCAACCTGCGTTTCACGGTCAGTGACCAGAGTTCTGTCATTTACACCATCAACCAGGCCCAGTAATGAAGAGAAGGAATTTTATTTCGATGCTGCTGGCTGCCGCCCTCCTGTCGCTGATTCCGGTAGGTTGCGGGAAAAATTTGAATATCGACCCGCCTGCCCCGGTCCCCGGTGGCGGCGGTGGCGATACGCCGACGCCCGATCCCGAACGCCCGACGGAGCCGACCATCTGTTCCAACAAGGTGGTCGCCCATCGGGGCGGATCGGCCGAATGCGGACAGCCGGATAATTCAAGGGCTTCGCTGAAGTACGCCATGAACCTGAAGTGCTATGCCAGCGAGTGCGATATCTACTGGACCAAGGACAATGACGT
Organism: uncultured Bacteroidales bacterium; assembly: GCA_900320795.1. Classification (GTDB taxonomy): domain Bacteria; phylum Bacteroidota; class Bacteroidia; order Bacteroidales; family UBA932; genus Cryptobacteroides. Next base: position 1,970 of record ONTQ01000112.1, read on the forward strand.
GATCATTGCCCATGCCAAGGATAAGTTCTTTATCAATGGACTGCGTCCCTGGGAACACACGGTGCTGGAAATCCGCCGGGCCGGCAAGCTGACCAACGGTGAGGAGATCCCCACGCTGACCGATTTTCTGGACATTGTCCAGGTGAAGGATAACTGTACGAAGTTGTGTCTGGATATCAAGAATCTGGAAGGCTTCCCGGATTATCCCAGCAAGGCGGTTATGCGTGCCTGTGAGATCATTGCGGCACGCCATGCGGAAAAATTCTGTGAATTTATCTGCACCGGCAACGAGACGGTCGCTACCGCCGCGGCTGCCTGCCAGGTCAAATATGGGATTCCGGTGGGTTGGATGTCGACGAATGAGCCGTCCAAGCATTTGGCCAAGGGCTTTACCTGGGCCAATATGTGCGCGCTCAATGTCGAGCCTTTTGCGACGGAAACGCCCAAACGGACCATCGACCAGTATCTCAATGCGGGTATGAAGTTCAGTGTGTTTAATGTGGACCAGAAAAAAGGGGACAGCAATGCCATCTATAGCGAGGAAGGCGTGGCTTATTATGTAAGCCGGTACAAAGACCTTCGTTGCATCTGCACCAATTACCCCAAGTGGCTTCTTTCTAAAGTTCAATAAAGTATAAAAGTATGAAATTCAAGTATATAGCAACAGCTATCCTGGCCCTGTCCTCCCTGTTTGCCTGCAAGCAGCTGGTTGAGGATGTCCCCGGATCCACGCCGACGGTCAAGATCGACCGTCCTACCTTGAATGTCCCTGCGGCGGCCTCCGACCTTATGGTTACATTTGAGGCCAATGTTGACTGGACGGCTACCTGCGATGTGGACTGGATTCAGTTTGATCCGAAGTCAGGAACCCGGGCCACCCAGACGATGACCCTCTCCGTGGCGGAGAATACGGTCGAGGAAACGCCCCGTAGCGGTAAGATTACCATTCGCGTCGAAGGCGGCGAACCTGCCGAGATTACCATCGCCCAGGCCGCTCCGGCCGGTCCGGTTCCTCCGGGAACGGCCCTTTATAATGCGGACGACTTCAAGACCTTCCTGGAGCTGGCTCCTTCGTTCACCGCACTCGATGAAACGAAAGTCTATAACGACATCGACCTTGGCGGTGCCACCATCAAGCCGGTATCGGCGTACAGTGGCGTATTCGATGGCCAGGACCACAAGATCTACAACTTCAAGGTGGCGGCCGATGCCGCTACGCCAGGTCTCTTCCTGAGCAACTCCGGTACCATCAAGAATGTGACCTTCGGTTCCCAGGATGGCAAGAGTTATGATGGTGTGAGTGAAATCGCCGCTGCCGAGGGCAAGGGTGGTTCCAGCACCGGTCTGGTGGCCGTGAACAATGGCCTCCTGGACAATGTCCATACGTTCGCCAAGGTCATCTTCGCGGCTCGCGAAGGTGCCGATGGCAAGTTCGGCGTAGGTGGCCTGGTCGGTACGGCCGGCAGCACGGAGGCGGGACCTTCCGTCATCCAGAACTGCTCCAACCATGCGACGATCGAGACCTCCGGAACCATCGTGGTGGAGACCTCCTTCGGTGGTGTCCTGGGTTATATCCCTGCAGCTGGTTCCCAGGTGCTGAATTGCACCAACTATGCCAACCTGTCGGTGGGTATCAAAGTTGCGAAAGTTGTGATGATGGGCGGTGTCGTCGGTCGCTCCGATGTGTCGGCTGTCTTCGATAAACTTGTCAATAACGGAGATGTATCCTATGTTCAGGAAGTTGCTCCTTCCACATGGATGAGTATCGGCGGTGTCGTGGGTACCATGTACAAGGGTTGCAAGCTGACGGCTTCTGTCAACAATGGTGCCGTTTCTTCCAATAACCAGCAGGTGGTCCGTATCGGCGGTATCCTGGGTGTGATGAACACGGGTGGTGAGGTTTCCGGTTGCACCAACAAGGGTGCGGTGGTCCTGAACCAGGCCGATCCGAACAACAACTGGCAGGCTGCCGGCGGTATCGTCGGTTTCCAGGAGAAGAGCGGCAACAACGACAAAGACAATGTCATCAAGGACAACGTCAATATGGGTAATGTCTCGATGAGTATCGAGAATGCGACCACACATGCCAACGGTGTAGGTGTCGGCGGCATCCTGGGTATGGGTTCCCTGCAGCTGAGCATAACGGGCAACACCAATTCCGCGGATGTGGCGGTCGTCAACAGGGGTGCAGGTGCCGTCCACGCAGGTGGTATCTGTGGTTCGCTGATCAGGAATCCTTCCGAGACCCAGGCCGGGGACAATGTCAACACCGGTACGGTCTCTGCTTCTACGTCCGACGGTAAGGCGGCTACGGCCGGTGGTGTCGTGGGCTATATCGCTGCCACAACGGGTTCCGATGCCAATGCGGGTCTCCAGGTCTTTACGAATGATAAGAACACGGGCGACGTGGTCTGCGCCAATACGGCCGGCGCCGGTTCCATTGCCGGTTTGAACGGCAACGGTAAGTTGGTCAATTCCCAGGTGGGCGGTAAAGTGAACGGCACGGCTGTGACGACGACCAATGTCACTACCCTCATCCAGGGATCCGCCAGTACGGGTACGTACGAGAATCCGACCGTCGTGGACGGCGGAGGCGGTGGTGATACGGGCGTAGGCATCCAGACTGCCGATGACCTCAAGGCCTTCCTGACAGCGACTGATTATTCCCAGTGGGAGACGGATGGTGTTGTGAAGGTTCTGGCTGATATCGACGCCTCTTCCATCGACAATTTCCAGAAGGCCGAACTGCCGGCCACGGTGGTGATTGATGGTGGCAACCACAAGATTTACAACATCACTTCCTCCTCTTCTTCTGCGACGGCCGGTTTGTTCCTGGTGAACAACGGTACCATCAAGAACCTGCTGTTCGGAACCAAGGACGGTCTCACCTACGATGGTAAGAGTGTGATTGGCGCCGCTGAAGGAAAGGGTGGTTCGTTCACCGGTCTGGTGGCCGAGAACAACGGTACCCTGGAGAACATCAAGACCTTCGTTACCATTAATTATGTGGCGGTTTCCGCTTCTGCTGAAGTGGGTGTCGGTGGTCTTGTCGGCCATGCCGGAGCTACCTCCTACATCAAAAATTGTGTCAACAAAGCCACCATTCTGGCTACCGGTACGCCTACCCAGATTACCGACTTCGGTGGTATCGTCGGCTTCATGGACAAAGAGGGCGCTACCGTGACCGGTTGCTCGAACGAGGCCGACCAGACCTATTCGCTGGCCGTTAAGAAGG
>ONTQ01000252.1 GCA_900320795.1 uncultured Bacteroidales bacterium
GCTGAGGGATATATACCGCGCTGATATGGATTTTTGGGATCCGATTATGGAAAAAGCCGATTTTGACACCCGCGACTACCATTATTTCTGCTGGGACGGCGGATACCATTGGTGGTATGGATACCAATACCAGAAAGTTAACTTTAAAACAGGTGACCGCACAGACCTTGATACCTGGCATCCCAATTTCAGAGAGTGCTGGGCCTACCATTTCTGGCTGGAAAAGGATAAAAATGGTGTACTTCAGCTGATTATCAAATAATCACTCAAATGAAAAGGTATTTTTCAGCTTGCATAACCGCCCTTTCCATCTTGCTTGTGGCGGCTTGCGGCAAGGAACCCCCTGTAAGCCCTGATACGGGAGAGTATCCGTATTCCCTCTCTGTCTGGAACGAAGACTACACGGAAGAGCTCGCCCTGAGCAAGATGGGATTGGTAGAGCTGTCTTCCGTGGAATCCACCCCTTCATGGATTGGAGGCATTACCCTCTCGCAGGATCCGGAGAAAGAAATCACCTTTGCCCGGATCGAAGTCAAACGCACCCTGGATCTGCCTCTCCAACGCGCCTGTAGAGTCTATGAATAAAGAATTCGAGAAAGACTGGGCAAGTGCAAAGACCATCTCCCTTGTGCTGAAAACAACGGATTTGAACGGACGCGCGCAGGTTGTGACCGAACCCGTCCAGCTTCCTTGGGCGGCCAATAACACCCATCACCTTCCCTACGGTGAGATAACCAAGATGCTGGAACATAAAGATGACTGGCGGATGGTCTTCAATCTTACCGGTGTGGAAGCCCTTCCCAAGCGGCACTACTTTGCTTTGTACAACCGCTATACCGGGGTGTTGCGTATATTTTACTATTGGCACAGTGAGGATATTCCCACGGACGGGAACGACCATCTTTGGTCTTTCGAGCTGGACCGCAGCGTCTCCGAACACCAGGCCACCCAGTTCGCAGTACCTTATGAGGAGACGGCGACAGACGCATATAAAAGATATGCCGCAGACCCGGTGCTGTTAACCCCCTATGCCAGCAGGGCCGACGAAGCACAGGGAGGAAAACTCCTTCCGGCTGTGGGTTGGTGGGCTTTCGATGTGAATATGGCCGCATCACGTAAGCACGATTTCTTCAGTGAGGCGCCCAAGGAGTTTACCGCAAAGATTGCTCCCAATATCTATCACGAAGACAATGTGGCTCTGAATTCCATCCTGAAAGGCACGCTGGATGGAGCGTTGAAAGGAAAGGTAAACCTTGACGCCATGTACCCCAAAGGCACTACCGGTTGGGGAAATGTCTTGAATGTAGCAGGTTCTACCTTAGGCGGTGGAATGACGAGTAATTTTGTCCTGCAATCTGCTTTTGGTAAAGCCGGTGATGGAACCCCCGGAAAAAAAGTCGGAGGAAGCATTATGGCTTTTGTCGGCGCTGCTTTTTCCGCCGGAGGTAAACTTGCAGAGAAAGAGTTGAAAAAAACGGACGTTCCTTCAGAATTGGGCGAAATCAACGCTTCTATCAACCTGGACCTCAACGCTACGATGACCACAACCGGAATCACCGGCGGCGCCCGTGCCACTACCATCCCTCCCACCACCCTGGAGATGGGGAATTTCTGGCAGAAGACCCGTTCCGACGAGCCCACGGGTTTTGGAAAAGGCGTATGGAACCTGAGGAAGCATCCGGTGGTGTATGTAGTGACGGATGCATACTGGTGTGAAACGCAATTTTCCGTCAAGTCATCCGAAAAACTCTTCAGGTCAGTTTCCTGGACCCCACTTCCGTGGAAGGCATTTACCTGAACGACGACCTGTTCGACGCAGGTATCAACTCTTGTGAAGTGGAACTTACCTATGGCATCTATCCTTCTTCGGAGGAGGGCTATACCAATGCCTTCAGGAGTTCTCTGGGGCTGAATACGGACTTGTCCTGGCGCTTTTCCTACAAGAATAAGTTCGTTTCTTCCGACCAGTCTCAGATAGACTTCAAACTTTGTGAGAAGAAAAGGACCGATGCCATTTTCGGCAGTACCGAGATTGAACCCGAACTTACAGACTACGTAGCTTACCGCCGGAGCGAAAAGATTATCTGCGACACGCTCATCCGCCGCTACTATGGTCCTTCCATGTTCTATACCAAGGAATTTGCAAATCCTTACCAGGTGGATGTGGTGCATTATGTCAGCGAACCCCAGATTGACGTTCCCTTCGACAATGTCGCCAAGGATGCCAAGCATAAGCCGGAAAAAATGATCATCGATCCCCAACTGCCGGATTTGGTGGTCACCGCCGTACTGAAGGTAGAGGGCATGGATCACACCGACGACGAAGAGCAGACCATGGTGAACACCCTCCGATTCGTTCCGGAAATCAAGTATATCAAGTTGTCCCAGCTGAACAGTATCTGCAATAGCATTGCGTCCCACCAGATGAAGAATATAACCGGGAAATCCATTGATGTGTCCTGGACATTCAAGGACGAGCAAATTAAAAAGATACAAGACTTTAGGAATGCATTTAAATAATGCGATTTTCTTTCTCATACATTAGCACCGTTCTTCTCCTCCCGGTTCTGCTGGCCGGGTGCAGCAAGGGGCCGGTTTCCGAACCGGCGCCCCGGGAGCTGACGGTGCTTATCGGCACGGACGGCTACGGCGACGGAAGTTATAACGACACCATGTTGGAGGGCATCCTGGGCTTCTGCAAGGACCATCCGGATGTGAGTCTGAGCCTCCAGCAGCCGGAGAGCATTGCCGATGCAGGGAAACGGCTGGACGCGTGGCTCTCGAAGGAGGGGAGCGGGGACCGCGCCCTTATCCTTGTCAGCAACACGTACGAGGATATCCTGAAGGGGAAACCGGCCCCCAAGAACGGCCGGGTGCTCATCCTGGAAACCGATGACGTTTTCCCCGGGCATTCCTCCTACGTCATCCGCCGCTACGGCGCCTCCTGGCTGTGCGGTGCCATGTCCCGCATCTTCGTGGGCATCATCGTCAAGGCCATGGACGGCAACGACATGATTGAAGAGAGCGCCCGCGGCTTTGCCGACGGCCACAGCGCAGCTTCTGACCAGGAAACACACACCTGGACGCTGGCAAATGGCCCGGAAGGATTCGGCATGCGGGACAGCACCTACCGTTTCGTCCACAAGAAGTATCAGGAGCTTTACTCCACCGGAGAATTCTTTGGCGACATTTTGTTTTTCCCCCTTTTGGGCGGGTCCCTGCCCGGCCTTTTTGACTATAGCCGGTACAACGGCTTTATCCATATCGCCGGGATGGACGTGGACTGTACGGCCTACAATCCCGGTGTTGTGCCTTACTCCCTGTGCGTGAATAATCATCTTGCCCTGAAGATGTATCTGGAGGACTGGCTCGCCGGAAAGTCCTGGCCGGAGCACCAGGAGTTCGGCCTGGAAAGCGAATATATTCAGGTTGTTTCAAACAAACAGTTCAATTTTGAGGGCCAGGACATGGCCGCCCTGTATGAAACATAT
>ONTQ01000014.1 GCA_900320795.1 uncultured Bacteroidales bacterium
GGCATGCTCCGCCGTCAGGATGGGATTCTCGTAACGCTCGTAAACGCCGTTTCCTTCGATTGGCGCATTGGGCTTTCCAATCAATTCCGCATGGCACTTCCTGAGCCATGCGAGTCTCTCATCAAAGTTCATCGGACAGAAATACTATATTATCTTTTTCACTGAAGGCCTTCATATCGGCCTCATTTTCAAATCCTTTCCAAGCCGCATAGAAGTGGCCGGGCTTGTCGTGGGCATTGCGCCAGGTAAGCACGTAGGAGATGGGGAACTCCTGTATGGCCGGAAGCAGGCGTGCGGTCCACCACTGCGAATCCGGAATGCCTTCGAGGCCCGTTTCACTGAGACACATCAGTTTCTGATGCTCATAAGAAAGGGCAGTCAGGTAGGTAAGTTGGTCCCTGATTTCCTGCATGAAGCGGGCTCCAGCCTCTTCCAGGCTGCTTCCGCCCGCATATTCATAGGTATCGATACCCATGATGTCCACAAATTCATCTCCGGGATAACGGCTCATATAGGCTTCCGGGCCACAATTCCCGTTGGGGGAATAGCACCAGAGGATATTTGTCAGGCCGCGGTCCTTTGTGAGATAGAGCCAAGTCATACGGTACAGCTCCTGATACTCCTGGGGCGTGCACAGTTCGCCGCCCCACCAGAACCAACTTCCCAGATTCTCATGCCAGGGCCGGAAGATGACAGGCTGGCCGATGGATTCGATGAAATCGGCCGCACGCTGAAGCCAGAGCATGAACTGGCCCTGTTTTTCTCCGTCGCGGAGGATGGATTTTACCACCTGGTCGGAACTGGTGTCCCAGGCATCGCCACCGGTAAGCGGATTGCGAGGATGCCACGAGAGCGTAACAATACCACCCCGCTCCACGTGAAACTGCGCCGCTTTCCGGATGAGGCCGAAGGGAACGCCATCCAGATTCTCAGCACTACCGAGCTCGATACCGCCCAGGTCAAAACCAACCATCATGGGGTATTTTCCTGTGACATCCTTTACATCGGAACGCTCCAACGGATCATTCTCCCAATCTTCCACGCACCAGGCATGGCCATAGGCCAGGTCGTCCTGATGGCCATAGGCAATCTGACCATTCTCCGCAAAGGTAAAAAGCTGGTGTACCAACTGGTCTTTAGGTGTTTCCATCGGTTTTTTGTTTCCCGTACTGCACGCCGCAAAGATTGCAGCCAGCAGAAGAAAAATTGTTTTTTTCATCAGAATTTAGGGGCTGAATTATAGACTGTATCCAAAGTATAACCATCTGCAGAAGTGAACCACGCCTTCTTCATCAGGTCGATGATTTCCTTGCTGTTGCCGATAGGCTGGCCGGTACCATGATGCACGTATCCGTGCTTTTCCTGGCCGTTTCCGGTGGCTCCGTTGTCCCAGAGGTAACAAGGCAGGCCATACGTCCTGGCAGCCTTTACAACATACTCGATGTAGTACCGGTAGAAAGCCCAGGCACGAGTGTCGCTCTTGGACCGCATGGAACAGCCGAATTCGCCCAGATAGACGGGAATGCCATGTGAAACGTATTTGGTGTACAAGTTGTTGAAGACAGCTTTCACATGGTCTTCATCCCCGCCGCTGGCCTTCTTGTCGGCCGCACCGGTATGTCCCCAGTCGGAATACTGCTTCTCGCCGATGGTGTAGTCGGAAGGATCGTAGAAATGGACGGCCAGCATGGTCTTTTTTGCCGGATCCGTGGGCAGGGTCGCATATTTTTCGAATTCCGGATTGGCCGCATAGGTGGGAACACCCAGCCAGCGGGTTCCGGAAATCGGTGCTCCAGCCCCAGCCGCCATCGTTGAGCTCATTGAAACTCTCCATGATGAGCCAATCTTCACAGTCCTTGAACTTGTTCGCGATTTGCGTCCACACCGCCTTGATCTCCGCCTTGATAGCCTCATTCTTCGCGCTGCTGTTGGAGGCGCCCAGGATATCCAGCCACTGATAGGTGTTGCTGACGCCGTGGTTCTCATCATGATGCGTATTGATGATGACCATCAGGCCCGCCTTGTGGGCAAAACCGGCCACTTCATAAATGCGGTTCATCCAGGCTTCATTGATTGTGAAATCCGGGGCCGAACCAATCATCTTAAGCCACGAGATAGGGATACGGACGCTGGTGAAGCCGAGCGCCTTGACGCCATCGAAGGTGGCTTGCGTGGCCAGATGGCTCTTGTCCGGCTGCCAGGCCAGTTCATCCGGATAGCCTTCTTTTTCGCCGGCCCAGGAACCATTGTAAAAGCCGTCAAAGTGGTTGCCCATGTTCCAGCCCAGGCCCATCGCATCGATGATGGCCTGGTTCACCTCCGTTCCAGGCGTCGGATCGACCGGCTTTTCGGCGGCTTCCTGCGAAATGGTAAACGTAACCTCGGAAACGCCGGTAGCCTTGAGGGCCACCGTGGCCGACCGGGCCTCGTAGGTGGTATTGGCAGCCGCCACAAGCGTATAAGTAATCTGGTACTTGTCAAATGTTCCGTCTTTTACCGTAATCCAGGAAGGTGTTCCGGAAAAAGAGGGGCGGAAGGGGGCTTTTACGGTCAGGGAAGCCTCTCCCCCCTCTTTACTGAAGGAAAAACTGCCCTGGCTGAGCGTAATGGCCGTTGGAGCCTTCTCCACAGGGGCCGGTGCGGGTTCAGAATTGTTTTCCTGGCACCCCGAAAGCAATGCCGGTATGGCAAAAAGAGTTAGTAGTCTGAATAATTTCATCTGGTGCTATTTTAAGGAAGGCATCTTTTCACGCGAGAGAACGCGCTCCGTACCCATCAGGGTTCTCCAATAATTGTCTGTATTCAAGGCAAAGTTTTCCAAATCCCAGGTAAGGAACCAACTCCAGGTTTCTCCAGCCTGGAAACATTTGGCCGGGTCCGGAATATTTCCGCACTCACTCACCGTCACCATCTTATGGCCGCCGCTCAGGGCTACGGCCGCCTTATACTGGCGCTGCTTGGCATCGGTATCGTTGGCATAGATATCCACGCCGACGATGTCCACCAGGTCGTTCCCGGGATACCAGGCCGCATAATCGGCCTCGGCCCCTTCGGTGACATCCAGCGTCCATACCCAGATGAGATTATCCAGGCCGTATTCCCCCTCCAGTTTTTCCCGAAGGAGTTTCCACAATTTCTTGCAAGGTTCCGCCCCACCGCGTCCCCACCAGAACCAGGCGCCATTCTTACCATATATGTTGTAATTGCCGGCCGCCTCATGCAGAGGGCGCCAAAGAACGGGAATGCCTTCTTTCTGAAGGAGTTTCAGATAAGATGCAACCTTTTCGATATCCTTGAGGATGAAATCATTCTCCCAGGTACCGCTCTCAAGAGCCTTGTTGATGTCAAAACTGGTCTTGTCGCTATAGAAAGCATATCCGGAGAAATCGTATTCATTTACGCCCTTGTCCCAGTCCGCTTTGGAGGCGGGGACATTCCAGTGCCACATGAAAGAAACAAGGCCATTCTTCTCCCACTGCTCCTTGGGAGCCGAGATATCCCCATAGTTCACGACCCATGACCAATCCTTGGGAGTGGGCGAATACTGCAGGAAAAGATAATCATATCCAGCCAAGGCAGGGTGTTTCCCCGTCTTGGAGAAGATCGCGTTTATATTGTCGTTGTTGTTGGCCGTACCTCCGGACTGGACACCGCTGAGGATATGGTTTCCCTGCTGAGAGAGCAGGAACTCATAAACCTTTTGGGCATTTTCACTGGCTTTGGCATTGGTAAGCGACTTGTCCGGTTCTGCGGCAGGGTCCGGGTCCGGATCAGCCGGCTTCTCGGCTGCAGCCTGTTTGACGGATACCGTCTTGGACAGCGAGCCGCTATTGACGGTGAGGGTCACTGTGCGTTCCTGATAATCGGCATTGGCCGATACGGAAATGCCATACGTGATCTTGTAATTGGAATAGGTTCCGTCCGTAATGCTCACCCAGGAAGAGGGATTGCTGATTGTGGGCCGGGAGGGCCCGGTCACCGTCAGGGAATAAGTTCCTCCTTCCGTAGGGACATCCAGGGCCGAAAGGCTCAGGGTCATGTCTTTGGGAACATTGTCCGGCTCCGGAACGGGGTCCGGATTGTTCTTGCCGCAAGACCAGAAGGTCAGAAGGCTTGCTATGGACAATAGATAGGCTGTTATTCTATTCATAGATTCTTCACCGCTTTCAGAATGACAAATCGGGAACCCGGAGGGAGGGTCAGCCCCCTCCGGATTAAGAGATTAGATGTAGGCGAGTTTGTTCACCACCAGGTTCTTACCCTGGATGATGAGGGCAAAGCCCCACCAGGCATGCGTCGTGAGCAGGTTGAAGGCATCACCCTCGGCCTTGAAGGAGACATAACCCTTTTCAACGGCCTCGGGAGAGTTCTCCGCATTCCACTGCACACCGTTGGGCGTGACAAACCCCATACCGTTCCAGTGGCCGTCGAAGATCTGGATGGACCAGTCGCTGGGATCGTCCGGCGTGAAATAGATTCGCACCTCGGCACCGTCCCAGAGTTCGGCGTTCACCCAGTCGTCTTCACCGCCCAGTTCGAGGTTCAGGGCATAGTCTCCGGTGTGGGCGCTGGGGCCTTCCCAGACTACGGTTTCGGTAGCGCCGAAGTGAATCATGGAGACACCTGTGATGATGACACTCTCACCCTGGCAGAGCAGGGCACCGCCCCATCCGCCGACGGAGGTGAGGGTTCCGAGGTTATCCTCCGTCACCTCGAAGGTGAAGAAGGTGGCATCCGGAGCAGCGTTATTGGGGTTCACCGTATTACCGCCACCCAATTCCGGGAAGGTCATGCCCTCCCAGTGGCCTCCATAAATCTGGAACTGCCACCAGTCGGCCGTAGGCGTGTAGTAGATACGAATCTGGTCGCCAACAACGAGGCCCAGTTCGGCAAAGGCGCCGTCGGCACCGAACATCGGCTGGTTGCTCCAACTGCCCAGGTCCTCGGAGCCTTCGAAGATGAAGGTCTCGGTGTAAGGAGCCGTGATGGCGAAAGGAACGGGCCAGGTGAGTTCAGTACCGTCCACCAGGGTGATGCCAAGGCGATAGACACCGGGGCCGATGCCTTCCGGCATCTCGAAGGTCATGGCTTCGTCAGTGCGTACACTGTAGGAAGGAACCTTGTTGCCCTTGATGTAGATGCTTTCAATCTTGAGGAGGTTGGAACCGCTGATGGAGATGGGACGGCCCAGGCCATAGGATTCGGCATCGAAAAGGATGGTGACAGGCTCGGAGTAGGACACCACAATAACGTCGGTACCCGTTTCGTAACCGCTTTCTGCCGTGAGGGTGAGCGGGCCGGTATAGGCATCGCGCGGAATGGTGACAGAGAGCGTTCCATCGGCACCGTTGAAGACAAATTCGCAAGGAATCAGCCCCTGTTCCTTATTGCCGATGACCACGGAGGTAACCAGATCCAGGTCCGCACCGGTGACCGTCACCACAGAAGCGCTGGCGGTGGCTTCGGTGAGGTCGATGCCGGTAGCAATCGGTTTCACTACCTCGATTTCCTCCGTGAAGGCCTGCTTCCCGGATTCCAGGGTAACGGTGATGGCACCGTCCTTGGCGGTAGAAGGCTGCGTGGCAAAGATCTTGCCGTCGGACAGGTAGTAGGAAGCCTCAGCCCCGTTGAATTCCACCTTGGTCACCAGATCCAGGTCTTCACCGGTAATTTCCACCGTGCATCCTGCTTTGAAACGCTCATCCTCGGCCAGGGACTTGACAGCCAGCCCAGACACGGTAACCGTCTCAATCTCCCCGGCGTCGAAAGTGTCACCGGCAAAGGAAGTGAGGACGATATTGCCATCCGTCGCCTTGGCGGGCAGAGTGAAGGTGATGGTCTTTCCATCCTCGGAAAGGTCGAAGACCAGATCCTCCACCTGAGGCAGGGTAATACTGGCAATCATATCCAGATGCTCGCCGGTCACCGTCACCAGGTCACCGCTCTTGTAAGTAGCCTTCTGGGCCTTCACGACGGTAGGCTGGCCGATGGTGAGTTCGGTAGCGGAATAAATCTGGTTGGGGATGGTGGTGAGATCGTTCACCTCGTCCACATCGCTCACGATCACGGGACCCGTGATGGCATTGTAAGGGACAGCCACCTTGAGTTCGTGGCGGGACTGGCTCACGAATTCGTTCACCTTTACCTCTCCGCCGAAGATGACGCACTTCACATTCTGGAGATATTCACCCGTAACGGTAATGATATCTCCGGAAAGGGCGGTGGCGGGAGAGAAGGAACTCTGTTCGATGGGTTCGGAATATTCCAGGTCGAAACGGGTGGAAGCCCTGAGGCCGTCCTTGGTCACCACCGTGACAGGACCCACAATGGGACCATCCATGGGAACGGTGACGCGGATTTCACTGCGTTCGCCCTTGGCCACTACTTCGATATCGGTTACAGAGACATTGCCGGCGAACTGCACCTCGGAGACATTCTCCAGACCGTTGCCCACAATGCGGAGTTGAGCGCCGCGCATCACCGGGTTGGGAGCAATGGCAGCCAGCGAGAAACCTTTGAACTGGTCGGTTTCCAGTGCCTTCTTACATCCTGTAAGTGCAGAAAAGGCCAGTACGGCAAGAAGGGAATATTTCAGTATCTTTTTCATATTCTGCTGCTCGTTAGATTATTTGTAAGGAACCGCACGGATGTTGTCAATCTTGATAATCGGGGTGCACTCGGTGCCGGCTTCTTCCATACCTCCCTTGCAGATGAAGAGCCAGAGGCTGGCGAAACTTTCGGCATTGAGGGTACCGGATGCCGGATTGCCGTTCCAGCCGTAGGTAAAGTCTTCCAACGGGAGCGTCACGGTAATCCACTTGTCACCCGTGTCAAAACTGCCCGTGGCAGCCCAGGGCCGATAGAGGCCGCGGGGGGCGTCATTGCCGGACAAATAGGTATTGTTGGCACCTGCGCACTGGTTTCCGTAGATATCCTTCACGGCACCGCCGAAGGAAACCACATTCACACCGGCCATCACGACCTGCATGGGCGTTCCGGTCCAAGGATTGCTGGAAGGGATGAACATCTCGAACTTGAGCGCCATGTTCTTCCAGTCGGAGAAATCGGCCAGGTCAATCAGACGCGCGCCCTGGAGACCATCCTGATAATTCTCGGGATCGTTCCAGGAACCGGGCCAGTACACGAAGGACCAGTGGGCCTCTTCCCAGTCACCGGTGAGCGGGGTGGCCCCGTCGCCAAACTGTAAGAATCGGCCGCTGATACCGGTACCGTCATCGTCCTGGGAGGAGTGACCGTTCCAGCCGTGGTTGTCCAGACCGGTTGCTCCGTCGAAGTCGAAGAGCATGCCGCGGCTGTCCTTGTACATGAACACGGACTGGGCCGTACCGGAAGCGGTGGTGACTTTGATCTTGCCGGGCTGGGCGCCTTCGGGGACCTTCACATCCACGGAAGGGCCGGAAGCGGTAGCCACCTCCACGGGATCCACACCGGGGAATTCCACGGAAAGGGGGCCGAAGAGGTAAGAACCGTAAATGGTAACGGTTTCACCCGGCTTTGCCCATTCCAGGGACATGGAGGAAATCTTCGGGGCCGGAGGCAGCACCTTGAAATCGTAAGATACGACAGTGCTGTCCTTGGTGATGAGGTAAACCTTGTCGGTCTGTTCCGCAGGCATATTCTTGGGAACGGAGACCACCAGGGTCTTGGCCGTCATGTAACTGGAGTTCAGGACAGCCTTCTGGTCGTTGAAGTAGAGGTCGTGCACACTGGTAAGGTTGTCGCCCACGATGCAGACGACTTCTTCCATGTTGGCCTGGGTGATGATGACATCTTTATCGGCATAGCGGATAAAGTCCACCTTCGGAGTGCCGGACGTCTGCACGAAGCGGTCGGGATAGTCGATGGACGTGCAGGAAGCCGCCAGTACCAGACCGAGGAGCAAACCGGTATATTTTGTCAGATTTTTCATCGTCTCAGAGATTAAAAGTCATAGGAATATTCCGCCCGGACATCTACGTGGATTGCCTCTGCGTCAGAAGCTACGTTGGGATTCATCACAACGTCTTCCGTAGGGAACGGGATGGTGAACATGGAGGCCTTTACGTCGGTGAGTTCACCGGAGGTATCGTAAGTTACGGCACTGGCATCCCACGGACGGGCGCCGGGGCCTGCATAGTTGCCCTGTTCGTCGGTCACGAACGTCTTGTAAACAGCGTCCAGACCGCTCCAGGTGGAACGGCGCTGGGCCAGGAGATCGTTGATGCAACCCTGGGCGTCGTAGTAGGAACGGCGGACAAAGTCGTACCAGTTGTCACCTTCGAGGGCCAGTTCCAGACGGCGCTCTTTCCAGATGTCGTTGATGGTGATGGTGGTGTAAAGAGAAGCGTGGGCACGGGCGCGTACCTTGTTCACATATTCCAGTGCGGTGGCGGTGTCACCGGTGAGGAATGCGGCTTCGGCATAGACCAGATAGATGTCACCCAAACGGAGGATATGGGTGGGAAGTTGGTTGTACATGCCGAAGGAAGGATAACCGAAGGCAGCCACGTGGTCGGCCACGTCACCGTAGAGGTGCTTGGCATAGTTGGCGCCGGAGCCGCAGCCGAAACTCTTGCTGGAAGCGTTGGCGCTGAGGCCGCCCGGGCAATAAGAATCGTCATAGAAGAAACGGTAGAAGTCGAAGCCGCCCTTGTCGGACCAGAAATAGTCGTACTGGTCGCCGAACATCATCATGGTGGCTTGACGGCGGTCATCGTTGTTCACGCGGTTCTGGGGATTCTCGGTAGCGGAAACGCCGAAGAGGTCCTGCAGGTCCACGGAAGGGCCTTTCCAGTCTCCCCAGAGGTTACCGTTCTCGTCGAAGCCCACCAGGCCTACGTCGCACTGGATGGAGTTCTGGGAGGTCCAGGTCTCCTGCTTGCACTGCCAGTGCCAGGTGAAGAGTTCCTCACCGGTCTGCTGGAACTGGGCGGGAGTCATGCGGAAGATGTCGGAGTACTTGGGGGTAAGGGTACGGCCGGAGTTCAGGATGACATCTTTGGCGTAGTCGCGGGCCTTTTCCAGGTCTGACTGGCTCAGGGCACCGGTAACACCGGCTTTGGTGAGATAAACCTTGGCAAGGAGAGCCTCTGCCGCATAGTAGTCGATGCGGTTCAGTTTGCCGATATAGGCATTCTTCGGAAGCAGTTCCATGGCTTTCTCCAAGGTCATGATGATGTACTCATAGACATCGGCCTTCTGGACTTTGTAAACGTCATTGTAACTGGCTTCCTTGATGGTTTCGGTGTTGTCGTGGATAATGGGGACGTCACCGAAGGTGCGCACAAGGAAGAAATAGGTCATGGCCTTCCATGCCAGCACTTCACCGATGCAACGCTCATAGGTAGCCCAGGTGATATCCGGGCTGGTGGAAGCCTGGATGTTGCGGATGACCGTATTACACTGGGCGTTCACGGCCCACAGGGAATAAGCCATGTTCTTGAGGTCCTGGTCCGTACCGTTCACGGTAAGGGTGGAATAGGCGTTCTGGCCCTGATAGACATTGCCGCACATGGTTTCGGAACCATAGATATAGAAGCGGATGATATCGTACCAGGGAGAGTTGTAGAGGTAGTTGATGCCCTGTTCCAACTGGGCGTCGTTCTGGTAGAAGAGCGCAGTGGTGTAACTGTCCTCGGAAGGACGGTTGAGGAACTTGGAGCAGGAGGATGCGCCGAAAGCGATAACCGCGACAAGCGCAATGTATTTCAATGCATTTTTCATATTCATTTCCTCCATCATTAGAAAGTAATGTTCACACCGAAGGAACAAGTCATCGGGGAAGGATAACGTCCGTTATCCACACCGAAGGTAAGGCCGGAAGAATCCTGCGTGGATGCACCCACTTCAGGATCGAAACCTTTGTATTTGGTGAAGGTATAGAGGTTCTGGATATTCATGTACAGGCGGATGTTTTCAATCTTGGCCTTTTCCAGAAGACTCTTCGGGAAAGTGTAACCGAGGGTGATGTTCTTGATGCGAAGATAAGAGCCATCCTCGATGTAACGGGTGCTCAGACGGTCGTTGTCGTTCGGGTCCTGAATGGACGGACGCGGAGTCTTGGTGCCACTGTTGGAGACACGCACGTTGGAGATGTCATCCTGCCAGGAAGAGCCGTCGGCATAGGTCTTGGCGGGATCGATAACCTCCAGGCGGGCGCGTTCCTTGATGTCCACGTGCTGGTTGGTCCAGGTGCTGTTCATGTGCACCAGACCGTTGTAACCCTGGCCCATCATGTTGTAGTTGAGAACCTTGTTGCCCACGGAGCCGTTGAGGAAAATGGAGAGGTCCACATTCTTGTAACGGAAGGTGTTGGTCCAGCCGAAGGTGAACTTCGGAAGCGGGGAACCGATATTGGTACGGTCCTTCTCGTTGATGACACCGTCATTATTCACATCCTTGAATTTGAGGTCGCCGGGCCATACCGTGGTGTAACGGTTGAAGACGCCGTCCTCGGGGAACTTCTCGGCCTTCGGGGAGTTCATGATGTCGTCGAAGTCCTTGTAAACGCCTTCCACCACATAACCGTAGAAGTTATAGAGGGACTCGCCGATTTCGGTCACGGAGACGATATCGCTCCACTGGCCGTAACCCACGAGTTGTGCGTTGGCGCTGCCGTCCAGGGCCATCAGTTTGTTCTGGTTGAAGGAAACCTGGAGGTTGGAATCCCAGCCGAAGTTCTTCTTGTCGATCGGGTGGGTATCCAGGGTGATTTCCAGACCGCGGTTGCGGATGGTGCCGTAGTTGCCCTTCGGGGCGGCCAGGGCGGAAGAGCCGTTACCCTGGGTACCCATATAGGAAGGAAGGGTCATGGACATGAGCATGTCGGAGGAAATCTTCTGGTAGAGGTCCACCGTAAGGTTAATCTTGTTCTCCAGGAAACTCAAATCCAAGCCGATGTTCACCTGCTCCTGCTTCTCCCAGTGGATACCGGTGTTGGCAATATTGGAAGGACGCTGGCTGTCACCGAGGCCGGTAGGCATCTTGCTCATGCCGGACTCCCAGGCGCCGCCACCGATGTTGGCGTTACCGGTCTGACCCCAGCCCAGACGAATCTTACCGCTGTTGAGGCCGATGGTCTCGCTGAAGTTCTTCAGGAATTTCTCGTTGGTGAAACGCCAGCTGCCGGCCACGGAATGGAAGCCCGCCCAACGGTTATCCGGACCGAAGTTGGAAGAACCGTCATAACGGAAGGTGTAGGTGAGCAGATAGCGGTTGTCGTAGTTGTAGGTCTCACGGGTGAAGAAGGAGGCCATGGCGGAGGAACCGAAACCGGAGCCCACCGTGGGGTTACCCGTTGCCAGACGCAGGTTGTGGATTTCGTCGGAAGGAAGGCCGGTGTTGGAAGCGCTCAGGTAATTCCATTTGGATTCCCAGGCCTCCTGGCCGATCATGGCGGTGAGGCTGTGCTTTCCGAAGGTGTTGGAATACGTGAGGTAGTTCTTCAGGGACCAGTACGTGCTGGCATTGCGCTGGGCACTCATGGAGTTGTTGCCGCGCTGCCAGCCGCCCAGGTTCACCATGGGCTTGTAAGTGGTGGCCTCGGAGTGGCTGAAGTCGAAACCGACCTCGCTGCGCCATACGAAATGCTTGATGGGCGTGAGTTCGGCATAGACGTTACCGGTGAGTTTCTGACGTTTGAGGAGGTTCTCGTCCAGCATAGCCAGGGCCACCGGGTTGGCGGAGGTGTAACCCTCGCGGACCGTAGTGGAATAATTGCCGTCCAGGTCATAGACCGGGATGTCGGGCAGCGTGGACAGGGAGTAGAAGATGACACCTTCCTGACCGTCGGCCAATTTGATATTGTCGTTGGTAATGGCGTAGGTGGCATTCACACCCAGTTTGAGCCATTCCTTGAGTTGGGCGTCCAGATTGGTACGGAAACTCAGACGGTTGAAGTTGGAACCGATGATGGTACCTTCCTGGTTCATGTAGGAACCGGAGACATAGTACTGCACTTTCTCGGAACCGCCCTGGGCGCTCACCTGATGCTGGTGCTGGAGAGCGGTGCGGAACACCTCGTCCTGCCAGTTGGTACCCTTGCCGAGGATGGAAGGATCGGCATACCAACCGTTGTGGTCCACCAGGCCCAGATCCACCATGTCGTTGTAATACTCGGCGAATTCGCGGAGGTTCATCATGTCGATGCGGCTGGTCTGGCGCGATACGGCCACCATGCCGTCATAAGAGAACTTGGCGTCGCCGGCCTTACCGTGCTTGGTGGTGATGAGGACGACACCGTTTGCGCCCTGGGCACCGTAGATGGCCGTTGCAGAGGCATCTTTCAGGATTTCCATGGATACGATATCGGCCGGGTTGATGGTGGCCAGCGGGGAGATGGTGGACACCTTGCCGTTGCCCAGGCCGCCCAGACCGAAGTCTCCTCCGGAATTACCGCCACCCTGGATGATTACACCGTCGATAACGTACAGCGGCTCGGCATTGGCGTTGACCGTCGCCTGACCACGCACGCGGATGGAGGAAGAAGAACCCGGGGCACCGGAAGTCTGCACGGCAGACACACCGGCTGCACGTCCCTGCAGGGACTGGTCCAGCGAAGAAATGATGGAGCCTTTCAGGTCTTCCTCCTTCATGGAAACGGAAGCACCGGACAGGTCACTTCTTTTCATGGTACCGTAACCCACGACGACGACCTCGTCGAGGAATTCGGTATCCTCTTTCAGGAGCACGTTGATGACAGTCCGGCTGCCCACAGCAATCTCCTGGGTTGCATAGCCGATGGAAGAGAACACGAGCGTAGCACCGGGCTTCACCGTGATCACGTAGTTTCCATCAAGGTCTGTGATGGCACCATTGGAGGTGCCCTTCTCCATGACACTGGCTCCGATGACCGGGCCGATATCGTCGGAGACGGTACCGGTCACCTTGGTCTGTGCGAACAAGGCAGTGGTAGCGAGGAGCGCCAGCATGAAGGTCACAAATTTTTGTTTCATGCTACTTGATTTTGGTTAATAATTATTGTTGGTTTAGATTGTCGATTGCCGCTTTGATGACATCCACCGTAGTATCGGTGATATAGACGCCGTTCAGGCCCTGCGCCTCCTGGGCCGGATCTCCCGTGTAAGGATCGCCGCTTTCCCACTGACTGTGAAGGGGCTGGGCGTAACCGCTCCATCCCCAGAAGTTGACACCCTGGAGAGAATTTCCCACCAAAGAGAACATATATTTATAATAGCCGTCACGGCCCACAGTGGAAGCTTCGCGGGAGGGATTGAAACCGTCGCGGGGATAGCCGAACTCCTCACACACGATGGGCTGGCCCAGCTTTCGCGCCAGTTCCCGGTGAAGGCCGATATAGTTTTCTGTCTTGGCGATGGCCTCGGGAAGGTCTTCCACCAGATGCTCCGGACGGGCCCAGCTCCAGTTGTAGGGCCAGATGTGGATGGTCATATAGTCAACGCCGGGGATGCTGCAAACCCTTTCCAGGAGGGCGGCGTCATTCTCGCAGCCCCACTCCCCCTCACTGCCAACAGACAACAGGTGGTTGGGATCCAGTTCCTTGATCATGCGGGCACTTTCCGTGAGCCAGCCGATAAAGCCGTCCTGGATTTCCTTTTCGGAAGAAAAGCAGCGGGGTTCGTTGCCAATCTGCCAGGCAAAAATGGCCGGATCTTCCTTGTAGGGTTTGCCGGTGATGCTGTTGGTGCGGCCCACAATCGCCCTTACATGGTTGTAAAAGAGCTCTTGAGCATCCCGGGAAGTCTGGAACTTACGCATCTGCTGCATGAATGGCCAGTAGCCGTCAATCAACGGGATGAGAGCCTTCTCTCCGGTGGCCCATTCCAGATATTGGCCGTAGCCACCGCTCCATTCCCAGGAATTGTTCATATACAGGACAGCCTGCATGCCGCGCTTGCCCAGTTCGGCCAGGAAACGGTCCAAGCCGACCAGGAGCGTGTCATTATAGACACCGGGCGCTTTCTGGAGCGTGGGCTCCACGCGGGAGAACACACCATCCTCTCCGTCTGCGCCCACCAGAACACGGAGATTGTCGATTCCCATGGCGTGAAGGCAGTCCAGTTCTTTTGTCAGACGTGCAAAATCGCCTCCACGGCCTTCAGAAGCCAGGATGGGACCGTACCAGAAATTGGTCCCGATGTAAGTGTAAGGCTTGCCGTCACGGACAAACTGACCGTCAACTATGGTAACAAAAGCTGTTTCCTCGTTGGAACAGGAAAAAACCCCGCCGGAAAACAAAAGCCCCAGCAGACATTTCAGTGCTATTTTCATTATGTTGGCCGACATAAATATTTGTACATTGCAAATGTACGCGATTCTCCCTGCGCGGAAAAATGAAAAATTGACTAAATCTGATACTTTTTTAACATCCGCTAGACAAATACCCTGTTCTTGGTGAAAAGCGTGCGGAAATCCCGGGGCGTGTACCCCCTTCGCGTCTTGAACATCCGGTTGAAATTGGACAGGTTATTGAAACCGCAGGCATAACAGATTTCGCTGATGCTGGCAGAGGTATCGACCAGCATTCTGGCAGCGTTGCCAAGTCGCGTATCGATGATGAAATCCACTAGGGTCCGGTTGGCATGCTGCTTGAAAAAACGGCTGAAGGCACTGGGGGCCATGCCCACCAGAGAAGCCAAATCCTCCAGGCGCAGTGGTTCCGCATAATGAACTGAAATATAATCCTTTACCTTTGCCACTCGCCGGCTTTCACGGGCATCGTCGCGATGGGTGAAAGAAGAGGAAGCCAGGGTACGGGCATCCGGATCAAGAGACAGTTCGTTCAAAATCTTGAGCATGGTGAGGAACTGTTCGAAGTGCTCTTCCAGCGAGGCGATGCTGTCCAGATAACCGTACACTTTCATGATGGCGGGCATGGAAAAAGTGACGCCCAGCCGGGCCCGTTCGAACATCTTCCGGATAGAGGAAAACTGATTGCGGCTCAGGAGTTTCGCGTCCAGCAGATCGGCCGAAAACTGAATGGTGATTTCCCGCACGTCCGCCTCTGTACAGTTGCCCTGCCGCCAGGCATGTTCCAGGCCGTCCCCGGTAACAAGGGTAAGTTCGTAGTCTCCAATCTCTTCAATGCTGTCGCCTACAACACGCTGAACCCCTTTTCCCCGCTCAATGAAGTTGAGTTCGAATTCTTCATGGGAATGGATGGGATACAGGAACTCGCTTTTGTGCCTTTCTACAATATAAAAGCAGTCTTTGTCCGTAATGGGCGGTATTTCCCGCAGGATTTTGGTCATTTCTTGTCCTTCTTTTGGACAAAGATAGAGTTTTTTTGATACTTTTTCAACATAATTTCTTCTTTTGCCAAATTCTCTCTACCTTTGAGGAAACAACAGAATGACATGAAACTGATTGCCTTCCTTGCAGCCACCCTGATGGTGCTGCCCGCCCCCCAGGCCAGAAAAGCCAAAAAGCCCGCCAAACCTCCGGTAACGCCTCCTGCCGTTCAGCAACAGGTGGTATCCGTGGAGACGGAAAATACCTCCTTGATCCTCCTGATAGATGGGAAAGGGCAGGTCTATACCCGGCATTACGGAGCCCGTATCGGTCAGCCGGGACTGTATTTGGAAGAAGCCCTCGGCGAGGAAGACTACAATACCTGCGACGGCCTTGCCTATCCCGCCACCGGCGGCCGTTTCGTCGGCGAACCTGCCCTGCAGGTAAAATATGCCGATGGCACCCACAACACCGAACTGTACTTCACCGGCGTGTCCTCCGAGGAGCGCGGAGGATGCAGCGTAACCACCCTTTCGCTCAAAGACTACGTGACGGAACTGTCCGTCAAGCTGGTTTTCGAGGCTTATCTCCAAGAAGATATCATCGTGGAGCATACGGAAATCCTCAATGGCGGCAAACAGCCGCTGGAACTCCTGAATTATGCCTCCTCCTCCCTCTATGTCCAGGCCGATGATTACCTCCTCACCCACTTCTGGGGTGCCTGGGCGGCCGACATGCAGATGGAACACGAACTTCTGGGACACGATCTGAAAGTGATCGAAAGCCGGCGCGGCACACAGGCGACCCAGGGGAACAACCCCTCGTTCCTCCTGAGCCTCGGCACCCGGGAATTCAGCGAGACGGCCGGCGAGGTCATCGCCGGAGC
This sequence comes from uncultured Bacteroidales bacterium, assembly GCA_900320795.1. Classification (GTDB taxonomy): domain Bacteria; phylum Bacteroidota; class Bacteroidia; order Bacteroidales; family UBA932; genus Cryptobacteroides. The sequence continues at coordinate 16,097 of ONTQ01000014.1, forward strand.
CCTGGCCTGGAGCGGAAATTTCCGGCTCAGTTTCGAGCGTGACAATGGCGGAAGGCTCAACATCCTCGCGGGAATCAGTCCCTTTGCCAGCGCCTATCCCCTGGCCGCCGGAGCCAGCTTTACCACCCCGGACATGATCTACACCTGGTCCGGCGAAGGTGCCGGGAAAGCGTCCCGCAACCTGCACCGCTGGGCCCGTAAATACAGTGTATATGACGGCGGAGAGGTGAATCCCACCCTTCTGAACAGCTGGGAAGGTGCCTATTTCAACTTCACGACCGAAACCCTCCTGCGCATGATGGACGATGCGGCCGGAATGGGTCTTGAGATGTTTGTGCTGGACGACGGCTGGTTCGGCAACAAATTCCCGCGCAACGGGGACAATGCCGGCCTCGGCGACTGGGAAGTCAATACTTCCAAACTGCCGGAAGGGATTGATTTCCTGGCCTCCTACGCCCATTCCAAAGGACTCAAATTCGGTATATGGATTGAACCGGAAATGGTGAATCCCCGATCGGAACTGGCCCGGAACCATCCCGAATGGGTTGTCCAGAGCCACGGCCGGGAGGTTTATCAGGGCCGGAACCAGTGGGTGCTGGACCTTTCCAATCCCGCCGTAGAGGATTTTGTCTTCGGCATCTTTGACCGGACCATGCAGCTCGCCCCGGGCATCGACTATATCAAATGGGACTGCAACCGCGTAATCCAGAGCTTCGGAAGCACCTACCTGGGCGCCCAGCAGGACCGGTTCTTTGTAGAATACTGCCAGGGGCTGTACAATGTCATGCGCCGCATCCGGGAAAAGTATCCCCGCGTGCTGGTACAATGCTGCTCTTCCGGCGGCGGCCGCGTGGACTACGGCTCCCTGCGTTACTGCAATGAAATCTGGACCAGCGACAATACCGACGCCCGTTCCCGTGCCTTCATCCAGTACGGAACCAGCCTGATCTATCCGGCCTGTGTGATGGGTTCCCATGTGTCCACCGTTCCCAACCACCAGACAGGCAATGTGACACCGCTCAAATTCCGTTTCGACATGGCCTGCGCCGGCCGTCTGGGGATGGAACTGCAGCCCAAGAACTTATCGGCCGACGAACGCGCCCTGGCCGACCGCTGCATCCGCTCCTATAAGCAGTACCGAGATCTCGTCTTTACCGGAGACCTGTACCGGCTGGCCTCCCCGTACGACGGAAAGTATTACGGACTCATGTATGTATCGGAGGACAAGTCCCGCGCAGTTGTTTTCACGTATTGCCTGGATTACGAGCCCCGGAACGTGGGCGGAAAGACATTCCGCCTGCAGGGCCTGGACCCGTCCCGTACCTACCGCGTAACCGAGCAGAACGTCGACAAGTCCTGCTGGTGGGGCAACGGCAAGCGCTTTACGGGAGATTTCCTGATGGGAGGCGCCTTCAACCCCCGCCTCCCCCAGATCTACAGTTCCGCCGTTTTCGTACTGGAAGCGGAATAGTTTAGATTTGCGCGATGATGTCTCTCAGGAGACCGTTGAGGTCAATCACATGATCCGGCTTGGGCGAATAGCCCAGAATCACCACCACCAGTTCTTTGGACGGGATGATGTAAATCTGCTGGCCGTCATGCCCGTTGCAGGAAAACATGTCTTCCGGAACATCCGGGCACACATGGCAGCGGTTAAGCCAGAAGGAAGCGCCGTACCGGCCCTCGCTGGCCGAGGCGGGAGTAACCGTGTAGTCCACCCATCCTTCTGGGAGAATCCGCTCATCACCCACGCAGCCATCGTTCAGGTAAAGTTGGCCGAAACCGGCGAAGTCACGGGCCGTCACATACAGATAGGAAGAGCCCACGGGCGTTCCGCTCATGTCGGGTTCAAAATATGCGTTCCGGATGCCCAGCGGTGCGAAAAGGCGCTCACGGATATAGCCGAGGAATTCGGCATCGGAGCCGAATTTGCCACGAAGATAACGCATGACGATGTTGGTGCTGCCGCTGGAATAATACCAGCGGGTGCCGGGCTTGTCCACAAGAGGCTTGGAAAGGGCAAAAAGTCCCATGTCCTTCTCACGGTGCAGCATCAGATTCACATCCGAGCGGTTGCCGTAGTTCTCATTCCACTCCAGTCCGCTCTGCATCTGCAGCAAGTCATTGAGGGTGATTTCCTTCCTTCCATCCTCCTGCCACTGGGGAATATCCAAGGGGGCAAAGACATCCACCAGGCCGTCCTTGCTCATGATACCTACCAGGGCATTGACAAAACTCTTTCCCATGCTCCAGCTCAGAAGTTTCGTATCGGCCGATATCCCCTCGCGATAGCGCTCCGCGACCACGCCGCCCTTGTGAAGGACGACAAAGGCGAAAGGAGTGCCGTTGTATCTCCGCTCATCGACAAATGCTTTTGCAAGGGGGGCAAGCCGCGCCGAAAGGGCCGAATCTCCCGGGTGCAGGACGGGGACGGCTTCCGTTTCCTTCTCCAGCGGGAAGGTCTCCGCCCGCAACTGGGCGGCATTCTTTCCCCGAAGAAGGGTTACGCCGTATCCTTCCCGAAAAACGGCCGTGGATTTGGCCCAAAGAAAACGGCTGGTCACCATCTTGTTCTCATCATCCACTTTATTGTGGTTGTACTGAATGAAAGAAAAATGCAGGTCCAGATTCTCCACATCGGCCGGTTCTCTGCCGGAAACGAACACGGCAGAAGCCAGATTCTTGGCGGCATAACCCGTGATGATGGGCATCAGTGTGTTCAGATAAAGGCATCCCCCCAGCAAGATCAGCAACAGAATGGCAAGGGACCAACGGAGAATTTTTTTCATCATATTAAGCTTTCGGATATTTAACGGTGAAACAAGCGCCTCCCAGATTGAAAGAACGCGCATAGGAAATGGTTCCGCCGCAGTGTTCCACGATTCGGCGGCAGATGGCCAGACCCAGTCCGGAACCACTGGTCTTGGTGGTGAAGTCCGGCGTAAATATCTTTTCCTGATTCTTCTCGTCCACACCCGGGCCGTTGTCTTCCACGACGATGTCGTAATAACCGTCTTCCATGGCATTGCGGAGCGACACCACCAGGCGTTTTTCCCCTTCCTGGCCGTCCACGGCCTGGATGGCATTGGTGATCAGATTCACCACCACGCGGGTCAGTTGCGGACGGGGAGCCTCCACGATGGCATCGGACAGGCCGAAGTAATCCAGTGTAATGTCGTCCCGGGAGTCGAAGAGGTCCACCTCCTGCCGGATGAGGGCGTCGAGGTCCAAGCGTTCCGCTTTCTGGTCATACATCTTGGCGAAGGTGGAGAACTGGTCGGCCGAATCGGCCAGCAGGTCCACGTGGTAGAGGACGGTCTGGGCCACTTCGTCAAAACGCTCCTGCCACAGCGGGTTGCCGGACGCCTTCATGCGCATAAGCATCTGCAACTGCAGTTTGATGGGCGTGAGCGGGTTTTTGAGGTCGTGGGCCACCCGGCGGGCCATGTCGGTCCACGCCTTGTCGCGCTCCACCTGCGCCAGGCGGCGGGAACTCTCGCCAAGGTCGTACACCATGCGGTTGTAGGCCTGCACCAGCGGCGTAATCTCGTCATCCTGGTCGTATTCCAGCGGTTCCAGGTAATTGATGTCCGTGACACTCATCTTCCTGCGAAGCTCGGAGATGGGCCGGAACATACGGCTCACTACTTCAGAAGTAACGAAACGGGAAATGAGAAGAAGCAACAGGAAAATGGTAATGACCGTGGCAATGTGCAGGATGGCTTCGCTTTCGAGGTCATGGGTGATGTCGGTAAAGGGGGAAGACACGATGGCCACCATTCGGCCGCTGCTGTTCATCACAGGAGCATACAGGGCATAGTAGCTGCGCCGTCCCACCTTTTCCCGGTGCATATAGAAACGCTTGTGGGCATACATGATTTGCTGGAAAGCATTGTCTTCCAGCCGATGTCCCAGAATCATCCGGTCGTAAACCTCCGGGGTCGTGCTCATGACCACGCGGCCGGCAAGGTCGAACAGGGAGATGTCGCACTTGAGGTTGTTCCCCACGCCTTCTATGGTTGCCATCACCTCCGCCGTACGGATGTCTTCCGGATGGTCCATCTGCCGCAGGCGCTCCTGCAGCATGGCCTGCAGCGAATTGATGCGGGCGGTCATGATGCTCTCCATATCGGCATTGTTCCGCTTGTACACAAACCAGACGCTGAAGCCCGCCATGGCCACCAAGGTCAGCAGAAGGGAAAGGTACATCACCATGCCGATCCTGTTCTGGAAATAACGTCTTCCGCCATTGCCGCGGCGCCGCCAGGTGAGGGCAGATATGAACAGAAAAGCCAGAATGGCAAACAGGAAGCCCTCCACCACATAGTACAGCCATTCCGTACTGGGCCGGGAGATGACGATGACCTCCCCTTCAGAGACATTGTGGACGAAGTGGCACCAGCCTTCCTGGTCCACATGGCCGGAAGGCTGTTCGTCGGCCAGCTTTTTCAGACGCCCCGAGTGAACGGTGGGATACGGGTAAAGCCCCTTGTACTGCACCAGATGTTCATCGGCATATTTGGCCCAGGAATAGACAGGCGGAAGGGTCACCCGTCCTGGGTCTGCAATGCCCAGGAGGCTCAGATAGCCCCGGTCTTCGCGGTTGTGCTTGGATTCTACCGTAACCAGCACCGAACGCGGGCCGTAACCCCTTATATAGTAGGAAAACAGTCCCGTATAGGATGCGCGTCCGCTGCCGATGGTGCTGTAAAAGAAGTGGGAGCTCTCGCTGAGCGGAACCCCTCCCTGGACACGCTCCTGGAAAAGGGCATTGGCGCCGATGTCGTCGCCCGGCAGCAGGACAGCGATGTCGTAGTCTTGGGAAATGCGCCCCATATACGTACTGACGAGACGGTTGCGGATGATGTCCGCGCTGCCTTCCAGTACGGACAAGGCCCCGATCATGGCATCGGTCAAAATGGCATTTTCCGTACTTCTCAACTGGATTTCCAGGGCGATGTCGCGGTCCATGGCCAGCCGGTTGGCCCAGACGTCCACCCGGTTTTTCTCTTTTTCGAAACCCTGCATGGACGATGCCGTCACAAAATACACACCCACTACGATAGCATATCCGATTCGGCCGCGCATGGAAAACATGTCATATCTAAAGCCCGTAAGGGAACGGAGGATGGGCGACAGAATCTGGATCAGCAGCGGAATGGTAATGGAAAGAGCCAGGAAGGAGATGTAGACAATAGCCGTATAATGGCTCAAGAGGGTGATTTTATACAGCTCCAGCGTAATACTGGAATTGACCGAGATACTCTGGAAAGTAAGGTGGATGTACAGGATGATGACGGCAATCATAACGCCGATGCCAAGCGCTGCAATCACCTGCAACCAGCGGCTGTTCCAGCGCCGGAGGCCCTTCAGGAGCGTCCAACGGACCATATACAGGTCCATGACGAAGAGCGTAACCGCCAGATTGATGACGACCACGGCACCCAGCGAATACAGGAGCGGGCCGTCGGCATACAACAGAGGTGAAAACAACTGGGAAGACGGAGCCAGGTTCCGGCCATAGAAATACATCCATCCGAGTACCGCCACCTGTATGAGGAGGACGACAAGCAGCGAAAGCCGGCTGGGATAGACGCTCAGGAACATCAGGAGCCCGGAGAACAGAAGCGCAATGGCCAGCCACAGAAAGACCGAATGCCGCTGGGAGGATTCCGCTTCCCCTTCCGACGTGAGTTTGAACAGCGGCATATTGCCCACGACCACAGGTTCACCAACCCCGGCCGACAGGGGACGGATCCGATAACGCCCTTCCACCCGGAAATGGGGATTCACGCCATTGAGGGAACCTGCCCTGAGTTCATCCACTATCTCCAGGCCGGCAATGACCTGACTCCTGTCAGAGATGACCTTCTTTACCAGATACCATTTGGAGCCGTGGTTGACGAACGTAGGATACTCGCTCACATCCCTGAGCGGAGACACGAAACTGTTCCGGCTGTCTCCCAGACGCTGCACAAGCGCTTGCGGACGGATGTCATCATTCCGGATGGGGAACTGGTTGGCCCAGCTTTGCAAGGTATCTTCCACATAGCGGTAAACCACCATGTCTTCCGGAAGGTCGCTGAGGTTCATCCAGTCTGCGGGGTCGCCTGCCAGGGCCTTCTCTATATAGTTATCCAGGACCTTCATGCGCTTTTCCACTTTTTCGCTCAAATCCCGGGCAACCCCGTCGATGTGGGCCCGGCCGATGCCGGAGAAAAAAGAAGCGGTGAACGCAAGGAAAGCAGCCGTCATGAAAGCGACGGAAATCCAATGCCGTATGATTCTTTTCTTATTCATGGTGATACGGCTCTCCCCTGAGGATGGTGAAGGCACGATAGAGTTGTTCTGCAAAGACCGTGCGAACCATCTGATGGGAGAAAGTCATCCTGGAAAGGGAGATTTTTCCCTGAGCACGGGAATAGACCGCTTCGGAGAAACCGTATGCTCCGCCAATGACAAAAACGAGATTGCGAGCGCCGGAGGAGAGTTGCCGCTGCACGTAGTCGGCAAACTCCAGGGAGCGGAACTCCCTGCCGTGTTCGTCCAAAAGAATCAGGACATCGGAGGGAGACAACTGCTTCAAGATCAGTTCCCCTTCTTTCTCCTTGATTTGCTGTTTGGTCAGGGCCGACACTTTTTTGAGTTCGGGGATTTCGTTGACGGAAAAGGGGACATAATGCACCAGCCGGGATGCATACAGATCCAGGCCTTCCTTCACCCATTTGACGTCGGTACGGCCGACCGTCAGTAAAACGATATTCATCGAACGCAAAAGTAACAATTCGGCGCGGAATTTGCAAGATAATGTTCTGAATGAAAAAGACGTTCCATATTCTTTTGTCGGCCGTGTTGCTGTGTTTTTGCGTAGGTGCACAGGCTCAGTCAATGTTCATGAGCAGCACAAAAAGCCTCCAACAGACCCCTGAAGACGGTTTTTCCGTCTTCTCTTCCATCACAAAATACCTGGCCGCCGGAGATGCGGCATCGCTCTCCACCTGGTTTGCCGACAATTTGGACGTCACCATCATTTCCTCTTCCCGCAACTGTTCCAAAAAACAGGCCCGCGAAATTCTCCGCAGTTTCTTCCAAGCCAATACGCCACGTTCTTTCCAAGTGACGCACAAGGCTTCGGAGAGTAATAAGAAATATATGATCGGCCTGCTGAATGCCGGCGGAGAGCTTTTCCAAGTGACCATTTACGCCACCTCTTTCGCAGGTGAACCCTACAAAATCCAGCAACTGAATATTTCCCGTCAGACGGCGTATTAGGATTCTCTTTTCTTCACGCCCCGTACGGGATTGCTTTCCAGGGGATTATCCGGCCATGCGTGTTTGGGATAACGGCGCCGGAGTTCTTTCCGTACTTCAAAATAGGTCCCTTCCCAGAAACTCCTGAGGTCGGAAGTCAGCTGCACGGGTTTGTATCCCGGAGACAGAAGTTCCATCAGAACCGGCAGGCGGCCACCGTCCACGCGCGGGGTGTCCAGCAGGCCGAAGCATTCCTGAAGACGAACCCGCAGGACCGGGGCTTCGGCACCCTGGCGGTAATCCAGGCGAATCCGGCTGCCCGTAGGAACCTCGATATGGGAAGGGGCCAGCCGCTCAATCTGCTGTCGGAGAGCGTACGGGATGAAACTCCAGACAACTTCTTCCATATCAATCCTTTTGAGGGCCGCGCCAGTCCGGGCATGGCCGGCAAAGGCCGGAAGCCAGGCATCCGCTTTCGCGAGAACGGACGCAGTGTCCACTTCCGGGATTTCCAGTTCCGGATGCCAGGCCGATATGGCAGCGATTCTCCGCTGGAGCGCCTGTACATCTTCCGAAAAATCAAACATCGAAAGGCCGTCCTTCCGGGCAGCCGACGCAATGACCCGCCATACTTCTTCTTCCGGAACATCCGGAAGCGGTTTTTCAGCCAGGAGATGGACACCCAGCCGGGTTTCCCGCCGGGCAATCAGGGCGAGCGACTTGCTGTCCCAGAAGAGTACATCCCGGGAAGAAGCCATCCCCAGCAGGTCCTCCGGAGCAACAGGACTGGCCAGGAAAACCCGTCCCACGCCGCCGGGCTTTGCATTCATGCTGCCGACGGACACCCATTCGGAAGCCGACAGAGGGTCTGACGAATCCACGGCCACCAACTCTCCTCCCGAAAGAAGATAGCGCCCGGCACCCTCCTTCCAGAGGCGGCCAATCCTTTCCGGATAAGCTGCCGCCAGGAGCGCTCCCGCCTCGTAAGGATCGGCCGGACCGTCGTCAGTCGCGACACAGACCATCGCGGCATACTGGGCAGCGATTCTGAGCACCCGCTCCCAGCGGCCAGGCTGACAGTCCCTACGCGCTTTCCGAAGTGCCTGCAGACGGATATCCAGGCCGGCATCCGATTCGTCTCCCATCGGATCCCTCTCTTCCAGAAGGGCCGCGACATCGGCCGCAAGAGCCTTTTCCCGAACTGTTTCCGAACAAAGCAGCATCCGGGCAATCCGCGGATGGCACGGGAGGGCCGACAGCGCTCTTCCCGCCGGCGTTATGACTCCGTCCGGGCCGATGGCTCCCAGAGACTGCAGAAGAGCCCGCGCGCTGCGAAGAGACACCTCAGGCGGAGGCGTCAGCCAGGGAAGTGCCGCCAGGTCAGACTCTCCCCAGGCAGCGGCATCCAGGACAAGGCCGCAGAGATCGGCCGACAGGATTTCCGGGGTCCGCACCGCCGCCATCCGGGATTCCGTGGCGGTACTCCAAAGTCGATAACACACCCCGGGGGCTACCCGCCCGGCACGGCCGCTGCGCTGGGCGGCCATATCCAGGCTGATGCGCACCGTCTCCAGCCGGCTGAGACCGCTTCGGGAATCATAGACCATCTTCCGGCATAGTCCGGAATCCACTACGACGCGCACTCCTTCTATGGTGAGCGATGTTTCGGCGATGGGCGTTGCCAGGACCACTTTTCTCTCCCCGGGGGCGCTGGGTGCGATGGCTGCCCGCTGCGCAGAACTGGAGAGGAGCCCGAAGAGCGGGAACACTTTCGTAGCGCCGAGTGAGTCTCCAAGCAGCGCAGCGCAGCGGCGGATATCGGCCTCTCCCGGAAGGAAGGCCAGGATATCGCCCTCCTGGGAGCCGTGTGCTTCCCGGACCGTTCTGGCGACCACCTCCGCGACATTTTTATCGTCCGCTTCAACGGAACCCCGGACCAGTTCGACCGGGAACATGCGTCCTTGGCTTTCCACGACCGGCGCCCTCAGGGATGCAGAAAGAGCCGATGTGTCGATGGTGGCCGACATGACCACGATACGAAGGTCTTCCCGAAAGAACGCCTGAGCCTGCCGAGTCAGTGCCAGGGCTTCATCCGAGACAAGGCTCCGCTCGTGGAATTCGTCGAAAACGACTACGGAAACTCCCTCCAGGCCCGGGTCCTCGATAAGCATGCGGGTCAGAATCCCCTCCGTAAGTACCTCAAGGCGGGTCTTCCGGGATACCTTGCTTTCGAAACGGATCCGGTAACCGACCGTCTCCCCCACTTCCTCTCCCAGCAACCAGGCCATCCGCCCGGCAATCTGGCGGGCGGCCACCCTTCGGGGTTCCAGCATGAGAATCTTTCCGTCGGAGGGAAGCGCCTCCAGGATGGTCAGGGGCAGGAGCGTGGATTTTCCGGCTCCGGGAGGGGCCGTGATGACCAACGAACGGTTTTCCCTGAGTGCGTCATTAACCGCTCCGGCTATGGCAGAAGCCGGAAGCCGGGAACTTTCGCGTATGAGACGGTCACTTTCCATCAAGACAAAGGTACGTTTTTTTCGTGAAAGAAAATTTGCAGAAAATACTACAAATCGTTAATTTTGCGAGTTAATACGACGAAACAATTAACTAAATACCAATTTTATGGCAACAACTGCTGATCTGAAGAATGGAATGTACATCATGTTCAACGGCAAACCTTGCGCTGTAGTGTACTTCCAGCATGTGAAACCCGGAAAGGGCCCGGCCTTCGTAAAAACCAAGCTGCGCAACCTGGAAAACGGCCGCATTCTTGAGAATACTTTTACTGCCGGTGTAAAACTGGACACCATCTCCGTAGAGCGCCGTCCCTACCAGTTCCTCTATGATGACGGAGAGGCCTTCAACTTCATGCACGAGGAAACCTACGAACAGATTACCCTGCCTCACGATGTCGTGTACAACGTAGACCTTATGAAAGAAGGCCAGCACGTGGAAATGATGTTCATGACCGAACCTGAAGAGCGCTGCCTCACCTGCGAGCTTCCCACCTACGTAACCCTGGAAGTCACCTACAGCGAACCCGCCGTAAAGGGCAACACCGCCTCCACTTCCGCCCTGAAGGAAGTCACCCTGGAGACCGGTGCCAAGATCATGGTTCCGTTGTTCATCGAAACCGGCGAAATCATCACCGTCAATACCACCGACCGCAGCTACGGCCAGCGCGTGAAATAATCACAGCGTCTTGGAATAGTGGCACTGGAGAAGCTCGCAAGAGGAGCCGTGCCAGTTATGCATGCCATTGCCAAGGCAGTTTTTCCACTGGGCACAGGAAGCACAAGAACCCTTCCTGGCCCAGTTTCTTTTTCTATAAGGAAGGAATTTTCCCTCCCACACTTCATAGAAATTGTCCTCGTAAATACTGCCCTGTGAAAACAGGTCCCGGTCTATGTTGGGACAGGCGCAGATGCGGCCGTCTATGAGAATGGAGGCGATGTTCACCCCTGCCCGGCAGAAAAAACGGGTATCGCGGACCTGCTCCTCGTATCGGCCCAGGAAACCTTCGCAACTGAAGGTCACTTTCATTCTGCCCTTCTGCTCCCGTCTCTCCCGGATGAATTCCATCAGGCGCACGAACTCATCCTTGGAAAGGTGCATCTCCGGATCCCGGGCGGCCCGGCCGATGGGAATCACCGTGAAAAGTCTCCACTGCGCCACCCCGAGGCCGGTCAGGACATCATGAATCTGAGGCAGTTCCGAAAGATTCTTCTTGTTGACACACGTCACGACATCGGCATTGAGCCGGGGATCCGCCGCAGACAGGCCGATCGCGCGGACGGCACGGGTATAACTCCCTTTCAGGCCCCGCATCCAATCGTGAGAGGCTTCCAGGCCATCCAGACTGATGGTGAGGGCTCCCATCCCGGCTCCCAGGAGCCTGGCATGCGCGGCTTCGTCATAGAACCAGCCGTTCGAAACCATTCCCCAGCCGAATCCACGTTCCCGTATGGCCCTTCCCACCGTTTCGATATCGGGCCTCAGAAGCGGTTCTCCGCCCGTAAGGACCACGATGAAATCTTTGGGCCTGTGCGAGGAGGGAATGGTATCCAGCGCCCGTAAAAAATCTTCCAGCGGCATGTCCTTCTCCCGGCTCTGGACAGAGCAGTCGCTCCCGCAATGCCTGCAATGAAAGTTGCACCGGGTGGTGCATTCCCAAAACAGATAATTGAGTTCGTGGACACGGACTTCGTTATCGCGGAAAAGACGGAATACAAACGGATTCATACATTTGCAAATATAGAAAAGAATCGTTTTCTTTGCAATATGAAATGGTTGCACAATTTACTCAAAGGCGTCTCCGTCACCGGAGCCCTCTTTGTTTTCCAAGCCTGCTACGGCTCGCCCCAGCATCCCCTCTATGAAACCGGAGAGGCGCCGATGCGTTTCTCCCTGGTATCGGATCAGACCGGGAAACCGCTGGAAGGAATCGACATTCTGACCAAGTCCTGCAAGAATGGTGATTTCATCCAGATCGGGACCACCGGGGCTGACGGAACATGCGATGTAAACATCCCTTTCATCCGTAACGAAGAAGGGCCGCTCATCCATTTTTCAGACGGGAAAGGAGTGTATGTTTCCCAAGACACGACGCTCACCGATCTTCGGGAAAGGGACATCGTCATCAAAATGGAGCAGTGCCTTTAGCGGAGTTCGCGCACGGCGGAAGCCATTTTCTCCAACAGCCATTTCGGCGTAGAAGTGGCACCACAGATTCCTACCCGGTCCCGGTCCCTGAACCAGGCCGGGTTTATTTCATCCATGCTGCCGATGACATACGTCCTGGCGTTCACGCTGCGGCAGAGGTCGCTGAGAACTTTCCCATTGGAAGAAGACTTTCCGGCAACGAAAAGAATGACATCGTGATCCCTTGCAAAGGCAGCCAGGTGCTCGTGTCGGTTGGCTACCTGCGCACAGATGGTATCGTGAACGGTGAGCTGCGCACCGTAATCCCGAAGCATTTCACAGACCCTGGCATATTCCGAAGGGCTTTTTGTCGTCTGGGAGAAAACCTCTATAGGCTGCGTAAAGTCCAGTTTATCAATCTCTTTAAGCAACATCTCCGTGTTTTCCACCACCAGGGCATCTCCGCCGACCTGCCCCAGCAGGCCCAGCACCTCTGCATGGCCCACCCGGCCGAAGATGATTACTTGCCCGTGGGCGCCGTCCTGATGCAGGCGGGCGTACGCCTCGCGGATCCGACGCTGGAGTTGCAGCACCACGGGACAGGAACAGTCAATCACTTCCAGATGATGGGTGGCCGCCGCTTCGTAAGTGGAGGGCGGTTCCCCGTGCGCACGGATAAGGACCGTCCCGGAGTCGGGGACCTCGGAAAGGCTTTCCACCGTCACCAGGCCGCGCTCCTCCAGACGGGACAGCTCTGCCTCGTTGTGAACGATGGCCCCCAGGGAATATAACCGATCGTGGCCAGCAAGGTAATCCTCGGCCCGGGTAATGGCACGGATTACTCCTCCACAGAAGCCGGAGCCGCCGTCTATCTCCACATTCAGCATGACAGACCGGGGCTTTCCAACAGGCCGAATTTCCCTTGAAGCAGGCCCAGCATCCACACGACCTCTTCATGAAGGGTCATGTGCGTGTTGTCCAGGACATAGGCATCGTCGGCCTGGCGGAGCGGTGAAGTGGGCCGGTGCGAATCCCTGTAGTCGCGGTCCTGCAGATTGGCCAGGACCTCCTCCAACGTAGTGCTTTCCCCTTTGGCCACCAGTTCATCATACCGCCGCTGAGCCCTTACGGCAGGGTCTGCCGTCATGAAAATCTTGAGTTCCGCATTCGGGAAAACCGTGGTGCCGATATCCCGGCCGTCCATGATGACGCGCCCCCCTTCCGAGAAGGCATGCAGCCGATCATCCACCCAGTTACGAACCCAAGGGATGGCACTCACCGGGCTCACATACTGGGATACGGCCCAGCCGCGGATTTCGGTCTCAATGCAACGCTCTCCCAGATAAAGCCGGGTAGCACCCTCTTCCTGGCGGAAATGAAGCGGCAGCGGTCCGATAATCTTCCGAAGCCCCTCCTCATCTATCTTTCCGTCACCGATAACGCCGGCCTCCATGCCGGCCAGGGTGACACCCCGGTACATGGCACCGCTGTCCAGATAGAGGAAAGTGAATTCCTTGGCGATTAACTTGGCGAAAGTACTCTTTCCCGTAGAAGAATAGCCGTCTACGGCAATGATGATGTCGGGAATGCTGCTCATATTACATAGTCTTTTACATCTTGTGCACTGACGGGGGTCCCGCCCAGAATCAGCAGGCGTTCCACCACGTTGCGGAGTTCACGGATATTACCGGGCCACGAGCGCTCCTGAAGGAGTCGCATGGCTTCGGGATCGAAGGGACGGACCGGTTTTCCGCTCTCGGCCGATATCCGCTCCGAAAAGTGTTCCACCAGCAGCGGAATATCGTCCTTGCGGTCGTCCAGGGCAGGGACCTTGAGCACGATGACGCTGAGCCGGTGGTAGAGGTCTTCGCGGAAATTGCCCTTCTGGATCTCCTCCTGAAGGTTTTTGTTGGTTGCAGCGATTACGCGCACATCCACGGTAATCTCCTTGTCGCCACCCACCGGAGTGAGCTTGCGTTCCTGCAGGACCCGAAGCACCTTGGCCTGGGCCGCCAGGGACATGTCTCCGATCTCATCCAGGAAAATGGTGCCGCCATCGGCCTGTTCGAATTTGCCTTTGTGGTCCCGGATGGCCGAAGTGAAAGAGCCCTTCTTATGGCCGAAAAGCTCACTATCAATCAATTCCGAAGGAATGGCCGCGCAGTTCACTTCCACGAAAGGCATCATGGAGCGCTCCGACAGTTGGTAAATACTTTGGGCTACAAGCTCCTTACCGGAGCCGTTGGGGCCAGTGATGAGGACGCTGGCCTGGGTGGGAGCCACCTTGCCGATCATGTCCTTCAAGTGCTGGATAGGCTCCGACGCACCAATCATCTCCCGCCCGTAGATTTTCTTCTTGAGGATTTTGGTTTCCTTTACCAGGGAGGCCTTGTCGGTGGCATTCTTCAGGGTGATGAGGATGCGGTTCAGATCCAGGGGCTTTTCGATAAAATCGAAGGCGCCCCGTTTGATGCAATCCACCGCCGTGGAGATATCGGCATGGCCGGAAATCATGACAACGGGGGTTTCAATTCCTTCTTCGATGAGTTTGGAAAGCATTTCCGTACCATCCATCTCCGGCATCTTGATGTCACAGAAAATGGTGTCGTATTTTTCTTTTTCCGCTTTCTCCAGTCCTTCACGGCCGTTTTCCGCCGATTCCACCTGATAGTTTTCCATCTCCAGGATTTCCTTCAGGGAATAGCGGATGGCCCTTTCGTCGTCAACAATAAGAACTTTCATGTCTGTTTTTTGCTTTATGCAAATATCGCAATAAATCGTAACTTTGCAAAGAGTAAAATGAAGGTCGGAAAAATCATACGGAATGTTGTACTGGGGTTCGCAGGAGTGGTCTTGCTGCTGCTCATCGGCCTGCAGATTGCTCTCCGGCCCAAAGTACTCACCGGCATGGTGAACGGTATCGCGACGGAACTGGTGGACGGAAAGGTGGAATTCCGGGAAATCAAAGCCCATGTCATCAAGAGTTTTCCCTTCCTGCATCTGGAGGCCGAAGATTTCTCTATTACCTACCCCAGTCCGCTGGTAGAGGGACGAACGGACACCCTGGCTTCGCTCCGCCGGCTGGATCTTTCGCTGGATTACGTCGCCCTGGCTAAGGGGAAATACAATGTCCACAACCTGGAACTCATCCGGCCACGCCTTTTCCTGCACTATTACGATTCCACCACCTCCAACCTGGACATTCTCCCTTTCGGGAAAGACAGCGTCAGATCAGACTCCCTGGACACACCGCTGGTCCTGCCGGAAATCAGCGTCCATCATGTGAGCCTGCAAGACCGTCCGCTGCTGCTTCTGATCACGCCCACAGATTCCGTAGCGATACGCATGGACGGTCTGGACGCCTCCTTCAAGGACAGGCAACTTGCGTTGGAGGCCGATGCCGGGGCATCGCTCCGCACGGCGGCCTACGGGCGTCTGCTAGTTCCCATCCATCTGGATGCGGACGCTTCGCTTCCCGAAACTGCACCCGGAGACCTGGCCGTTGACATCCACCGCCTGAAACTGGGTCTTTCCTCCATCTGCCTGGACGGCGCCGGGAGCTTCCGGATAGCAGCGGACGGAAGGTTGGACATGGACCTTTCTGCCGCTATTAACGACTGTCCGCTGGGAGATTTGGCGAAAGAGTATCAGAACAATATCCCTTTCCTCAAGAAGATGGACACAGACGCCAGAATCAGCCTGGATGCCCAAGTGAAAGGTTCCTGGGGAGAAGGGCTTACGCCGCAGGTGAACGCACACCTCCTGGTTCCTCCCGCCTCCGTGGAGTATGAAGGAGTGGGACGCAAAGGCCGGCTGGCCGTAGATGCCTCCGTCAACACCGACGACCTGCAGGTCATCCATGCCGATATCAAGAAACTTTTCGTGGATATCGTGGGAGCCCGCATCAACCTGACCGGCCATGCCCGGGACATCCTGGGAGAGGATCCGCTGTTGGGACTTGATGGCACCCTCCACGCCCGCGTGGATTCCCTTACCCGCGCCTTCACCCGTGAAATGGGAATCGAGGGCAACGGACAAATCGACGCCCGGCTCAGTGGCCGCGCCCGGCTTTCCCAACTGAACGCCGCACGAATCGGGAGCAGCGCCATCAACTGCGACCTCGCCGCACGGGACCTGTACGTCGAGATGCCCTCCGACAGCCTGACGGCCAGGCTCCCCCGATTGGATGTCAACCTGGCCACCAAAGCCAACAGCATTGACAGGAATCTCAAGAAGGGCGCCCGCGTCCTTGCCCTCAAGGCCGATGCCGACACCCTGGACGTGAACATCGGCCATATGTTCGTCAAGGGCGGCGGAGTCCGGCTCCTGCTGCAGAATTCGGCCGACATCCTCCGAGGTGGAAAAGAGCTGACAGCCCTGATGGGGCTTCTGAAAGTGAACAATTTACGTTTGAAAGACGAAGAAGGGTTAAGCCTGGGCCTCAAAGAGAATACGGAGACCTTCCGGGTGACACCGGCCACCCGGGAAAGACCTTCGCCAAGACTGTCCCTTACCTCCGGAAGCAGGCGTCTGCGCCTCCGCACCGGCGAAAACATGTATGCCCTGCGAGACGCCACGTTCAAAGTGGCCGCTTCCAGGCATGTGACCCGGCAGAGGCCCCCACGGGACAGCACCCGCCGCTTTCGCCGCCTGCGTCCGCACACGAATGACGATTTCGCCCGGGCCGACATCCGGATCAACCTGGGAGAAAGCCTCAGGAAATATGTCCGCGAATGGGACATCAGCGGCCATCTGGACTTGGGCAGCGGCCGGGCTGTCCTGCCATCGTTCCCGCTCCGCACACGCGTAGAGGCCGTAAAAGGCTCTTTCGGGAGCGACACCCTGAACCTGCAGAGCATCACCCTGAAAGCCGGAGAATCGGACGTGACGGCAAGGGCACAGCTTTCGGGGCTCCGAAGGGCACTCGTCGGCCGGGGGCCCAGCCGCCTGAGGCTCAAGGCCGATGTCCAAAGCCAATACATCGACGTCAACGAACTCCTGCGGGGCTATGCGTATTATGCTACCTATTCGGCCCCCAAGACCCTTTCGGAGGCCAGTGACGAGGCAGTGGAGAAGGCTGTGGACCAGGCGCAGCTTCCGCCGGACAGCACCGTCAGCCGGCTGCTCGTACTGCCGTCCAATCTGGATGTGGATTTCTCGCTGGAAGCCAGCAGCATCAAATATGACAGTCTCCTCATAAGCTGGGCGGCGGCCGATGTAGCCATGCGGCAGCGCACCCTCCAGATTACCAATGCCGTCGCCGCCTCCAACATGGGGGACATCTATTTCGAAGGCTTCTACGCCACCCGCGCCAAGGACGACATAAAAGCCGGATTCGACCTCAACCTGGTGGACATTACGGCCGAAAAAGTAATTACCCTCTTCCCCGCCGTGGACAGCATCATGCCCATGCTTACCAGTTTCGGCGGAGACCTGAACTGCTCCCTGACCGCCACTTCGGACATCGATACGCTGATGAACCTCGTGAAGCCCTCCATCAACGGCATCATGAAGATTTCCGGCAAGGACCTCACGCTGAAAGACAGCAAGGAGTTCACCAAGATTGCCAACATGCTCATGTTCCGCAACCGGGCATCGGCCCATATCGACGAGATGACCGTCACAGGCATGGTCCGCAACAATGTATTGGAGGTGTTCCCCTTCGTGATGAATGTGGACCGGTATCAACTGGCTGCGAGCGGCATCCAGCACCTGAACCGGCAGTTCGATTACCATATTTCAGTCATCCGCTCTCCCCTTCTGGTGAAATTCGGGCTCAATGCCCGGGGACAGGATTTCGACAAAATCCACTACAGTCTAGGAAAAGCCAAGTATTTGAATGCGACCGTACCTGTTTATACCAGGCAACTGGATACCGTACAGTACAGTCTGGTAGCGGCCATCCACAATGTCTTTGAATTGGGTGTGGAAAAAGCCCTGCAGGAGAATCATACCGGTGAGTATCTGAAGCAGGCTTCCTCCCCGGAAAACGCGGACAGTCCGGCTCAGGAGCCCGCTCCCGATTCCATAGAGCATTTCTCTGCGCTCATCGAGCAGGTGGAAAAGCATGCCCGAAGCCGGCGGGACGCCTTGAAGGAAGAGATTATCGGCCTGGCCAAAGAGGCCGCCTTAAAAAAAGAAGACGATGAATAGTTTTGATTATCTGGAAGTTTCCGTAAAAATGAATCCTTTCACGGAAGAAATGGCCGAAATCCTGACGGCCGAACTGTCCGAACTGCCTTTCGATTCTTTTGTGACGGAAGAACCTTACCTCAAATGTTACATCCAAACGTCGGAGTACAGGGCCTCGGACGTGAAGGTGGTCCTGAGCGGCTATCCGGCCGTAGAAGCTTTCAGCGCCACGCCCGTACAAGGCCAGAACTGGAACCAGACCTGGGAAAACAGTTTCCAGCCCATCGTCGTGGATGGCACCGTCACGGTGAAGGCCAAGTTCAATGCCGATGTTCCCCGCACCCGTTTCAACATCTGGATAGACCCCCAGATGGCTTTCGGGACCGGCTATCACCATACCACTTACATGATGATGCAGCGGATGCTGGGGATTGAGGAAGCCATCAAGGGGCACAGCGTGGTGGACATGGGCTGCGGAACGGCCATCCTGGCCATTCTGGCAGCCAAAATGGGGGCGCGGAAGGTCTTCGCCGTGGATATCGATGCCGTGGCTGCCCACTCGGCCTGGGGGAACGCCCGCTGGAACCGGGTAGGCACCCGTGTGGAGACCGCCTGCGGAGATGCCTCACTCCTGCAGATGGGCACCTACGATGTGCTCCTGGCCAATATCCATCGCAACATCATCCTGGAAGACCTTCCCACCTATGTGCGGTCCCTTCGCCGCGGCGGGCATCTGCTTCTGAGCGGTTTCTTCACGACCGATACGCCCGCCATCTATGAGGCCGCCCTCTCCCTCGGGCTCACGTGGGCCGGAGAATCGGCCCGGGAAGGCTGGGCCTGCCTGGAATTCGTCAAGTAATTTTTTTTCCTTATCTTTGCAGTCTCAACTGTTAGTAAGATGAAAAAAATTCTCACTTTTGTTATGGCGCTCTGCATCGCCACCGGAGCCTTTGCACAGGGATTCGGTTCGCATGCAGCGGGCATTAATGAAATGGAGATCGGAGACCGCTTCAATTTTGAGGTCATCAGTTACCTCCATTTCGGTTTCAACGGAATCGTAAAGAACGACAATATCTCCAGCAAAACCGGTCTTTTCAGCAGCCAGCAGTTCGGTCTCAACATGTTGGAACTCGGTTTCCTGCCCTATGAAGACGGAAAACTCTCCATCGGGGCCGATGTGGAATGGAACTGGTATCATCTCAACAAAGACTATGTTTGGGTTCCCCTGAGTGACGGCAGTTCCCAGAACTACACTTCCGGAGGTTCCATCCTGGGAGTTCTTCCCAAGGAAATAGCTGGGGTGAGCGAAGTGAAACGCTCCGTTTTCACCATCTGCACATTCGGCTTCCCCGTGAACTTCACCCATCATTTTGGGAAACTGGCCCTGCAGGTGGGCGTAACGCCGGAACTCAACCTCAACGGCCGTGTACAGTTCAAAGGGGTCAATTTTGCCGGCGAGAATGTGAATGACGCGCGTTCCGGCGCACGTTTCTCCAAGAATATCAAGACCAGCCTCTTTACCTGGAATGCACACGCAGCCATTTCCTATGGCGGTCTGGGCATTTACTTCAAGTACAGTCCCCAAAATGTGCTCCAACAGAACTATGGTCCCCAGTTCAACACCTTCACGGTGGGCCTGATTCTGGGTCTTGGAATGTAACTTTTTACGCGCCGGGCGTCTTCCCGGCAACCCATGCGGGTGTGTTGGAATTGGTAGACAACCCAGACTTAGGATCTGGTGCCTTACGGCGTATGGGTTCGAGTCCCTTCACCCGCACGAACTTACACTAACGCGCAGGCTTACGCTTCGTAAGTCCGCCCACGTTACCCACTCCCAAGCCCTCCCCTCGGGGGAGGGCTTTTTGTAGGACTATTGGATTTCCGGGGTACTTGTGCCCGTATCCAGGGCGGGTTTATCCTTGGCATTTAAGGCGGAAATCACTGTGCTGCCCACCCTTTTTTCAATGTTCTCGCGGGCGTCTCCGGCAATGTTGCCACCTTCACGTGCAATTTGTCTGCTCTGTGAAAAGGTGTCCGGTTGGCGTGCTTGTGAGATGGCTTTGGTGGATACTTCGGCAAGCATATTCAAGACCAACTCTATGTCAGTCATATTGTCCCTTAGGTTTTCCTTCTTCAAACCCTTGAGGTCTTTATACTCCCGAACCGTGAGTCCACTCCAGGCTTTGGTCATTTCGTTCGTGAGGATGGCGTATTCTTTTTCCTTCTGTATACCTCTGGCTTTCCATTCATCGGTAAGCTCTTTGCGCATCTTAATGGACTGGAGACGTTGGTTAATCCAACTTTCAGAATAGCCTTTTGCCCTGTAGTAATCGGCCCCACGCAGGATAGCGAGTTCGGGATCCTGGATTTCATCGATACGCTCACTCGCAACGTTTGCGATCCACTGCTTGAAGGGCTCCGCCTTTGGCGATGGGATTGACTGAATAAGGCGGAATAGTTGCTGCTGGTCAGCAACATCCGTCTGGCGCATCTTGCCATCTGCGGCGCGCAATTTCAACTGGTGACAATTTGTCACCGTTTCATTTCCTTCCTCAACTAGCCTCTGTTTGAGTTTGTTCCAGTACTTCCTAGCCGTCAGATAGTCTTTACTATCTGTCAGGACCTCGCATACATCCACAATAGAGAAATACCATTTCTCCTCCTCCTGATTCCAGGCTGTTCTGATTCTCTTCTCTCCGAATAACTGGAGCGCTTCTTTATTTCCCATAACTCACATCATTTTCTGCGAAATTAACCATTCTTCCCTGTAGAAACAAGGAAAAACTGCAATCCAAACAGATATATCGCTTCAAAGTCCTCAAGAATGGTTTGATAATTGTCCCATTGCCCGCACGAAACTCCCTCTAACGGGGAGTTTTTTTGTGCCTTTTTTGTATATTTGCATGGATATGTCAAAGAAAGAATGCATACAGGGCTTTTCGGACT
>ONTQ01000149.1 GCA_900320795.1 uncultured Bacteroidales bacterium
ATCTGTTCTTCCTCGTGGCCGGGCGCGATACGGAGGAGGATGGGCTTATAACGCTCATAATACAGCCGCAGGCTGAGCAATTCGTCCAGGAGCTCGGTCCAGTCCGAGAAATCGTCCAGGGAAGACAGGCCGCTTTCCCGGTTGATATCGATGATGAAGAAGTCCGCGAAATCATACAGGAGGGAGAACTGGCGGATAATCCGCTGTTTCGCCTCCTCTTCCGTGGTACCGTCCGGGCGGAGCTCCACCGCGGCGACAATGGGAGTCTTCCGGCTTTGCAGGCGTTCTGCAAGGGTCTGCAGGGGCGTTTCGCCGGGAATGATGCCCGTGAAACTGAAGCCGATGCTGTCGCAGATGTCCAGCAGTTCTTCCTGCCGTTCGAGCACGGGGGCCAGTCCCACGGGATGCCGGAACCGGATGCCGAACAGCTCCCGGGCCAAAGCAGGATGTTCCCGCCTGAATCTCAGGCGGTTCCAAAACTGATAACCCGGAAGGCGGCGCTTCCAGAGCATGCCTCGGGCACTTTGCTGCAGACTGGACATGGTCACGTTCGCTTGGTCCTACAAAGATAATAAATCTTATTGGAACTCGTCAAACGTGTTGTCGTCATAGAAGACGAGAATCTTGGAAACGCGCCGCGGGGGCTGGGCGGCTGCAAATACGGGATTCTCGCCGGGGGCGTCCTTGTACATACGGCCTTTGCCGGTCAGGAGCCAGTCCATACTGATCTGGGGATAGTGCAAGGCCATGGCCTCCAGGAAATCGAATCCGGGTTTGTTCCGGCCGGAGAGAATATGTGAAATACCGGCGCGCGCAACGCCGAGCGTGTCCGCAAGCTGCGCCTGCGAGATATTCTCCGCGTCCAGAAACTGTTGAAGGCGTTTGTCCATCGTGTCATCCTTAGGTGTTACAAAAGTAACGAATCTAAAGTGAAAATACAAGTGTCTAAATGGGATTGTCATGGCTGGAATAGGGGAGTAATAGAGGCATTAAAATCTTAAAGTGTAGAATTAGTTAAATATAATTAAAATACTGAATATAAGTGTTTTAACTAGTAAATTATAACATATTTGTTAGGGAAATGGCGCTCAATCATCCCTTGTTGATAACTTTTTCTTTACCTATATTTTATATAGGATATCATAAATGGCTGAAAATCAATATAATAACTATTACTAAAAGCGTGAATAATAATTGCTTATAGCAGATAATGTGACCTGTGTTGATATCGCAGGCGAAAGTTCTTCGCGGTTTACATTTGTAAACGAATTTCGAACGGAAAGAAAGGGAGCAGAACGACGGAAACGGAGATTTCAGAATTCGTTCAGAATTGTGTAACTTCGCGGCAGAATTTTACATGTGCGCATGATACCTGAAATCCATATCGAGGATTATAACTATCCGCTTCCCGATCAGCGGATCGCCAAATACCCGCTTCCCGAGCGGGATTCTTCCAAGTTGCTCCATTATGAGGGCGGACGGGTGGACGAGTTCGTTTTTCGTCAGCTTCCGGAACTGCTTCCTGACAATTCTCTTATGATCTTCAACGATACGAAGGTCGTTCCGGCCCGCATGCATTTCCAGCGCGCGACCGGCGCCCATATCGAGATTTTCTGCCTGGAGCCGGTGAAACCTGTCGAATATGCCACGGCCTTTGCTGCTACGGATACCTGTACCTGGAAGTGCGTCATCGGCAATGCGAAAAAGTGGAAAGATGACGTCCTGACCCTGTTCCGGACCCCTGAAACCCTGGATATGGGCCTGGAAGCCAGGCTGTTGAGCCGCGAGGGACAGACCGGGGTGGTGGAGTTCCACTGGACGGATGGCGCACCTTTTTCCCGCGTCCTGGAGGTTTGTGGGACCGTCCCGATACCGCCGTATTTGAACCGGGAATCCGAAAAGATAGATATCGAGCGTTACCAGACGCTTTATGCCCATATCAGAGGTTCCGTCGCGGCGCCTACGGCAGGCTTGCACTTCACGGAGGATGTCCTGGGCCGGATCAAGGCCAAAGGAATCGACATGGAAACCGTCTGTCTCCATGTTGGCGCTGGCACTTTCCTGCCTGTCAAGAGTTCGCTGGTCTCCGAGCATCCGATGCACCGGGAGCCATTTGTAGTGAAACTTCAGCTTTTAAAGGATATCTGCCGGATGGACAGGAAGTTGATTGCCGTCGGAACAACTTCAGTCCGAACGTTGGAATCCCTTTATTACGTAGGTGTCAGCTGTCTTGAGAAGGGGGTGCCGGAGGATGTACCGCAGTGGGCACCGTATGAGCGGGAGTATCCGTACAGCACCCGGGAAGCCCTGGAGGCGATCATCACCTACCTGGAGGCGAACAACCTGGACGAACTCAAGATCGGCACCCGGATCATCATCGTCCCGGGGTTCCGTTTCCGTCTGGTGGACTTGATGGTCACGAACTTCCACCAACCCGAAAGTACCCTCATCCTGCTGGTTTCCGCCTTCGTAGGCGGGGATTGGAGGACCATCTACGACTATGCGCTCTCGCACGGCTTCCGCTTCCTCAGCTATGGGGACAGCTCCCTGCTGGTCCGCGCTTGATTAATTGGCCTGTTTTTCGTACCTTTGCGCCGTACAAAACCGACGACCCATGGACGAATTGAATCCATTCGAGGACATAGCTCCCTATAACGACGAAGAAGCGGCTGCCGCCCTTTCCAAACTGGCCGAGCACCCCAACGTACCCTGGATTTCCAAGTACATCTTCTCCAACCAGCCCGAAACCTACCTGCGGGACATCCTTCGCAGCATCAGCACGGTGGACGACTTCCAGAAGCTGGTCATGTCGCAGGCCACGGAATGGGTGATCGAGAAGTCGGTCCGCAACTTCTCCTACGACGGCATCAACAAGCTCCAGGCCATCGAGGGCAAGTACCTGGCGATGTCCAACCATCGCGACATCATCCTGGACCCGGCCTTCACGCAGTTGATCCTGTTCCGGAACCAGCTGCCCCTTACCGAGATCTGCGTGGGCGACAACCTCCTCAAGAGCAAGACGATCGAGCGCCTGATCCGCTCCAACCGGATGATCAAGGTCATCCGCGGCATCTCCGCCCGCGAACTCTACCTGTCCTCTCAGGTCCTGTCCAAGTATATCCGCGAAAGCATCACCACCGGAAAGAGTTCCGTGTGGATCGCCCAGCGGCAGGGACGGACGAAGGACGGTATCGACATCACCGAGCAGGGTCTCCTGAAGATGTTCGACATGAGCGGTACCAAGGATTTCGTGCAGAACTTCCTGGAACTGAACATCATCCCGCTCTCGATTTCCTACGAATACGAGCCCTGCGACATCCTGAAGGCCCGCGAAATGCTCATTTCCCGCACGCAGAAGTACGTCAAGACGGAGAATGAGGACCTGCAGAGCATCATGCTGGGTATCAAGCAGTGGAAGGGCAATGTGCACCTGAACTTCGGCGACCCGCTCACCGAGGACGAAATCCGCGCGGCCTCCCTCTGCGACAAGAACGACCGGTATCAGCTCATCCGCCACGCCGTGGACGTCCGCGTCATCAACGGCTACAAGCTCTGGAACACGAACTACATCGCCTACGACCTGGCCAACCATACTTTCAAGTATGCGGACCGCTACTCCCACGAGGAAGCCGAAGCTTTCACGGAGTTTAACGAGCACCAGCTGGACCAGGTGGAACCGACGCTGAACCGGGCGGAGCTTCGA
>ONTQ01000077.1 GCA_900320795.1 uncultured Bacteroidales bacterium
GTCGGGGTTTCCTGCAAACTCCCCTATTAGAAAGGGATTTCGACCTTGAAGGCGATGTTCCTTCCCATGTTGTAGATGCCGATGTCCTTCAGCCGGCTCAGGTGCGGGACATAGACCTCGTCCGCGAGATTGGTGCCGATCAAATACAGGGACAGGCGCTTCTTTCCCCGGATTACCAAATCCGTTCCCGCTGAAGCCCCGAGGAGCACATATCCGGGCGTCGCCGTTTCCGTCTCATCCTTCCCGTAAAAACGGTCCTGGCGCATATTCCAGTCAACATTCAAGGCGATGAAGGCGTTATTGAAGATCCGGCCGTCATGCGAGATTTCCCACTTGATTTCCGAAAACAGGCGTGGGGCGGGAATGAGCGGCAGATTGTCTCCGCCGGCCTCGCGGGCGAAGACGCAGGAGAAAGCGCTGCTCAGATGCAGCGAATGGATGGGATGCACATCAAAACCGATTTCACCTCCGTGCAGATGCGCCAGACCGCTCTGGAACACATATACGGGCAGTCCCTCGTCAGACAGGGCCCCGTTCCGGGCGGCAAAGATGTAATTGTCGATGCGGCTCGCAAACAGCGCCGCCTGGACCGACACATGCCGGGAACTGAAATCCAGTCCCAGGTCCCCCTGCAGGCTGTATTCCGGCTTCAGGTCCTTGTTTCCCACCTCGAATCGGAAGGTTCCTTCGTGCTCGCCGTTCGAGCCTAATTCAGCCAGGTTCGGCGCCCGGAAACCGCGGGCCAGATTGGCCCGGAAAGTGAAGTGTTCTCCCAGGGGCCGAACGGCGCCGAGACTTGCGCTGACGCCCGGGAAACGCCGGCAGAAGGCCTCGAAACGGCCCGCCAGCGCCTCGCTGCGCAGCCAGCGGACATCGGACCGGACATCGTCGGACAGCGTCCATTCCCCCAAAGCCTTCGTGGTCGTGGCAAAAAGTCCGGCATCCAGGAGGCCGTACGACGGGATGAGGTATTCATCGCCCAGGTTGTCGCTCTGCTGGGCCATGCCGGCCACGCCGAAGGCCGTTTTCCAGCCATCACCGAAAGTTCCCTGCCAACGGAGGTCGTAATTCAAGGTATTGAGCCGGAAGTCCAGGCCGGGTTCGTCGGGCGCTTCCTCGAATTCCTGCCGACGGTTCTGCTGCCAGCCGAGCAGGAATTTCAGATTGCCGGTTCCCACATGGAACGTATTGTCCGACACGACCTTATAGTGACGCACTTGCTGGAAAGGCAACGCTGGTGTGTATCCATAGTTTTCGCCTTCTCCCTCAATCATGCCCGGCGTCAGGTGGAAATAGCTGAAACGGAGCCGGGAATAGCCCCAGGAGGCGTTCCGGCCGAGCATGGCCGAGGCAGCCCGTTGGCGGTAGCCGGAATTGGCCACCGGCCCGTTGGCGGCATTCCGGTAGGCATGGACATACTTGTCCGAGAACCGCCCGTTCCAGATCCAGCCGCCCAGGTTGCCGTCCGCTGCCAGAGAATAGGCCGCCAGGCCGTTGTTCGTCTGATATTCAGAGGATACGATGCCTCCGGCTTCACCGGGCGCCCGCACGGGTTCCGGATGGAAGATGAGGATGCCGGCCAGCGCGTCTGAGCCGTACATCAGGGACGCCGGGCCTTTGAGGATCTCGACGGAATGGACCCCGGCGCCATCCACTTCGATGCCGTGCTCGTCCCCCCACTGCTGCCCTTCCTGGCGGATGCCGTCACTGACCACGACGACGCGGTTGAACCCCATCCCGCGGATGACGGGTTTGGAGATGCCCCCACCGGTCGTGATTTCGCTGACGCCGGGCTCCGCGGCAATGGCGCTGATGATGTTTCCGCCGGCGCGGGCGGCCAGGTCGGCCGGACGGACCACCGAGACCGGAGCCGGCATTTCTTTCATTTTCGTGTCACCGGCCAGGCCCGTGACCACGGTTTCCCGGAGCTCCAGATGCTTGTAGAATACATCCGTGGAATCCGGATGGCTCTCCTGAGCCGTCGCTTCAACGGTCGGGAGAAACACCATCGAAAGGACAAACGACAGCAGCCAGGCGGCGAATATGCGTCTTTTCGTGGGCATAGCGGACACAAAGATACGAAAAAATAGAATTATTCATTATCTTTGATTATTCAGAATCCAGCGATATGAAATTAGCAGAAGCATTGAACCAGCGGGCGGACCTGCAGCGGCGGATCGCCCAGCTCAGAGAGCGACTCTCCAACAACGTCAAGGTCCAGGAAGGCGACCAGCCGGCGGAGAAACCGGAAGACCTCTTCAAGGAACTGGAAGCGGCCCTGAAGCAGCTGAAAGACATGATTGTACGCATCAACCGGACCAACCAGGAGACGGTCTGGGAAGGAAAGACCCTGACGGAGATCATCGCCGAAAAGGACGTCCTGTCCATGCACCTCGCCGCCCTTCGCGCCACCCTGGACGCCGCCAATGTCCGAAACGACCGGTATTCCCGCAACGAGATCAAGTTTGTCCGCACCATCGACGTGAATGCATTGCAAAAAAAGGTCGATTATCTGTCCCGGGACCTGCGGGAGCTGGATTCCAAGCTCCAGCAAGCTAACTGGACGACCGACCTCAAGTAGCTTAGCCGAGGCAGGGCGGGCACACCTCCGGACGGGAGGTAAAAACGTCCAACCCTCACTTCAGGTGATCAGGAAACGGAGCCATTCCATTTTACGGTATTGTCCGGCTCAGCACTACGCACAAGCGTACATTTTAAGGCGTACATTTTACTACCGAGTGCCGACTGCCCAGGCAGCCTCCCCTTCGGGGGAGGTTTTTTTATGAATAATTGCTACCTTTGATCCTGTTATGGACGCTATGGAAACGATGGAAACCCGCAGGCTCCGGTTCCGGCCCTGGAAAGAATCGGACGCCGAGTCACTGTACAAATATGCCGCCGACCCGGATGTCGGCCCCCGTGCCGGCTGGCCACCGCATGGGTCTGTCGCGGACAGTCTGGAGGTCATCCGCAAGTTTTTCTCCAACGACCATACCTGGGCGCTGGAACTGAAAGAGACCGGAGAGCCCATCGGCTGCATGGGCTACTATCCTTTCGGAGAAAGTAACATCGGCATCGGAGAAAACGATGCAGAGTTGGGCTATTGGATTGCCAAGCCCTATTGGAACCAAGGTCTTTGCACGGAAGCGCTGCGGACCATGATTGATTATTGCTTCAACAAAAAGGGCTTCCAGACCCTCTGGAGCGACTTTTTCGTCGACAATCCCGCCTCCGGCCGGGTGATGGAGAAATGCGGTTTCCGAGACACGGGCGCCATCAACTGGTGCAGCCACCTCTACCGGGGCGACGAGCGCCCGGTGAAGGTCATGCGGTTGGACTACGCATTATAACCCGTCTTGCGATAAATCCTCAATTCACAGTATTCTTACAAACCCAATTGAGTCAGGAAATGATGGAAGATATCCGGCCTGCAGACGAGCGGGAACAGGAGACCATAGACGGCGCCCCAGAAATGGGCCGTATGACCGATGTTATCCATATTCCGTTTCGCCATGTACCAGCAGTACAGCAGGTATAGCGGCGCAAAGATATATCCGGGGACCGGGATGGGAATCAGATAGATGTAGATACCCATCTTTGGTTCGAACAGAATCGAGGCGAACAGGACCGCCGAAACCGCTCCGGAAGCTCCTACCGCATTATACCCGGGAGCATTTCTGTATTTGAGGAGGTCACCCAGGGTAGAGACCGCAATAGCCGTTACATAGAGGACCACGTACAGGATGATACCGGAAGGACTCCCGAAGGCGGCCTGGAAGTATTGCTCCACCACCGTCCCGAAGAAATAGAGGGTGAGCATGTTGAAGAACAAATGCCCCCAGCCTCCATGGACCAGGCCATAGCTGAGCATCCGATACCACTGCTTCCTGTGCCAAACATCGTATGCATTAAACTTCAAGGCATTGCTATTCAGCACTCCCATGAAGCAAAGAATGCTGACCGCGGCAGTAATCAGGATGAGAATCAGCGTTACCATTGGATCGAAGAATAGATAGCCTCGGCAAGCATCCGGGCGCCGGTCCGCTGAGGATGGACACCGTCACGGCAATACTGGTTGTCGATGAAAAGATCCCGCAAGTCCACCAGCTGCAATCCCGTTTCGCTCGCAATCTCCCGGATAGCGGGCCGGACTCCTTCCTCCATCGTCTCGGGATGCACGCCCAACAGCGGCTTTCCCAGGATAAGAAAGATCCGGATGGGAGCAATCAGGATGACACGAGGATGGGAGGGAAGGTCCCGATAGGATTCCACGATCTTCCGGTAATCCCGGCGGAAGATATCTGGATCCCAGTTGCGAGTCTTGGTGTCATTTGTCCCAAGCATCAGAAGGACGATGTCCGGATTCCAGGCAAGGCTCTCACGATACACTCGTTTCTTGACATAAGGCGTATCGGCATCAAAGCGCGCCGATGCGTCATTGTACCCGAAATTTCGGACCTCGTAGCCCTCTCCAAGCTTTTCTTGCAGCAGGGCGGGATAACTTTGCCTCCAGGGATTCAGCAGCGTGAATCCCCAGGTAATGCTGTCTCCGATGCAAGCGACTCGTATCATAGATGGACAAAGATACAGTTTTTTCAGTGAAATCCTTACCACGACGACCATCATAAGTTCCTGATCTGGAAGACCAACAAAGAGGAATTGGGGCGCTATCCTGCCTATGTCTTCTATCACACCGACTTCAGCAGCGGCCGTAAAGAAATGCTCAAGCGTAATCTGGCCACCTACTCCGATGAGGTCCAAATCCGTTCAATCTTCGCGGCCGAAATCGAAGCGAATGTGAAGAAAGGATGGATGGAAGTGTAAAAAGATTTTAGGACTAGAACGGCAAATCATCATCTTCCGCACCCTCGGGTCTTTTGTACATATACTCATTCTCATCATCGTCCTTAGGCTTAACCCTGGCATGTTCCGGTAAATCCTCTTCGCGCAAAGCAGTATGAATGAATGCAGCGAATTGGATTTCCGAAACCGAGGGGCCGAACTCGACACTGCGCAAGTTGCTGCAATCCTCAAACGCGGAGTCTTTAATGATGGACGAGTGAATCACAGCATGTATCAGCTCACTGCACTCAGAAAACGCACAGCGTTCGATCACATGGACAGATTCCGGTATCTCTATAGTTGTGAGGGATGTACATGCACTAAAGGCGAAGGGGGCAATCCTGTCTAGCGAGGAAGGTATAACGACAGATGCCAGTTTCGAACAGCCCTCGAAAGCGGCCATGCCAATCTCGTTGACTGTGTTCGGAAGCGATATGGTTTCAAGGCCTGTGCAACCTTCGAAGGCGCCTTCGCCTATTGTGGTAACGGAGTCGGGTATGACCACACGCTCCAAACCAGGGCACCTGGCGAAAGCGAAACGGCCGATTTCCGTTACAGATGGAGGGATCACTACGCTCTTAAGAGCCCCGCTGCTCCAAAAACCGAAATCCTCTATCTTCGTAGTCCCTTCCGGAACAATCCCCTCCCCGCCCTTGATCTCGTAAAAGCCCCAGTCTGCCGGTTCAATTAACAGGGAGTTCTCACCATCATCAGCGAGAAAGAATCCATTTTCATCACGAACCCGTTCCAAAGTATACAACCTGCCATTTTTGGATACGGCTTCCATCACGGTCGGCCCCTCCCACGTCATGTAGAAGCGCATCTTCATTTCCGGGAAAGAGGCCGCTATTCGGTTGGCAATGTCGAAGCCAAGATCAATCTCATCGACATATTTTGATAGCGTTTCTATGCTGAGCGTATGTCCGTCCTCATGATTAAAGAGCTCAAACTCGACCTTCGTGCCCTCCTCGGAGTTTACCTCCGCCTGAATCTCTTTCGCGCGCGCAGCCGCCTTCTCGGCATCTTCCTGCCGGTCGAATGTCAATCCTAGTCCAACGTAGTTACTCATATATTAATCCTTGTCTTTCAAATACTCCTCTACCGCATCCCAATCGGGAAACTCCTGGCTGCCGAACTGAATCCATTTACCCTGGAAGTCCGAAGTCCCGTGCTTGTCCCAGTCATCAATCAGGAAATCGCCGCGAAGCAGATCCTTGTGATGGCTGAGGATCAGGCGCTTTTTGAATCTTTCGCCAAGATGCTGCTTGACCCAGTTGAGTTTATCCGACCAGGCCGATGGGTTATTCCACGGGGCAGTGGACAGGATAAAGACATCGAACATCTTATCCAGGCGATTGATGGCCTCGATGGCGCCGGGTATCGGATCCATCAAGGCAAACACCCCCGGCGCGTTTTTCGGTGCATCGGCATAGGCCGCCCGGGTCATGTTATTCAAGCGGTTGACGCCGGAATTAAAATCAACCAGGACTCCGTCCATATCGACATACAGACGTTTTTCAGGAACAGGACGCGTGTTTTTCGTAATCTTATACATCACTTTGAAAATTTATAAGTTCAAAAACAATATAGGATCAAAGTGGTAAGAATTCAAAAATGATTTCGAAATCAAACATTACAACAAAGCGGAATCGTACAAATGTAATGAATTTATCGAACTAATTACACCTTTGCTGACACGTTTTCGAGGAACGCAGTCTGGATGGACATCGGTGCTTTCTGATAAATAACGAATTTGCATTTGATTATTCAAAATAAACTATGAAATTTGTATATCACTTATTTATCATAACACTATGGCATACAAGTATATCAAGTATTTCTTCGACGAAGACTGGTACGAGGAAGTCAATGAGGAGATTGAATGTGAAAGTGACACTACCGATTATGACAACGACGTATATTCGGTTTTGATGCGCGTAAAAAAATGGGATAGAATCGAGGATGAAATAGACTATAAAACTCCCGGCATCTGGGTTGATGAGGAGGACTTCCCTTACAACTTCACGGTCATAGATGAAAACCTCAATGTCGTCTTGAGTTATTCTTGACTTGATGGCATAGGGGGTCTTCAAAGTAACACGAAAAGCCAGGCATTTGCCTGGCTTTTCTGATGT
Organism: uncultured Bacteroidales bacterium; assembly: GCA_900320795.1. Taxonomy (GTDB): domain Bacteria; phylum Bacteroidota; class Bacteroidia; order Bacteroidales; family UBA932; genus Cryptobacteroides. The sequence goes on from ONTQ01000077.1 coordinate 6,978, forward strand.
TACAAACCCATATCGCCAGCCGGTGTCGTCATCATCCTCGTACTTTCGGCTTCCATGTCCACCCTCTCCTCGCTGGTGCTTACTTCCGGCTCCACCCTGACGCTGGATATCATCAACCCGGCGGTGGCCCGGGCCCGGAAGGGTGCGCATCTTGACGACCGCCGCCAGCTCCTCTGCATCCGCCTGCTGGTGCTCTTCTTCATCGTCGTTTCATCCGTCCTGGCCATCGTCCAGGCCAAGAGTTCCGTGACGTTCATCGCCCAGCTGATGGGTATCTCCTGGGGTGCGCTGGCCGGAGCTTTCCTGGCGCCGTTCCTGTACGGTCTGTACTGGAAACGCACGACGCCGGCGGCGGTCTGGGCCTCTTTCATCGCGGGCGTGCTCGTGATGAGCGCCTGCATGTACTGCACCTTTACGGGCAAAACCTTCATCAGCCCGTACTTCACTTCTCCGATCAATGCCGGTGTGCTGGCGATGGTCCTCGGGCTGGTGATTGTCCCCGTGGTCGGCCTCCTTACCCCGGTCAGCCGGAAAGAGGAAGTGGAACGGATGTTCGGTTGTTATGATACGACCGTGGCGGTACGCGCGACGACTGCCCTGGTCGATACACAGGAATAATGGTCTCTTATGAAAAGATATTTGATTTCCTTCCTGACGGCGCTTTGCGTCTTTTCGCTGTCCGGAAGTGCGCAGTCCAGCTCTGATTTCGGAACCTGGAGCAGTGTCCAGCTGGTGAAATCGTTCGGCGCGCCTTACGCCATGGCCCGGCTCGAGCACCGCTCTTTTGACAGCGTGCGCAGCACGGAATGCTGGTTCGCGATGGTGGGCGGCGGATACAACTTCAACAAGTGGCTCAAGGGTGACCTCAGCTACGAATACTGGAGCATCCCCTCTGCGGGAAAGATGGTTCAGCACAAGGCGGTCCTGAGCTTCACGGAGACCCTCCGGCGCGAAGGTCTTGCCGTCTCCCTCCGGGAGAAA
>ONTQ01000046.1 GCA_900320795.1 uncultured Bacteroidales bacterium
GCACCACACCATCTGCAACCAGCTGGGCCTGTACGTGACGTTCTACTCCCCGCTGCAGATGGCGGCGGACCTGCCGGAGAACTACGCCAACTTCATGGATGCGTTCCAGTTCATCAAGGACGTGGCCGTCGATTGGGACAAGAGCATGTACATCGACGCGGAACCGGGCGCGTACATCATCACCGCGCGGCATCCGAAGATGTCCTCGCTGAACTCCGGCCGCCTCACTGGGAAATCCGGCGCCTGGGAGTTCGCGAACCCCGACGGCCAGGAGCATGACATCTGGTTCCTGGGCGGCGTGACGGACGAGAACGCCCGCACATTCGACGTGAAACTCGACTTCCTCACCCCGGGCGTCGAGTACGAGGCCACGATCTATGCCGACGCCCCCGACGCCGACTACGAAACCAACCCCAAGGCCTACACCATCACGCGCCAGACGGTCACTTCCGAAACGGCGCTCGATGTCCGGATGGCCCGCGCCGGCGGCTTCGCCGTATCGCTGCGGTCGAAATAAGGGGTATCGATGCGGTCACATTAGTGGCCCCGGAGCCTTTGCGGTTCCGTTTTCAACACTTTCAGCACTTTCAGCACGCGTGAGGGAACGTTTTGGGCTCAAAACGTTCCCTCAGCCGCGCTCCAGCACGTGGGAAGTAACAAAAACGCGGCAAAGTGTTCCCTCCGCCGTGCTCCGTTCCCTTTTCCAATGGGGCACATCCTTTCTACCGTTTGGTGGAGAGGGTGGAGCGGTAGGTGGCGAGGGCCGATTGGAAGGAGTCGGAGGGGAGGGAAGTGGTGTCGTCGAATAGGGTGAGGCTGCCGTCCCGGGCGGTGGGAGACCAGTTGCCGACGATGTAGCCGTCCAGGGCCACGATGGGGTAGAAGATGCCGGAGTTGTTGTGGGCGTGATGGGTGTGGTCGGGATGGAGGACGATGTCGCGACTCTTGTAACCGATGAGGTATTCGTCGAAGGCGGGAAGAAGGAGGACGGTGCCCCGGCGGAAGCCGCGGGTGCGGGCGTCCGCATGGACGTAGAAGTCGCGGCCATGCCAACGTTCGGCGCAAAGCTCGTCGCCGAGGGCGTCGATGCCGCGCCGGCAGTCGTTGACATTCAGCCCGGACCACCAGACGAAGTCCTCCAGCGTGGCGGGGCTGTGGCTGCGGAAGTATTTGCGGGCGAGAAGGGCGAGGGCCTCTTCATGGTTCAAAACCAGAGGATTGCGCACCTTTTCCGAGACAAGTGCCAGCGTCCGTTTGGTCGGATGGAGGTCCCCCGAGCACAGCAGGCCGGAGAGTTCCGCCAGGCGGAGATGGTAGGAGAACCGCTGCTCGGTCATCTGGATGTCCCGCTCGCGGAGAGCTTCCGCGAGGAACTCCTTCTGGACGCTTCCGCGCCCCGCGAGCGCCTCTCCGAAAATGCCGGAAATCCGCTTCTCTTCCTCCAGTGGAATATCCACGCTATTGGAATGCATCCAGCCGCGGAGCCCGGCCAGGGCCTTGCGGCGGCACAGCTTCAGCATCCAGCCCAGGTCCTCGCCCGCGAGGAGCTGCCAGGTGGTGCGCTGCAGATGGGTCCGGATGATCCGCCCGTCGTTGTAGGCCTTCTCGAAGGCCTTGGCGGATGGCTTGCGGGTACGCATTGAAACGGCCCAGCGCATGGACTTGTAGTCCTGGGCCTGCATGGCCCCGAACCACGAAACGACCTCCACCGGATCTTTAAACTGTGGGGATATAAGTTGCTGGCTCAGAAGGCGTTGTGAGACGGTGATCATGACGGTTATTTTGGGCTTGTGGTGGATTCAGAGGAGGCGGAGGGCGATGGCGGCGCAGGCTTCGGCGTCGGCGAGGGCGTGGTGGTGGTTGAGGAGGTCGTAGCCGCAGGCGGCGGCGACGGTGGGGAGCCGGTGGTTCGGGAGGCGGTCGCCGAAGAAGCGCCGCGAGGCCGCGAGGGTGTCGCGGAACACATAGTCGGGATAGTCCATCCGGTACACGCGGAAGACGGCCTTCAGGCAGCCTTCGTCAAAGCGGCTGTTGTGCGCCACCAAGGGCAGCCCTTCGATCAGGGGCTCGATCCGGGCCCATACATACGGGAACACGGGCGCGTCCTCTGTGTCTTCGGGGCCGAGCCCATGGACCTGCCGGCAGAACCACATATAGTATTCGGGTTCGGGGTGGATGAGGCTGTAGAACGTGTCCACAATCTCCCCGCCGCGGACGACGACCACGCCGACGCTGCACACGCTGGAGGGGCATTCGTTGGCGGTTTCGAAGTCGATGGCGGCGAAATCAAGCATCAGAACGCGGCGTGACGGGGGATACGGACCTACTCGGCCAATCCGAGCTTCTTGCCCAGGTTGAGGTTCCAGCGGAGGGTCTTGAGAGTTGAACGGGTGAGGTCGGCCTCGGCGGTATGCCCGCCGCTGACGAACTGGAAGCAAAGGCGCTTGCCCTGTAGGAAGCGCTTGACTACGACGCAGTTCGCCTGGTCCGGCACAGACAGGCGTTCGCCGCCTGAGGCGCGGCGGCACTGGAACGCCGCCGTCGTGCCGGGCTCCTCTTCCAGCAGCGCCAGAAGCTGCTCGATGGTAGCCAGGGCATCATCCTTCGTCGCGCCCAGGCACAGGCAGGTCTCGTCCACATGGCTGATTGTGGTCTGGCCACCGAAGATTTCGGCCTCCAGGATCGGGAACACCCGGCCGAGGCTCAGATAGTACCCGAAGGTCCCGTCTTCGTCTTTGTAGGTAAACAAGGAATACTCGTTGTCGTTCTGTTCGATTTCGACGATTTCCCTCCGCATGCCGGCGGGGAAGTCCTGGGCCCATGCGGACAGCATGACGCACGCAAGGACAAGGGTTGTGATCATTCTTTTCATACGCAAATGTACGGATTATTATCCGGAAAGAATGTGTATCTTTGGAACAATCTAACGAATCGCGCTATGGCCAGGATCTACGTAGCCTCCAGCTGGAGGAACCCTTATTTCCCCGACGTGGTGAACCGCCTGCGAGCGGCGGGGCACGAAGTCTACGACTTCCGCAATCCGCCCCACGGCGGCGCCGGCTTCCATTGGACCGACATCGACCCGAAAGCCCCGGAATGGACCTATGCCCAGTACGCCGAAGGCCTCCATCACCCCCTCGCCGAGCGCCAGTTCCAGGCCGACATCGACGCCCTCACCTGGGCCGACACCTGCGTCCTCGTCCTCCCTTGCGGCCGCAGCGCCCACACCGAAGCCGGCTGGATGGCTGGCGCCGGCAAGCGTGTCATCGCCTACCTCCCCGAAATGGTCGAACCCGAACTCATGTACAAGCTCTTCGACGGGGTCGCCGGAAGTCTGGAGGAGTTGGTGGGGAAGGTATAGGTTCGCCCGCGCCCTTTTTTCAGTTTAGAGAGCGTGTGGATGGTTGGGGGAGATGAATTTGGTCGTATCCGTCAGGGCCGATTTCAGGAGGTCCAGGTCCAAAGCGATTTCAAGCCGGGCGATAGTCTCCAGCGTCATGTTTGAGCTACCCTTCAACAGGTTTGAGACATACTGCTGTGAACATCCCATCCGGCGCGCCAATTCCGCTTGTGTGACAGACTGCTCGTCCATCCTGCGTAAAACCTGCAGGGTGATGTGCCTTGCATAAATAAGCCAGAACTCATTGTCCCTCCGCCATTGTGCATTTTCTCTCCAGCGCGCCCCTGTGCCAGACTGATGCGATTCCAGGAATTCAATTGCCTTGCTCATTGTCTATATAATCGTTAAAACTATCCAAATCAAACACACTATTATCAAGCAAATAGTTTCTAACCCGTTCCATCTTGGCGAGTTCAGCAAGTGTGTGGCTTCGTTCGGCCATTGTTGCTGTCAGTTTGATGGCCCCGCCCGTCACAAGGTAAACACCTGGCTCGATCTTTATTGCATAGATACGAAGCCACGAAGGATGCCGGTAACTTCCATCTCCCTTTGTCTTTTCTCTTCCGAGTGCCATTTCTGAGAACCTGGTATTCTCCAGATGCTTGAAAAGGACATCCAGGTCGGCGCTGGGTGATATGTCCAACATCAGGCACTCCAGGCGTTTCGCCTCATCGATGGTCTCCAACACGGCTTCGTAGACGTCCGTAATATGGAAAAATGTCGACAAGTCCGCCAGATTCTCCTTAAAGAACCCCCTCAGCCAGTTCATGTCGTACCATTGGGAGAACAACAAGTCAAAACAGTTACTCTGCGCCCCTTCATATTCTACCGCCCATAATCGGTTGTCGTCAAGTATCCGCTCAAATCTCATGTCCTCTGTCTTTCTGCAAAGATAGAAACAATATTTAAGTTGTACAATATTTATGTTTATATTTGCGATTGATCAGATGTGTAAGGGTACTGTAGGGAATAGCCAACGAAAATGATTATATTCGCAAAGACAACCCGATAATCATTTTCATCGATGAAAAGAATCCTTCTGTTCCTCGCCTGTGTCGCGGCTCTGGTTGCTTGCACGGGCCCCAAGGATGTTCCCTATACGGAGCTCGACCATTATTTCTTCAAGAACGGTCAGGACATCCCCGACAATCCGAAAATAGACACGGAGGAAGCGTTCGCCTCCCTCTTCGGTACGGCGCCCATTATGGGTGAAAGCGGGAAACCCACTCCTGTCGATTTCGATAAGGAGTTCGTCATCGCGGTGGTGAATCCGGTCACGGAATATGAAACCGAACTCGAGCCCGAATCGCTTCGGATGGAAAAAGGCGAGCTGGTCTTCTCCTACGACGAGACGGTGGGCGAGCGCCAGTCCTGGACCATGCGGCCCATCCTGCTGGTTAAAGTGGGCCGGGAATATGAAACCGAAACCGTCCGGGTGGAAGCCTCCCGTTGACACGACACGTTATGTCCCGTAAAAAGCATCGCAATCCATACAAGGAAGCCAACGAGGCCTTCCTGGAAGTCAAGGCCCAGGAAGAGGGAATCGTCGTCCTGGACAACGGAGTCCTATACAAGGTTCTGGAGTCGGGGCATGGAACCAAGAAGCCCACACCTCGGAGCATCGTATACGTCCATTACACGGGAAAGCTCATAGACGGTACCGTTTTCGACACCACGGAAGGCGCCCAACTCCCGGCCCTCTTCCTGGTCGGAGACCTCATCATGGGCTGGCAAATCGCCCTCACCCGCATGCATGAAGGCGACAAATGGGAAGTCTACATCCCCGCGAAATGGGGCTATGGCGCCCTGAAAATGGACGACATCCCGGCGCACAGCACGCTGATCTTCACGCTGCAGCTGGTCAAAATCGAGAGATAGTTCCGGAGAACTATTCGGCCCTTCCGATTCTGTGTTGCCAGTTGATGTTCCGGCGAATCCCTTTGATCAAGTAACCGGTCAGGTTCGCCTCGGCGGTGCGTTCACCACAGACAAGTTGGAAACGGAGCATCTTGACCGACGGGAAGCTTTTGACGACCACATAGTTCACAGTATCCAGACCGGACAGTCGGCCCGAGTCCGTGGCAAGGCGGCAGGGGAAAGAACCCGTGGTACCCGGTTCCTGTTCCAACTGCGCCAGGAGGGATTCGACCGTCGCGAGGACCTCATCCCGGTTCGCTCCCAGGACCAGGCAAGTTTCGTCCGGGAGGCTGGAAGAATGACGGCTGAAAACCTCGCTGATCGGAGTGGGGAACATGTCGCCGAAACTTAAGTAGTACCCGAAAGAGCCGTCTTCGTCCTTGTAAGCAAAGAGGGAATACTCTTTGTCGTCCTGTTCCATGAGTGCGATCGCCTTCCGCTCGCCAGGAGAAAGTTCCCGGGAGCATGCCGAAATAAGGACGCATGCGAAAACGAGGGCGGTGATGATCTTTTTCATAGGCTTAGGCATCCGCACACAAATGTACGATTATTATTCGGAAAGAAGGTATTTTATCCATCTTTGTTCCGAGAGGAAGATAATGGGTGTAATCATATCCGAGGGAAGGTTGACCGGCGACGGGGCGGGTCTGCGGAATGACGGATTTCTGCGATTTCGCGTAGGCGGGAGGGCGCTTGACGGCGAACTCGCTCAGTTAGTCCCGCTGACGCGAGCCTAACTAGCGCTCAAACAGACGCCGTCATCCCTGCCGGGACCGCGGCCCTCCCGCCTGCTCCCCAGCCGCAGAAATCCGAATTCCGCAGACCCATCCCCGTCGCCGGGGAGGAAATCTTCCAAAGAGAATGATGATAACGCGTTATTTCTCTTTTGGCGCTACGTCAATCCCAAGAGAGCGTGGGCAATCTTTTCTTTCTCTTGAGACCCATTGGTACTTAGGCGAAGAAGAGGAAGGCCGATAGCTTGGAGGATAGAGTCCTTGATTAGGTCCCGTTGACCTTGGTCGGAGTTTCGCCGGTGGAATTGGGTCCCGTCTACTTCGATGGCTAATTTGGCCTTGTGCGAGACGGTGTCGTAAACCAGAAAATCGAGGTGGGTCCAGGAGCGAGAGGCATAGGCTCGTTGCTCCTGTGTCAGATTGGATGCCGTTGTTACCAGATGCCGCAGGGGGTAGTGCATCAAAATATCTAAATGGTCAAATCCGTTCTTTTGAAGGGTCTCACGTATTGCCCAGTAAGTCAAATTCTCTGAGTTGTATTCAGAGACCTTTTGATGGGTTTTATAGAAGTTGAGCAGCTCTTGTGTATAGTCCCGGTAAAGGAGGTCGTAGATGGAGGAGATTCCGCTTTGGACACTATTGCCTTGATAGTATTCGATGTAGTCGATGAGATCCCTGATGTTGGAGTCAGGTTGCTCGTCTGCGGAGACAACGAGCGTGAACTGCTTTTTGGCCCTGGATACGGCAACATTCAGCAAGTGCGGATCATCCGTGAACTCTCGGATTTGATTGTCCACAGTCGAGAGGACGATGGCATCATCTTCTCGACCTTGGAATTTATGAACGGTGGCAGCAACATAGTCCCTTCCGGTATTTTTTAGTGCATTCCGAAGAGCCTTGACTTGTTCGTTGTAGGGCGTAATGATGCCAATGTCCGAAAATCGTTCTTCAAGAACCGGTAGAATCTCTTGGGTGACCGTGTCCACTTGACGATAATTGACGGTGCCCCTTGCGTGGTTTCCCTTGACCGTCCGCACGACTCGAATCGGAGCAAATTCTGTCTCGCCTTTTTTCATCGGAATTAGTTCTCCATTATAGAACTGCTTGCTGCAGAATCCGATAATGAGCGGGTCACACCGGTAATGCTCGCGCAACAGCGTCTGCGGAATCTTCGGATAAAGCCGGCAAAGAGAGGACAGGAAACTATTCGTGGAGTAGCGATACGCTTCATCGATTCCGTATTTCGCAAAGACAGCGCTTACGACCTCTTCTGTATGACTGTCCACCACATTGGGTAGTTGCTTCAAGTCTCCCACGATCACTGCATTCTTCGCGCAGCTCAGCGCTAAAGCTCCCGCAGCGATATCGACCTGGGAAGCTTCATCCATGATCAGGTAATCGAACTTGCGGATCGGGCTGATATTGGACGTTGCCGAAAAGGTCGTACTCAAAACCACAGGATACTCTTTCAGAAACGCAAAAGAGTTGTAGTACAAGTCATCAGACGAGAATACCGTTCGTTCTTTCTTCCGGCCATACTTCCTCGCTAAATGATCTTTCAAAATGAGCATAGAGAGGTCCCTAAGCCGATTATTCTTTTCATTAACACCATTGAGCCGGGCCCGAAGCTCTTTGCAAGTCTTTTCCAGTTCGCTGATCCTAGTGGCAACATACAAGTACTGAAGCTTGTCCGGCGCGTCTTCGGTTGTTGGAAGACGATGAAAGCGCAGTCCGACCCGAGTCCACCAAGAGAGCCGATGCTTCCGCTCCATATCCCGGGAACAGCGGAAAGCATACTTTTGAAGCCGATCCGCCGGGTATTGCCTTCGCGTAGTCACTTTCTGGGGGAAACGTTCTGACTGCAGTTTCAATTCCGCCATTTCCTCTGTGAACAGCGATAAATCCTCCTGGCACTCATACAGTTCCTGAAGTTCTCGAGACAAAGCTTTGACCTGGCTCTTCAGTTGGCTTGTATCCGTCATCCTCCAGGAATCGATGTCCGGAATCAAGCCTGTCTGCCCATTGATGAAATCCTCTTTATTGCTGGCACGTCCCAACTGCGCACAGATGAAGCCCAGGCCGTTCGCTTCCAGCTTTTCCTTGACATTCTCGACGGCGGAATTGTTGTTGGACACGATTTCCATCGTTTTCCCCTCCAGCAGCAGATTCGCCAGAATGTTGAGGATCGTCTGCGTCTTTCCCGTTCCCGGAGGCCCCTGGATGACACTAATCTTATTCTCCAGCGCATTCCGCACTGCCTTGTACTGGCTCCGGTTACATCCGAAAGGGAAGATGGGCGTACTCGGTTTACCCGCCTTGTTGCGATAGGAATCGACATTAAGATACGCCTCCAGCAAAGACCCCTTCGTTACGAACTCCAACCGCGCATACTTGTCTGCGAGACTGATCTTCTTGTCATCATCGACAGGAATTTGGTTGTACTTTGCAACTTCGTTCAGGTACTCCCACACATTGACCGACCGCTCATCATCGATATGCTCCTCAATCTCCAAATAATCAGCAGCATAATTTTTTGTTGTCCCGCTCTCAAAGACAACGCGATAGGCCTTGTGCTCCTTCCCCTCGAATACCCTGACGCCAACCGTCTTGGAAAAGACATATCCATCGCTTTTCCGAATGACCCGTAGAGGTGGCTCCATCTGCCGCACGAACTTCGCTTCATCGACGTTCTCTGGCTTGTAATGCAGATAATTATCGCCCTTTTTGAACTGCACATAGTACTGCCCGGTCTTCTCATCAAGACCAAAAGACTTGATGTCATCTCGCAACTCGCCTTTGAGGAATATGATGGGTTTAATGGAGGGCATGGTTTTTATCACAAACCAAGCAAAGGTAGGGGATTCTCTTGACTTTGACAAAAATGGCCTCGTCAAGTTGCGGAGAGCATCATCGTAATCCCATTTTCTTCAGTCGGGACCGTTCCCGCCTACGCGAGCGGCTGAAATCCGTCATGGAGCAGGTGGGCGCCGATCCCCACTGGAGAGTTACAACACTTACATGAGAGATGCCCGATTAAGTCGGGCATGACGATCCTGTCCGCATTTTCACGAAATCGGCTTTTTTCGAGCGTTTAGCTGTAAATGCGGATGGGAAAACGGCGGTTTTAGCCCAATTTCTTGCCGCGTTTACACGCGGAGCGTCCTGCCGTGCGGTTTTTCTGTAAATGCGTCCGCGACCAAGTAAGACGACGCGGAAGAGATCCCCGATCAGGTCGGGCATGACGGGGATTGTCATGGGGAAACCCTTTTTGTGGCGGAAAACGATCCCAAAAGGTTGTTTCGGCAAAAATATGCGTATATTTGTCTCAAACGACATGAAACGGCCATGAGAAGATTAGTAACGCTAATACTTTGTATTACAGTTGTTTTTCCTGTCTTTGCCAAGAACGACAAGGATAGGGACGAGATTTCCATCGTGTATGGACAGGCCACGGTTCCGCAGTTCGCCTATGTGATGGGCGAGGTGTTCGGGGCGATGTTCTCCCTGGGCCATGCGTCCTTCGAGAATCCGCACATGTTCGGCGCCGCGGGGTTGGAGTATGTCCATTATGTGAATGACTGGCTGGGTTTCGGCGGGGCTGTCATGTGCGACTATATGTCGGCGACGACTGTCAGTGTGGACAAGGACGGCAACAAGACGCCCAACGGGCAGTTCAAGCTGGGCTGTCTCAGCACGATGCCGCTGGTGAAGTTCGCATGGCTGAACCGGGAGCGTGTGGGCCTGTATTCCAAGGTGGCCGCGGGTGCGGGGTATTTCTTCGCGAACGGCGGCGATGCAAAGGACAACTTCTCAGTCGCTTTCCAGCTCACGCCCGTCGGCGTGGACTTCGGCGGCGAGCAGTTCCGCGGTTTCGTGGAGGCCGGCATCGGCATGCAGGGCATCGTGAGCGGCGGTGTCCGGTGGTTTTTCTAGACAAACCGGCCCCGACTCGGGACCGGCCTTCTTTTGGGCGGTTATTTCTCGAAGTGCTGATAATCCTTGAGGGGGCCCCAGCTGCCGCCCCAGGTGAATCCGTGCTGACGGAACAGCTTGTAGCACAGGTCGTTTTTATCGATCTTGTGCGGGAAGGTCTGTCCCCGGTCCACGTAGGGGCCTGCTTCGGCCGGGAGGACGGTCCGGCCGCGGACATAGGGGTTTTCCAACGGGTTCACGTCCACGGCCAGCCCCAGGGCGTGCTTGGAGAGGGACCGCCCGCCGGACTTGGGCCGGTAATTGAAGCAGGAGGTGTTGTCGTCGGCCATCGACGCCTCATCCTTTCCTCCGTAGTCGTCGATGAGGCGGATGCTCCGGATGGGATACCGGGCCTTGTACAGCTCCCGGAAAATGTCCACGAGGTCATCGGCAATCCGCTTGTTGCAGACGAGTTCCCCGACTTGCGGGTTCCCCTCGAAGTCCACGTAGGACAGCCGCAGATAGCGCAGGTCCTCAAGGGAGATGGTGGCATGGTCGGGGTAGCTGACGCCCCGCATCCGCGCTTCTACTTCCGGCGGGATGGGCATGGACACGAATACCGAGTCCGGAGCGGCGGGGGTGACCTCCCCGGGATCTGCCAGCGCGGGTTCCGGAGCACTCGTGCCGCATCCCCGGATGCAGCCCGTCAATATGCATGCGGTGGCCAGGATGGCCAGCACCCCCATGTAATCCGATATGAACTTGCACATGCGTCTCATCGGACGCAAAGTTATGGTTATTCTCGGGGATTGCAAAGGGGGAGGTATGTTTCTTGCAGGGCAGGGAGGCGCTTATGAAAACGAAACTGATTCTTGTTTGCGTGTTGCTGGGCCTGTGCGGAAAGGCTTTTGCCCAGTCGAGGGACATCGGCCTGCAGGTCGGATTGAATGTCCCGATGTCCGATAAAAGCATGATTGGAAGCGACATGACGCTGGGCGTCAGCTATGGGCAGTTCTACTACAATGGCCTCGGCTTCCGGACGGGATTCCAGTATGCTGCCAGCACCGCGGATATCAACGACGTTTTCGGCGTTCCGGTTGCATTCGCGTACCGGACCCATTCCAGATCGGCGCAGGAGCGGTTCGAGACCGGTGTCGTCGGGGCCCGGGATGCGGTGGTCTACCGGCATCCCTATGGCAGCGGCAGCGTGATGGACTTTCTCGGTGGATTCCTGGTGAACCTGTTCAGCGACATGGAGTTTTTCGCCGGCATGACGCCCGGATACATCGCTGGCGCCTCAGAGACGCCGGGAAGAACTTCCTGGGGCGCTTCAAGGCAGTATTGGGAAGATACCTGGGTGGAAAAGAAACACGCCTTCTCGTTGACCCTGGACGCCGGAATGACGCTGAATTACAGCATCTGGCGTTTCGACCTCAAGTTCACCCCCGCCTTCCATTACAACTTGACGGGCAACTACCTCTATCATATTGACTCCGGCGAGAACGGCCCCGACGTGCTGAGATCGACCACGATTCCGCTCCGCTGGTTCTTCACCCTAAACGGAGGCTTGGCGTTCAGGTTCTGAGCGGGGCCTGGGGGGGGAGTTCAATCATCTTTTCCGAAATCTGCGGGGTACTGAGACCATCACAATGGGCGATAATGTCCCTGACACCTCGCTGATACTCCGCAATCTCATCGGCGGAAGCCGTTGCGGGGTATTTGTTTAAGTTTCTTCTGATCTGGCAGTCTTTACAGTATTCGTTGATGACCATGGGCGCTCTTCTTTGTTTAGACCTTTGGCAGAAACGCGCAAATCGTATCCTCTCTGATGATTTTTGGCGCTGCTTTCCCGGCCAGTATCAGCACTTTCTTCCCATTTCGGTAGATGTGAAGCTGTCGCGAGCGGACAACGGCGGTCAGCTCCGGATCCTCCAGGACGGCTGTCCATAGAGAATGATAGACTCCCTCTTTTTCAAAGAGTTTGCTCTGAAGATGGGAGCACATATTTGAGGTTTCGATCGAGTCCATATCTGTTTTTGTCGGTGTGAAGATAGGCATATTTCTGCGTGTCTCCAAAGACTGTTGCAGGTCGGCAAGTTCACTCCCGATACAAGCAAGATTTGAAGAACATTGCCGCTGGGCAGGGTCTTTTATCTTCCAAGGCCTTGGCTGTAGTACTAGTTGTATTCGAACTCCTGTTGGTTGTGGTTGGCGTCGTGGTATATTATTGAACGAGGGCGAAGTTTACATAATGATTGTCGTTGTTGTTTTCATGTGATGTGTTTTGCGGCTCAGCTCTTTGCGAGATGGGCCGCTTTTTGTGTGGTAGAGATGTCACTATATTAGTACTCACATACGTACAAATCCGGAAAAAGTGTAACTTTGTCTGTACAACTATCCTCGTCTATGATTCTGCCTTCAGAAGGTATTGTTGACGTCGCTCGTTTGTCTCGGATATATGACAACACGACGGCTACATACAAATTCTATTGGTTCGTATCTATCATCAATTTGATAAGTGCGAATCCCGATAGACGTGTAGTCTCTTTTGAGGAAATCATAGCTGGAATGATAGCTGAGGCTTGGTATCCGATCCATTATTTCAGACTCTCTTTTGGGAAGCTTGACTCGCTTGAATCTAACATCCTTGAACTTCAGCGCCTCCTGGATATTCCCATTGATGCGAATAAAGACGTTGTTCGCGAAACGATCTTGAAAAACGCGGAAATGCCATCAGTAAGGCGTTGTTTGTCCGTCTTCACGTTGAACGTTCCTTATCGTTTTCTGTCACCGTGGATACCAAGAGCCACGAATGCTCAAGTCGAACAATACTCGCGGGAATTCTTCAACAATTGTCCATATGCGATTGCCGGCAAGGAAATTCTGGTTGATGATATTTGGGCAGAGTACTTGACAAGGAACGCGTCTATCTTGAAGGATTATTCCTTCTGGAATCTTTCCATCTTCCTTCAGAAGCGAAATCCCAATGTTCCAGATATTCCTTCCAAGTTAGTCCGGCCGTTACAGAGAGCCCCATTATCCCGGCAGCACCTTTTTTGGGATCGCTACATCCAGTCTGTTGGGCACATTCACTGCATCTATACCAATGCTGAATTGACTGTTCGCAAATATGATTTGGACCATTTTATTCCTTGGAGTTTCGTGGTTCACGATTTAATGTGGAATCTTCTTCCCTCTGATTCGTCAATCAACTCATCCAAGAGTAACTGTATCCCTTTACTGGAACGTTATTTGGCCCCGATGGCCCAAATGCAGCATGCTGCATTACGTGAGAATTTCGCTTCCAATCCATCGGATAAGCTTTTCGAAGATTATCTGGTGTTCCGGTGTTCTATTCCAGAATTGATAGACGCTTCGGATGATCGCTTCCTAGAGTTGTTTAAGAATGAATTCACTCCAATGGCGCAAACGGCAACCAACATGGGCTTTGCACCATGGATAAACACACCCGCCTATGGATAATAATTGTCCATTCTGTAAGGTCGAATCAGAGCGAGAGATAATTGCATCTTCCCCGCTCTCTGTTGCTTTTTATGACGGGTTCCCTGTTTCACCAGGGCATGCGCTTATTATCCCCAAACGACATGTTTCCTCATTCTTTGATTTATCACAAGAAGAGCGACAGGACCTTCTTAACCTGGCTGATAAAGTAAAACGAATCGTTGAAGAACGGTATCATCCGGACGGATATAATATTGGGATCAATGTTGGGGAAGCCGCCGGTCAGAGCATTTTTCATGTTCACATGCACCTGATTCCCCGTTATCAAGGCGACGTGCCAAATCCACGTGGCGGAGTAAGAGGGGTTATTCCCACTAAACAATATTATTGAGTTTTGGCTATGAATCGTTTCTTCTATAGTGCCTCTATTCCATGCTTTCTTCGCACCAATGCTGAGAAAGTTTGGGCGGACCTTTCTTTGAATAGCCGATTAGATGACAATGTTCTTCAGAAAGATTCGTGGGCACATGAGATAGCGGCGCTTCAGTCTTCGCTCGATGGATTAGATGGGGAGATCTTTTTCGAGTACTCAATACCTCGTTTAGGAAAACGCGCTGATGTTGTTCTGCTAATAAAAGACGTCGTAATTGTCCTTGAATACAAGGTCGGAGAGAAATCGTATGAACGTCCAGATTTAGAGCAGGTCTGGGACTATGCGCTGGACTTAAAATACTTTCATCAGAAAAGCCACGAATTGTGGGTTGTTCCCATCCTGGTGGCTACTGCAGCATCGGAGCGCTCACATGTATTCCAACCATCGAAGTATGATGACAAGGTTCTTGAGCCAGTGTGTAGTAACGATTCTACTCTACGGGCAATCATAGATCAAGTACTTGAACTTCTTGCAAAAGGTGAGACTCCGGAAGGATGGGGGATGAGCCCTTATAATCCTACTCCCACAATCGTGCAAGCAGCAACGACGTTATATCGAAGGAAGAATCTCGAGAACAAATCTATTGCGGATATAACCAACCATACATCTGAGGACCGGACAGAAAAGGCGACCGAGGCTGTTTTAAGGATTGTCGAAGAGTCGAAAAGAAAAGGTCAAAAGAGTATATGCTTCATTACAGGAGTTCCTGGTGCAGGAAAAACTCTTGTGGGGCTTGATATCGCCATCAATCTATTTGAAGAAAACGAAAACAAGAAAGCAGATGAGAACCGAAGCCTTGCGGTATACTTAAGTGGGAATGGTCCCCTTGTTAAAGTCTTGCGAGAAGCGTTGGCAAGAGATGCTGTAGAACAAGAGAAAAAGAAGAATCCAAAAACCAAATACAATAAAACACGAGCTCACAAAGCTGTTGATTCATTTATAATGGATGTTTATCATCATAGGGACTATGTCCTTCAGATGGTAAAAAAGCCGATACTTCCAGACGCCAACACGCTTTCCGTTGATTCCGTTATTCAGATAGAAATCTTTTATGGTGGCATCTTGTTTCACGCGCTTCAGCAATGGCGTAACATCGCAACTTACGGTAAAATTGTTCTCTTGTGCTTGCCCAGCCACTGTGACAAGTGCCAGCAATGCGATGATAAGTGTTCTCTTCATTTGATTGTGTATGTGTTAGTTTTCTAAAGTCTATTTTTGTTCCCGTTAACGTTAACGT
>ONTQ01000011.1 GCA_900320795.1 uncultured Bacteroidales bacterium
GTGGGCGCGGTCGTGCTCAGCGGCAGTGCCAACGCCGTTACGGACATGAATGGTGCCTACACCATCAATGTCCCGTCCAACGCAGTCCTCGAGGTGTCCTGCCTGGGATATGTCACCCAGCAGGTTCCCGTAAATGGACGCACCAACATCAACGTCGTCCTCGTTGAGGACGCTGAAGTCCTCCAGGAGGCCGTCGCCCTCGGTTACGGCGCCCAGACCAGGAAGAAGGACCTGTCCGCCGCGGTGGGTATCGTCGGCGAGCCCGACAAGATTGCCGAGCGCCCGGTCACTTCCATCACCCACATGCTCCAGGGCCAGATTCCGGGTGTGGTCGTTTCCAACAACGGCGGCAAGCCTACGGATGGCGCCAGCCTCCTCATCCGCGGTCAGGGTTCCCGGAACGGTGACTCCGTGCTGTGGGTCGTCGATGGCGTTCCCGGCGCTTCCGTCTATTCCATGAACGACATCGAGAGCATCGTCGTCTTGAAGGACGCGGCCTCCGCCGCCATCTACGGTGCTACTTCCGGTGCCGGCGGTGTTATCCTCGTCACCACCAAGAAGGCCAACAAGGGCATCCATGTGGAGTATGACGTGGTCGCCGGTGTCCGCAGCGCCTACAATCTCCCCGATCCCCTGACGGCCGAGGAAGAGATCCGGATGAAGACGATCTCCCACGCCAATGCCGGCATCTCCCTTCCTTCCGGTTGGGATACTTCCGTCAACCCGTGGGTGGGCGTCCAGCGCACCAACTGGATGGATGAGATCTATCGCAATCCGCTCTATCAGCGTCACGACATCGTGCTCAATTACGGTACCGACGTGTTCAAGAGCCGTCTGAGTTTCACTTATTCCGACAACCCCGGTGTCCTTGTCGGAACGTTCAGCAAGAACTATGGTATCCGCTTCAATGGTGAGTACCAGATGAACAAGTGGATCAAGATTACCGAAAACCTGCATTTCAATACGGGCAACAGCCGCGGCACCGATACCGGTTCCGAGCACACGGGTACCATCCTGTCGGCCCTGTACATGCCGCCGTCCGCAGAGGCCTATGCTTCTTCCGGTCCTTACAAGGGAATCTTCGGCGGTTCCACTACGGAAGATCCCGAATACATCGCACAATATGGCAACTGGGCCGGTCTGCACGGTGACGTGGTGAACCCGCTGCGTTCCCTGCTGGCAGAAACCCAGTTCAACCAGCCGATGAATATCTGGACTACCACCGGTTTGGAAATTGCCAATATCGTGAAAGGCCTCAAAATCGTGGACCAGTTCACCTATAATATCAGCTCCGGTTACACCAAGACCTTCACTCCCCGCCGTCCCGAGGTTGGTAAGCGTGAAATGACCAACCGCCTCACCGAGTCTGCTTCTACCTCCAATTCCTGGCGCAATGAGACCACCGTCACCTACGACCGCACCTTCGGCAAGCACACCGTCGGCGCTCTCGGTGCCGTGACCTTCAACAAGCAGTGGGGGCGCGGTTTCAGCGGCCAAGCCATTGACCTGGCCATTGAAAATGAGTCCATGCAGTATTTCGCTTTCGGAAGCAGTCCCAGCGTAAGCGACTGGTACAGCGGCCCGGATGCCAACGTGGCTTTCGTTGCCCGTGGTTCCTATAGCTTCGATGACCGTTATTTCGTGACCGCATCCTGGCGCCGGGACTATGCCGGACGTCTCCCCAACTCCCACAATTATGGCGACTTCCCGGCCGTCACCGGTGCATGGAAAATCTCCAGCGAGCCTTTCTTCCCGAAGAATGACGTTGTGACCTTTGCCAAACTCCGTGCTTCCTGGGGCCGCGTGGGTAACCTCGGCTCTATCGGCTGGAACTACAAGTCCCCGGCCCTGAGCGACCAGGGAGACCACAACGACGGCTCCATCGCCGGTCGTGAAAACCGCCGCAAGCAGGGTACCACCTGGGCCCTTACCACCGCTCTGAACCAGGAACTTACATGGGAAACTTCTGAAACCTTCGACGTCGGTCTGGACATCGACCTGTTCAAGGATCGTCTGTCCATGTCCTTCGACTACTATAACAAGCGTACCTTCAACCTGATCCAGGATCAGCCGATGGGCTGGCCCACCTCTATCGGTATCAGCCCCAAGAAGGTGAACCTGGGTGAGATCAACAACAAGGGTGTCGAATTCATCGCCACCTGGAAGGACAAAATCGGCAAGGATTTCAATTACTATGTAACCGGCAATGTCGCCTACAACAAGAATACCGTGATTTCCACCGGTATTACCGATGACGAAGGCAATTCCGCTCCTTGGGTAGGAGGTGGAAACTATGGTCTTGTGACCACGGCCATCTATCGCAGTGAAGTCGGCCAGCCGCTGAATTCCTTCTACATGATTCCTTGGGAAGGCGTTTTCCAGAGCGAGGAAGATATCTATGATCACCAGAAAGACGGCAAGCTCATCCAGCCGGGTGCCCGCCCGGGCGACCTCCGTTTCACCGATGTGAACGGTGACGGCAAGATTGACGTGAACGACCGCGTTTACTGTGGCGATCCTGCCCCGAAGTTTACCTATGCCCTCACCATGGGCTTTGACTGGAAGGGATTGAGCTTCAGCATGATGTGGCAGGGTGTGGCCGGCAACAAGATTGCCTATATGGCCAAGCAGCTCATCCTCACGGATGCGTATGGCACCTTCTCCCGCAGCCGCGGCATCCTGAATGCCTGGAGCCCCACCAACCGCGCCTCCAACATTCCTATCATCTCCAACAACGACCCCAACCAGAACATGGCAACCCCGTCCACCTGGTACCTGGAGGATGGTTCCTACCTGCGCCTGAAGAACGTAACCATCGGCTACGACTTCACCAAACTGTTGCAGAAGATTCCGCACTTCGCCAACCGCGGCAGTTCCTGCTCTGTTTACTTCTCTGCTGAGAATCCTCTTACCATCACCAAGTACTCCGGTATGGACCCGGAAGTGGGTGGTTACGACACCCTCACCTATCCTGTCTCCCAGGTGTACGCCATTGGTGTGAAAATCAACTACTAATCTGACGTGAATATGAAAAAATATATCGCTATCGCCCTTGCGGCACTTTGCGCTTTCAGTTTCACTTCCTGCGAAAAATTCCTGGATTACGCTCCTCAGGGAACACCCACTGTGGACAACTATTTCCTGAACGACGACCAGGCCAATAATGCCATCGACATTGTGTACTACCGCCTCTTCGAACGTGACGGTATGTTCTCCCGTGACATCTATTGGGAGCAGGCTTGCGCCAATGATATGGTATGGGGAAAAACCCGTGGTTTCAACCCCCTGGCCACCCTCACTTATACCGGCAATGAAAGTCCCCTTCTGGACACTTACAACCGTATTTATTCTTATGGCCTTTCCAGAGCAAACTGGATTGTAAGGGCTTTGCTTGAGAAGCAGGAAAAGGACGGTCTTTCCGATGTCGAGAAACGTGTACTGGGAGAAGCTTATTTCCTCCGTGCCCAGTTCCATCTGCTGGTCGCTTACCGTTATGGTACCAAGGAACTCGGTGTTCCGTTCGTGGCCTATGAAGATGTGGAAGGCGGTTACAACTACGAGATTCCCGATCAGCTTCCTTCCGTAACGGACAACTATGCCTACATCGTCTCCGACCTGGAGAAGGCCGAGGAGATTCTTCCTCGCTTCGAATCCTACGGTGCCGATGACCGCGGCCGCGCCCACAAGGCTTCCGCCGCCGCCCTGATGGCCAAGACCTATGCTTACTGGGCCATGTGGGACACTTCCAAATGGGACAAGGTCATCGACTGTGTCAATCGCCTCGAGAGCACCTATGGCCGTGACTTGGTTCCCAACTATCCCGACCTCTTCGCCCCGGATTGGGAGAAAGGCTTCTGGAACAAGGAGTACTGCTGGGGCATCCCCGGCGAAGGTGGTCCTGACGGCGGCGGCGGTGGTGGTGTCGAAGTCACCGGTGTTATGCTGGAAGACAAGGGCTGGGGCAAGTTCAACGGCTGGGGCCAGATCAAACCCTCCTATGACCTTTATGAAGAACTCGCCAAGGACAACTGGGACGAGGATGGTGACGGCGTCGTAGACCGCAACATCCGCCTCCGGACCACCATCCTGGAATACAACGACGAGTTCCAGTATTTCGGAGAGACCATGCACTTTGCCTCTCCCCAGAACATTGAGGCCGGTTTCCAGTGCAATAAGTACATGCAGGCCTTTGCTCCGGCAGACTGCATCGCAAGAGGCTGGGTGCTGGATAACTCCAACTATCCTGTGACCCGCGTGATGTGGCCCATCGTCCGCTTTGCCGATGCCCTGCTGCTCCGTGCCGAGGCTTATCTGGCCAAGGGCAATGCCGCCGGTGCCACGGCCGATATCAACAGAATCCGCGTGCGCAGCCACCTGAAGCCCCTCACCGGCAATGCCACTTGGACGGACCTCTATCACGAGCGCCGCTGCGAACTCGCCTTCGAATTTGCCGCCGACCATGCCTTCGACTGCAAGCGCTGGGCTGTTTCCGGTGATCCTGAAATCGCCAAGCTGGCCAAGGCCGAACTCAACAGCCACCCTCGCATCCGCAAGTATGAAGATCGTACAGATCCGGAATCCGCTTACGTGATTGCTCCTTACGAGGACTATATGAGCCCTGTCAAAGTTTGGGACGGCAACGAAAAGTGCCTCACTTTCCCTTATCCCACCGACGAAATTACCAAGTCCATGGGCAAACTCCAGAACCCTCCGTCCTGGCGTTAGTTGATGACTTTAAACAGACAGTAAAATATGAAAAAGATATTTTTCGCCATTTTGAGCCTCGCGTTCCTCTTCGTCGGCTGTAATAAGAAGGAGACGGAACCGTATCAGAATCCGTACAGGGTTATCGTAGACTACCTGCCGCAGACAGTTTCCATCAAGGGACTCTCCGGCAACGTAACGCCCGATGCCCAGTATGACTGGATTACCTACAACGGCAATGGCAGTTTCACCCTTCGCCGTAATACGACCGGCCTTATCCGCCGTGCCGAATACACCATTCCCGGGCAGAGCGACAAGGCTATCGTGAACCAGCGCGCCCATGGTCTGGACGGTATGGTCTCTTCCAAGCTTACCAACAAAGATGCAGACGCCCGGACAGCCATGATGACCGTGAACTTCTCTACCGAGTTTGATGATGACTATGCTTCCTGGGGCTATGTCTTCGGCCAGAGTCAGGACATGTCCGCGAACAAGGATTATCCCCAGGGCTCCTTCTCCAAAGGTGATAAGACCATTACGCTGGAAGGTGTCGATCCCGAACAGAGTTACTATTTCTGGGCCTATATGGTCTCCACAGAGGGTGACAAGATTTATGCCCCTGTCTTCGGTATTGCCAAGCCCGTTACGATCAAGGCCGGTGAAGATGTGCAGGCCATTTATAATACCGCGCCTGAATTCGCTGAAGTGCGTGTGGAAGGTGGTGTCCTGATTGACGGACCGATCTTCCTCCGCGACAATGTGAAACTCTCCGGCGGCTGGAATTCTACCTTTGACAAACAGGATATGAACAACCGTACCATCATCGACGGCGGCGGCAAGAGACGTGCGCTCATTTCCGGCATTACTCCCAATGGCGACCGCCCGGGCTTCAAGGATGCTTGCATCAACGGCTTCGAAATCCGCAACGGGCTTGGCTCCAACGTGGTGTTCAACGGAAAACTGACCGTTGAATGGTGCTATATCCACAACGGCACCAACTCCGACAAGGGTGGCGGTATCATGGCTACCGAGTCTGCCGGTGACGAACTGGTCCTGGCCAACAGCATCATCGCCTGGAACAAGGCAGACGCCCATGCCGGCGGCGTGAGCGTGTCCGGTGAAGGAACCAAGGTGACGGTTGTGAACACCCTCTTCCGTGGCAATGCATCCATCGCCCAGTATGGTTATACGGCTGCCATCCACGGCCAGGCCGGTGTAAAGGCCTATGTTGCCAACTGCACCTTCGTGGACAACGTGAACTGGCGTGACGGTTCCTCGGCGACTTCTTCCCCTTGGAGCGGCATCATGTTCCGTAATGGCGGCACCCATATCGAGTTCGTGAACAACCTCGTGGCCGGTAACTGGTACTTCCTGCCCGGTGTGGCCGACAATCCGGACGCTCATCCTGATCGTTATGAGATGCCGATCAAGCCCGAGTTCATCCTGGAACAGCAGGTCCAGCAGATTGACCTGAATGTCGTGGCCGGTGATGACCCTGCCTGGGTATGCCAGAGCAATGTCATCTGCGGTGCCGATGCCAATAACTTCATCGGCCGTGCCGGTAACGGTGCCCAGCAGAACGCCGCACAGGCCGCCTGCACCTTCGTGAAGAACAGCGACTTTAAGACGCTCTTTGTGAACTACGACGGCGGTGACTTCCATCCCGCCGGCGCAGCCCTCTCCACCGGTGAGAATACTGCTGCTGCCAAGAGTATTCTGGGTACTTATATGACCGACCTTGACGGCAATCCGCGTGTCACGGGCGGCAAGATCAATGCCGGTTGCTATCAGGCACAGTAGATTCTTCGCTTTGCTCTGGATGACAGAGCGGACATCCCTTTTTATGGACGGCCCCAGGCGGGGCCGTCTTTTTTATTTGTACTGAACTTTGATTTTTGATAAGAAACTGCGTGATTTGCGCTTTTTGCGCCATATTCTGCGCAGGTGCTTGCCATTTTAGGGAGGGTTTTCTTAAATTTGTAAGAAACGAACCACAACACTAAAACAGCATGGCACGTGTTCTCATGATGACAGACTTCTCGGAGTCTTATGCCAACAAACTTTTGGGAGGCATCATGCGGTTTTCGCATGAACACGAACCCTGGGCAGTTTGCAAAGTTCCCCTTTCCCTTCGGGACAGCGGCCGTATGCAGGAAGTGGTGGATTTTGCCACCACATGGAAGGCCGACGCTATCATCGGCCAGTTCCATAACAACGACAACGTAAACGCTTTTCTGGAACGAGGCATCATTACCCTTGCACAGGATTTCGAGCAACGGTTCCCGAATCTGATCAACATCAGCGGCGACTATCTTCTCTCCGGAGAAATGGCGGCCGACTATTTCATCGAGAAAGGAGTCCGTTGTTTCGCGTTCTATGGTATCCGGGGCATGGTTTGGTCGGAAGAGCGCCTGGAAGGGTTCTCGAACCGCATTAGGGAACGTCTTCCGGAAGCACAGTTCTCTGCCCGTATGAAAACGGGACCGCAGGAGGTTTGGTGGTACGACACGGCCAGTCTCACGGAGTGGCTTTCCGGGCTTCCCAAGCCGGTGGCCATCCTGGGTTGTGACGACAACATCGCTTACCAGATTATCGAAGCCGTCTCGCAGATGGACCGTCCGGACGTGCGTATTCCGGATGATATTCTGGTGATGGGCGTGGACAACGACGCTTCCGTCTGCCAGTTGTGTTCTCCCCAACTCACCTCCATCAATCAGGATGTCGAGCAGGCCGGCTATCAGGTGGCCGCTTTCATTGAGGAACTGATGGCTTTTCCGGCCGATGAACGCCGGCTCCACTACCGGGACATCGTGGTCAGGCCGACTTACATCACCACCCGGCAAAGCACAGATGCCTTTATCCACCAGAACCCGTATGTCTCCAAGATCATGTACTATGTGAACGAGAACCTGCAGAACCGGATCAAGGTGGAGAGCCTGGTGGACCAGGTCCCCATGAGCCGCCGCATGCTGGAAACCATGTTCGCGCGGGAAACGGGCATCTCCCTTTACCAATATATCATCCGGGCGCGTGTGAACCGGATGAAAGACCTTATCAATGCCGGCCATTCGCCTCTTCAGGCGGCCGACGTACTGGGGACGGAATACAAAATCATCGCCCGCAATTTCAAGAATCTCACCGGCATGACGCCGGCCGAATATGCCAAGAAACAATCAAACTCCCAATAGTATGAAAAGAATTGCGCTTGCCTTTACAGCAGCACTCATGATGCTGGTATCCTGTAACAAAGGGGACGACGATCCCCGTCTTGTCATCATCACATTCGACGGCCTGCGCTGGCAGGAACTCTTCTCCGGGGCCGATGAATCCCTGGTGGGCGACACCCGTTTCGTGAGCAATCCCGAAGCCCTCAAGGCCGCTTACTGGCGGGATACGCCCGAGGAGCGCCGTGAAGCCCTCATGCCTTTTGTCTGGAGTTACGTTCCGCAGCACGGTTATCTCATCGGCAACCGTGACAAGGAGAGCATGATGACGGTGGCCAATACCATGAATTTTTCCTATCCCGGCTACAGCGAGATGTTCTGCGGCTGGCCCGATGACGAGCGCATCAACAGCAACGACCCCAATCCCAACCCCAACACCAGCGTGCTGGAAGTGGCCAACCGGGATCCCCGCTACAAGGGAAGCGTGATGATGTACTCCTCCTGGGAAAGCATCCGTTATGCCGTGAACAATGAGCGTGGCGGTTTCCCCGGCTGCGTGGCCGATGAAAAACCTTATGTGAACACCGTCGGAGCCCGGGTTCTTTATGAAATCAACCAGTGGCAGAACGGAAAAACCGAAGAGTGCCCGGATTATTTCACCTATGGCTATGCCCTGGAAACTCTGACCAGTGCGCATCCCAAGGTGTTCTATGTGGGCTTCGGTGATCCCGACGAGTTTGCCCACGCCGGAGAATATGACCGTTACCTCCAGTCCCTCAACGAGGGAGACACTTACATCCGCCGCATTGTGGAAACCTGCGAGGCCGATCCTTTCTACAAAGGGAAGACCACCTATATTCTCACCTGCGACCACGGCCGCGGCCTGGGTCCCAAGTTCACGGGCCACGGCGGGAACATCCGTCCTTCCCGTGAGACCTGGTTCATCGCCTTTGGAAAGGGCGTTCCCGTAAAGGGCGAGACCACTCACAACGGTCCTTTCTTCACCAAGCAGTTCGCCGCCACCATCGCGGACATCCTTGGCATCGAATTCACCCCGGACAACGGCGAAAAGTGCGAACCGTTCAATCCCGACTTCTACAAGGAGCCTGAAGCACCGGTGGCATCGGCCAGTTTCGAAGCAGTGGAGGCCAAACCCAAGGGCCGGGGTCTCCGTTATACCTATTATGAAGGGGATATCATGAGCGTTCCCCAAATGCTGGCCTGTCCGGTCAAAGCCCAGGGTATCACTCCGGAATTCAGCACGGCCGTCAAAAAGACGGAAGACCATTTCGGCATCGTATTCGAAGGCCTCATGAAAATCGAGAAGGGAGGGCTATATCTTCTCTCATCGGCCACCGACGACGGCAGCATCTTCTTCCTGGACGGGCAGAAACTCTTTGACATCGACCGGGACGGCGGCGGCTACAAGGGCGCCTGGATCAACCTGGCCCCGGGTTATCACCGCATCCAGTTGCAGTATTGGGAGAATTATGGCGGAGAGAATATCGAAATCGGCCTGGACGGAGAAGGCATAACCTATGAAAACCTTCCTGCGAGCATGCTCTTTTATGAGTAGCAGGCCCTTCATATCCGCTCTGATGGCTCTGGCTCTTGTTTCCTGCGCAGGGGAACAGGAGCCGGCCGGTCTTGTAAACGTATTCAACGGAACGGGTTTCGTAGGCAATACCTATCCCGGCGCCACGCTCCCGTACGGCATGGTCCAGCTGAGTCCGGACACCGACGTAAACTCGGCCTCCGGTTACCGGTATGCCGATGACAAAATCTTGGGATTCAGTCACAACCACCTCTCCGGAACCGGTTGTCCGGATCTCGGAGACTTTCTGGTGACCCCCGGCCTGGACAGCGTGGAACCGCTCCCGTTGAATCATCGGAACGAAACTGCCGGTCCCGGCTACTATAAAGTGACATTCCCCGAAAAGGGCATTACGGCCGAATTGACGGCGACGGAGCGTACCGGTGTGCACCGTTACCGTTTCAGCGGCCGCGGAAAGCGCCTGATCAGCATCAATACGCTGTCCTGCGTGGGAGGCTGGTGCACTCCGATTGAAATGGAAATCCGCACGGAGGGGGAGGAGATTCTGGCCCACCGCCGCGTGAACGGCTGGGCCGACGGGCGCGACTCCTATCTCTCGGCCGTCTTTTCGGCCCCTTTCGAGAAGGCAGAGGAAACATCCAAGTGTATTCTGACTTTCACTTTTGCCGATGACCTGAAGGACGTGACACTCATCGCCGGCCTCTCCGGCGTTTCCCTCGAAGGAGCCCGTAAAAACCGCCTGGCCGAGACGGAAGGGGAGTCGTTCGACAGCCTTCTGGCCAAGGCGAAAGCCACCTGGAACCGGGCCCTGGGCCGCATCCGGGTGAAGGGCGGCCCGGCCGATGTCTTCTACACCAACCTCTACCATACTTACATCACCCCCAACCGGATCGATGACGTGGACGGCTGGTACAGGGATCAGTCGGCCCGGAACAGGCAGTTGGAGAAGGGACATCATTTTTACTCCACGCTTTCCATCTGGGACACCTTCCGCAGCTGGAATCCGCTCCAAACCCTTATGGCCCCGGAGATGGTCGGCGACATGGTGTGCAGCATGCTGGACCAGTACCGCTGCCGGGGAGAACTGCCCATCTGGCCCCTTGCAAGCGACGAGACCGGCTGCATGATTGGCTACCACAGCGTTTCGGTCATCGCCGACGCATGGCTCCGCGGCATTCGCGGATTCGACGGCGAGAAGGCCCTGGAAGCCATGATTGTCTCTTCCAACAGGAACAACGTCAATGCTTCGGAGTTGTACAACACCTTCGGCTATATTCCGGCCGACATGAAGGTGGAATCTGTTTCCCAGGTATTGGAATTCTGCTACGACGACTGGTGCATCGCCCGCATGGCGGAGGCGCTGGGACATGCCGATATCGCGGCGGAATATGACGCGCGGGCCCTGCGCTACCGCGCCCTCTTCGACCCCAACACCGGCTTTTTCCGCGGCAAGAAGGCCGACGGCAACTGGGTGGAACCCCTGGAGCCGCTGCTCCGCAGCCGCGACTTCACGGAAGCCTCGCCCTGGCATTACCGCTTTTTCGTCCCCCACGACATGGCCGGCCTCCAGGCCCTGATGGGCGGCCGCGAAGCCCTGTACGCCGCCCTGGATTCCCTTTTTACCTACAAGCCCGAGGGGCAGAAGTCGGTGGATGAGGGCATCGGCGGCATCATCGGCCAGTATGCCCACGGCAACGAGCCCAGCCACAACATGGCCTGGCTCTTTAACTATGTGGAGGCTCCTTCCCGTACGCAGGAGGTGGTCCGCGAAATCCTCACGAAACTTTACACTACGGCCCCCGACGGAATCTGCGGAAACGAGGACTGCGGTCAGATGAGCGCCTGGTATGTCCTGGGCGCCCTGGGCCTGTACCCCGTGTGCCCCGGTACTGGCGAGTATCAGTTGGCAGCGCCGCTCTTCAAGGAAATCACGGTGGAACTCGGGAATGGCAACATCTTGATAATCAAGGCCGATCATCCGGAGTATGCCTATGTGTCGGACATTACGCTGAACGGCGAACCGCTCCGGCGGAACTTCCTTAAGTATGAGGAAATCATCTCCGGCGGAACACTGGAATACCGCTTGTCGGCCCGTCCGGACCACGGACGGGACAAGTTGCCGGCCGCCTATTCCCTCACGCATGAGGAGGTGGTGTGCCCGGTGGCCATCCTCGGAGACATCATCCTGTTCCCGGAAGAGGCGGAGATTTGCCTGAAAACCCGCACGGAGGGCGCCGTCATCCACTATACCCTGGACGGAAGCGAACCGACGGCGGACAGTCCCCTTTACACGGAGCCTTTCATCCTCCGGGAATCGGCCCCCATCCGGGCCCGTGCTTTCAAGGAGGGGATGGAGCCCTCCTTCGTGACTTCCCGCACGGCGCACAAACTTCTTTTCCACGCCGCGGCTTCCCGCACGGGCATGAAGCCCGGCTGCCGTTACACCTACCATGCCGCGAATTTCGTTGCCCTGAGACAGATTGAGGAAGACCCGGCCGAGGCCACCGGCACCATGCCGTTCCCTTCCATCGCAGGTGCCCCGGACCAGGACCATTTTGCATACTGCTTCTACGGATACATCGACATTCCGGAGGACGGGATCTGGTCTTTCTATACCAAGAGCGATGACGGCAGTTCCCTCTATATCGACGGAACCATGGTGGTGGGGAACGACGGCTCGCACAGTGCGGTGGAGGCCGTTGGACGCATCCCGCTCCAGAAGGGGCTGCATGCCTATAAACTTCTCTATTTTGAGGATTATGAAGGGCAGTCCCTGGAATGGGGCTGGAAAGCCCCTTCGGCCCGGACGTACTCAACCATTCCCGCCAACCGGCTTTTTTACCGATAAACTATGAAAAAACTCGTCCTGTTAACTGCTTTTGCCCTTTTTTCGCTGGCAGCCCTGGCACAAGGATTTGCCGACAGGGAAGCGTACTACCGGGAGCTCCTGCGGCAGATGACACCGGAGGAGAAAGCCTATCTGCTGATGGGAGACGGCGGGGTTCCCCGCCTGGGCGTTCCCGAGTTCGGTATGGATGACGGAGCCAGGGGGCCGCATACATGGGAAGGCTCCACCGGCTTTCCTTGCGGCCTGGGCCAGTCATCGGCCTGGAATCAGGAGTTGATGTTCCGGGCCGGGCAGGTGATGGGCGAAGAGGCGCGGGCCCTGGGCAAGACGGTCCTGTTGGGCCCCGGCGTCAATATCCTCCGGGACCCGCTGGGCGGACGTTTTTTCGAATACTATACGGAAGACCCTTACCTGAACGGGGCCACGGCGGTCCCGATAGTGAAGGGCCTTCAGAGCATGGGCGTTGCCGCCTGCCTCAAGCATTATGCCTGCAACAACCGGGAGTCCAACCGGAATTTTTACTATTCAGTCGTGGATGAACGGTCCTTGCATGAAATCTATCTTCCGGTTTACAAGGCAGCGGTTCAGAAAGGAAAGGTATGGACCATCATGACTTCGGCCAATGGCATTAACTTCGAGTATGTGAGCGACAGCCGGAAAATGCTCACGGACATTCTCAAGGACCAGTGGGGCTTCGACGGCTTTGTCATGACCGACTGGCTGCAGACCCGCACCACCGAAAAGGCCATTTCGGCCGGCCTGGACAAATCCATGCCGGGCTGGGAAGAATGCCTTTACGGAAAAGCGCTGCTGGAGGCGTTGAAAAAAGGCACGGTCCGGGAAAGTTTCATGGACGACAAGGTGCTCCGCATCCTACGGATTTGCGACCGGGTGGGGCTGCTGGAAGGCTCTCCCGCCAAGGTTCCCACGGACTGCAGAATCCTTACGCCGGAACATGTGGCGGTGGCGAGGGAAATGGCGCAGGAAAGCATGGTGCTCCTGAAAAATGAAGGAGGGCTTCTGCCGCTGGACCCCGGAAAGGTGCGCCGCATCCTGGTGACGGGCCCCAACGCCACCCTGCGAACCTGCGAAATCGCCATGGGCGGCAGTTCCTGGATGTATTCTCCGGGCGAAGTGACCATCCTGGACGGCCTTCGGAAGACTTACCGGAAAGTGGACTGGTTTGACTGGAAATCTTTGGGCGGCTTCCGGGAAATCGAGGCTCCCGTGCATGCCCGCTACTATAAAAAAGGCCTGGAGGAGCCCGCTGTGGAACGGACGGAGGATGGCATCAACTTCATGTGGGAAATGCGGTCTCCGGATGCTTCCATCCCGGTGCAGGAATGGACCGGGGCGCGCTTCGATTTCACCTTTACGGCACCGGCCGACGGAAAATACACGTTCCGCTTCACTTCCGGCGGCGGCCACGTGAGCGCCTACAACGGTTCGTGGGAAGGGGCTCCGGTCGTTTTTATCCGGGGAGACCAGAAGATTGCCGGGACCCCCATGGGCACGGTGGATCTTAAAAAGGGACAGGACTATCATCTGTGCATCGTTTTTGAAAAGACGGAAGGGGACGCCTCCCTCCATGTGGAATATTCTACGCCGGAATCGGAAGGGGCTCCCGCCCGTCTGGCGGCCCTGGAAAAGGCGGCTCGGAAGGCCGATGCCGTCATTTTCGTGGGGGGCTTGGACATGAACCTGGATACCGAAGGCCGGGACCGGATTACGATGCTGTTCCCTCAATTGCAGCAGGAAGCAATCCTGCGGCTGGTGAAGGCGAATCCCCGGACGGTGGTCACCCTCATGAACGGTTCTCCGGTCGAATTGGGCGGCTGGCTCCCGGAAGCCCCGGCCGTATTGGAGGCCTGGTATGGAGGGATTGAGGCCGGAACGGCCGTGGCCGATATTATCAGCGGGAAAGTGAACCCCAGCGGCCATCTGACCTTCACATGGCCCAGGCATTACGAGGATACGCCCATCCATCGGCTGGGCTGGGAGAACCAGGACCTGATTTATTTCACGGACAGCCTGAATGTGGGCTACCGATATTACGACAGCAAGGGCGTGGAACCGGAATTTCCCTTCGGCCACGGCTTGAGTTATACCTCTTTTGCGTATGAAGGCTTGCGGCTGGAGAAGGAGGGGGATGCCGCCTTCCGGGGAACGCTGACGGTGCGCAATACCGGCTCCCGGTCCGGAAAGGAAGTGGTGCAGGTCTATATCCGCCCGCTGGAGCCGTCCGTAGAGCGTCCCGTGCATGAATTGAAGGCATTCTGCAAAGTGGAGGTTCCAGCAGGCGGTTCTGCGGAGGCCTCCTTCACCCTGGAACCGGACGCCTTCTCCTTCTATGATGTCACGCTTCCCGGCTGGCGGGTGGATCCGGGCCGGTATGTGGTTGAGATTGGGCGCGATTCCCGCCATATCGAATTGACAGAAACCGTAGTTGTAAAATGATAAACCCTTTGTTCATGAGAAAGATAGCACTTGTGGGCCTTCTCCTGGCCACCTTTACCGCCGCGGCGCAGCCGCAACTCAGGGAGGACAATATCGACGAGGTTCTGCAGGCGATGACCCTGGAAGAAAAGGCTTCGCTCCTGGTGGGAACCAGTTCCGACAACCTGGTGCCCGGCCTGGCCGGCGGCACCCGGGCCATTCCCCGGCTGGGCATTCCCCAGACCATCTTCTCCGATGGCCCGGCCGGCGTGAGAATCGACCCTTCAAGGGACCCCGCCCACACAGTGGCGACGGGCTTCCCGGTGGGCACGCTCCTCGCCAGTTCCTGGGATACGGACCTGGTGGAACGCACTACGGCCGTCCTCGGAAATGAGGTGCTGGAGTACGGCGTGGACGTACTGCTGGCTCCCGGCATGAACATCCACCGCAATCCGCTCTGCGGCCGCAACTTCGAGTATTTCAGCGAAGACCCGCTGCTGAGCGGACGGATGGCGGCGGCCTATGTGCGCGGCATCCAGAGCAACGGCGCCGGTACTTCCATCAAGCACTATGCGGCCAACAACCAGGAAACCAACCGTTCCGAGAACGATGCCCTGGTGAGCCGCAGGGCCCTGAGGGAAATCTATCTCAAGAACTTCGAGATTGCCGTGAAGGAAGGAAAGCCCTGGACGGTGATGAGTTCCTACAACAAACTCAACGGCAACTACACCCAGCAGGATTACGACCTCCTCTCCACCGTTCTCCGGGACGAATGGGGCTATGAGGGCATTGTGATTACCGACTGGGGAAACAAGGATAACACCGTGCAGTCCGTGAAGGCCGGAAACGACCTCATGGATCCCGGTTCCGACGTGGAAATCCGGCGCATCCTTGCCGGTGTCCGCGGCGGCAGCATCTCCATGGAAGAACTGGACCGCAATGTGCGCCGTGTCCTGGAATATGTGGTGAAGACCCCTCGTTTCCGCAAGTATGCCTATTCCGGCCATCCCGACCTGGAAGCCCATGCCCGCATGGCCCGCGAGGCGGCTGCGGAGTCCATCGTCCTTCTGCGCAATCAGCATAACACGCTTCCGCTTAAGGGAACGGAGAGAGTGGCCCTGTACGGTGTTACCAGCGAGGACTTTATCGCCGGCGGCACCGGTTCCGGTGAAGTGACCAAGCCCTATGTGGTCACCATGACCCAAGCCCTGGAGGCGGCCGGATTTACCCTGGATCCCGGTCTCAAGAAGTACTACTCCCTGGAGGCCAAGGCCTTGCGGACCCGCTTCAATATTGAACCCGTAGAGGACAACGAATATCGTGAGGAACCCCGTCTCACCGCATCGGCCATCGGTTTCCAGTCTTCGCTGGACGATGTGGCCGTAGTGGTGTTCGGACGCCAGGCCGGCGAAGGAAAGGACCGCCATGTGGAGAACGATTTTGAACTCTCCGCCACCGAGCGGGAACTGCTGGTGAATCTGCACAAGGCCTATCATCCCCGGGGAAAGCGGGTGGTGGTAATCCTTAACGTGGGCGGCGTCGTGGAAACCGCTTCCTGGAAGCATCTGGTGGATGCCATCCTCCTGCCCTGGTCTCCGGGACAGGAGGGTGCCAACGCCATTGCCGACATCCTGACGGGCAAGGTGAACCCTTCCGGCAAACTGCCCATGACCTTTCCGGGCAGTTTCGTGGACATCCCCTCATCGGCCGATTTCCCCTACGATTATGACCCTCTGGCCCCTTATCATGCCAGGGAAAATGTGGACTTCACCGTCTATTCGGAAGATATCTGGGTGGGCTACCGCCATTACCTGACCACCGGTACGGAGGTGTCCTATCCCTTCGGCTACGGCCTCAGTTATACCACCTTCGCCTATTCCAAGCCGGTCGTGAAGGCCGGGGCCGATGGCTTCACCGCTTCCGTCACCGTTACCAATACGGGCGCCGTAGCCGGAAAGGAAGTGGTCCAACTCTATGTGGACGCTCCCTCCGGCGGCTTGGAGAAACCGGTCTGTGAACTCAAGGCCTTTGCAAAGACCAGGCTCTTGCAACCCGGTGAAAGCCAGGTGCTTACTATGGTGGTGGACAACTACTCCCTGGCTTCCTTCAACGAAGGGACATCGGCCTGGGAAGCCGCGGAAGGGGAGTACAAGGTGCTCTTCGGGGCATCTTGTGCCGATATCCGCGCCACCGGTTCCTACAAACTCAAAAAGGCCCTTTCCTGGCCGGTGCACGATGTCCTCAGGATGCAGGGCGGGGAATATTTCCCGGCCGTGAAGGATGCCGTCCCTGTCGGCGAGGGACTCCGCTACAGTTATCGGGAAGGGGAGTACATGAGTGTGGACGGGTTCCTGTCCGCCGCTGAGAAGCGCTCCGGCATTACGCCTGTCATCACTGCGGCTCTTAAGGAGCAGGACGACCATTTCGGCATCATTTTCAAGGGCCTCATGAAAGTGGAGAGGGACGGCCTGTACCGTCTTTCCCTCCGCTCCGACGATGGCTCCCGCCTTGTGCTGGACGGCCGGAATGTCCTGGATCTGGACCGGGACGGTGGAGGATACGAGGAGGTGTGGCTCATGCTTGAAGCCGGCTATCACCGTCTTGAAATCGGCTTCTGGGACAATTTTGCAGAGGAATACATCGAAGTGGGCCTCAAGGGCCCCGGCATATCCGTTTACAACCTCCCCGCTTCCATGCTCTATTATGAATAAATTGGGAATCAGACTATTGGCGCTGGCCCTCATCCTCCCGGGGATGACATGGGCCCAGGATGTTTTTCCGGACGGGAAACCCATGCCGGAATGGTTCCGCGATGTCCGGAAGGCCGAGCTTGCGTCCCTTGGAGAGCCGTATGTGATTACCCGTTACGGGGTAAAGCGGAATTCCTCCGAAGTACAGACGGAAGTTATCCAGAAGGTAATCGACCTGGCTGCGGAGAAAGGGGGTGTGGTGGTGGTCCCAAAAGGGACCTTTGTCTGCGGAGCCCTTCATTTCAAGCCCGGAACCCATCTCTGGATTGAAGGGACCCTGAAGGGGTCGGACCGGGTGAAGGATTTCCCTTTGGAGACCACCCGCATCGAGGGGCAGACCTGCACCTATTTCCCGGCGCTCATCAACATTGACGGGGTGGATGGCTTCGTGCTGGGCGGCCCGGGTACCCTGGACGGGAGCGGCACGGAGTTCTGGCGGGAGATGAAAACCCGCTGGAGCTGGAACGGCGAGGCCACCAACAAGGATGGGCAGCGTCCCCGGCTGGTGTTCATTTCCAACAGCAGCCACGTGACGGTGCAGGACCTCCACCTGAAAGACAGTCCCTTCTGGACCCAGCACGCCTACAAGAGCCACCATCTCCGTTTCCTGGACCTGACGGTCACTTCGCCTACCAGCGGGGAATTGAGGGGCTACAGCACGGACGCCATTGATTTGGATGCCTGCCATGATGTACTGGTCAAGGGTTGTTATATGGACGTTTTCGACGACGGAGTCGTCCTCAAGGGAGGAAAGGGCACTTTTGCCGACTTGGATCCGGACAACGGCCCCAACGAGGATATCCTTATCGAGGACTGCACTTTCGGGCAGACTCACGGCTGTCTCACCCTGGGCAGCGAGTGCGTGGCGGCCCGGAATGTGATCCTGCGGAACTGCGTTGCGGAAAACACCCGCTCCGTCCTCTGGCTCAAACTGCGCCCCGACACACCGCAGAAATACGAATACATTCACGTGGAGAATGTCTCCGGCCGATCCGGCATCGTGCTCAAGGTCCGTCCCTGGACCCAGTATTACAAGCGGGAGCCCCGGGCCGATATGCCGGTCACCCTATGTAACCATGTGTCTCTTAATGATATAAGGATAGATTCCCCCCATCCCGTTGATTTGGAACGGTCTGACCAGTATGTTCTGAATGATTTTGCCTGGGACGGAAAGGACCTTCTGGAAAAAGGGGAGGAGAAGAAATACGAGGGCTGGAGTGCCGCCCGGCAGGAGGCGGCGCGGAAAGCTGCTTTCGCGAACTTGAATTATGATCGGGATGCAGTTCCGGCCTTCACGCTGGAAGACCCGCTGGCTTTCTGCGACGGCAGAAAATTGACATCGGCCGACGAATGGCCTGCCCGCCGGCAGGAAATCCTGTCCCTTTTCCAGCGGGAAATGTATGGACAGATGCCTTCTCCCGCCCCCATCTGGTGTGAACTGCTGGAGGAGGGAAGCACCCTTACGGGCTTTGCCACCCGCCGGCAGGTTCGGATGTGGTTCCGCGAAGACAAGACCGGTCCCAAGATAGACTGGCTCATCATAACGCCGGCCCACGTGCAGGGCCCGGTCCCGGTGATTCTGCTTCTCAACTATACCGGCAACCACGAACTTCTTAAAGATCCCGAAATCCTGCTTCCCGACCAGTGGATGCGCGTCCCCCGCCACGAACGGGGACACTATAACCTGGACGGAGAGGACACCGTGTTTCCGGTGAGTTCCCTCATCGCCCGGGGCTATGCCGTTGTAACGGCTTGCTATTGTGATATTTCCCCCGATCCGGATCCCGGAGCCGAGAAAGACGGTATCATCCTGCAGGACAGTTTCGCCTACAGCCACGGCGTGTTTGAACTCTGGGGCAGGAGGGATCCCTCCCGCGCGGACAACACCACGGCGCTCGCCGCCTGGGCATGGGGGCTGATGCGGGGGATGGACATGATTGTCCAGGACCCGGGACTGGACCAGGACAGGGTGGTGGTCACCGGTTATTCCCGTCTCGGGAAGGCGGCCCTCCTGGCCGGAGCCTTCGACGAGCGCATCCCGGTTACGGTTCCCATCCAGTCCGGAGGTGGCGGCGTTCCTCTTGCCAAGCATTTCTATGGCGAAAGCATTGCCACGGAAGTGGCATCCTTCCGCCATTGGTATTGCCGGGCCTATGACAAGTATGCCGGCCATGAGCAGGAGATGCCTTTCGACCAGCATCTGCTTCTCAGTTGCCTTGCGCCGCGGGCTGTCCTTGTCGAGGGCTATGATGCGCCCTGGTTTGATACGGAAGGCGAGTTTCTGGCCGTTCAGGCGGCCGCTCCCGTATGGGCGTTCCTGGGACAGCCGGGTCTTCCGGCAGTGCCCTGGCCGGCCGATTATGACCGTTCTGCCATCGGAGAAAAAGTGGGATACGTCCGCCGCGACGGCGGGCATGGCATATCGGCCTATGACTGGATGTGGATGATGGATTTTGCCGACCAGATTTGGAATCAATAAAACGAAATAAGATGATGTACCGTTTCCACCTTTTCTTTTCTTCCCTATGCGTCCTCGTCCTGGGGATGCTGGTTTCCTGCAACACGTCCCACACCCTGTTCCATGACGGGGTTTCGGAATATACCATCGTGCTGGACGGGCAGACTTCCGGAATCGAGCAGTATGCCGCCCAGGAACTGCAGTACTGGGTAGAACAGGTAAGCGGCGTCTCCCTTTCCATCGTAAACGGACCGGCGGAGGGAAAGTGTCTTATCCTGAGTACGTTGGATCCGGGGGGAAGAGAAGATGGCTTTGTTTATTACAGTAAAGGGGCCGATATTCATTTTGAAGGCCGGGGCCCCCGCGGGACCCTCTATAGTGTGTATTCATTCCTGGAAGAGGAACTGGGTTGCCGCTGGTATTCCTCCAAGGTCAGCGTGGCTCCGCACCAGGATTCCTGGAAGTTCGGAAAACTGCGCCGGGAAGAGACTCCCGGCATCCTGATTCGCGACAACTGCGTACTGGATGTGCGTTCCAACCCCGTCTTTTCGGCCCGGATGCGGAACAACTTCATCCGCATCCCTTCTCCCGACGGAAAGGGAACCCTCGAGGGCAGTGCCGAAGGCTATTGGGGCGTCCATGCCCTGGGCTATTTCCTGCCGGCAAACCAATACTTTGCTACCCATCCGGAGTACTTCTGCCTGCGGGACGGTCAGCGCTATGGCGGTTATGGCCAGCCTTGCCTTTCCAATCCCGATGTGCTTCAGATCGTCATCGAAGGCGTCCGGCGGGTCATGCGGGAGCAGCCGGATTATCTGATTTATTCGGTGGAGCAGCAGGATGACCAACTCTACTGCGAGTGCGACGCCTGCCAGGGGCTCTCGGCCAAATATGGCGGCGAATCCGGTGTAATGGTCTGGTTTGTGAACCAGGTGGCCGATGCCGTGCGGGAGGAGTTCCCGGACAAGTTCATCGGCACCTTTGCCTATCAATATACGCGGCACGCCCCCAAGGACATCGTCCCCCGCGACAATGTGGTGATCCGCCTGTGCAGCATCGAGTGCTGCCTGCTCCATCCTTACGATGCCTGTGAACAGAACCAGGCTTTCCTGAAGGACCTGGAAGAATGGAGTGCTATCGCCCCGCACCTGTACATCTGGGATTATGTGACGGACTTCTCCCAATATACCTTGCCGGTGGCCAACTGGAAATCCATGCAGCCGCACATCCGCGACTTCGTGGACAACCACGCAATCGGCATTTTGGAAGAGGGGGATTACCAGACGGTTTCCTGCGAACTTCGCGAACTTCGTTCCTGGGTCCTCTCCAAACTGATGTGGAATCCAGATGCCTCCATGGATGAACTGATCCTGGACTTCACCGAAGGGTATTACGGCCCGGCCGGCCGCTATGTCCGGGAATACCTGGACCTGGAAGAGCGCATTCTCATGCGCGAGGGCATGCACCGCAACTGCTACATCGGCGCTGCCGATGAGATTTATACCGATGAATTTATCCGTGAAGGGCGCCGGATTTTCGCCGGGGCGCGGAAGGCTGTAGCCGGAAACCCCGAACTGCTGGACCGCGTAGAGACGGCCGAAATGCCGCTTTGCTTCCTTCAGATGTATAAGAATCCCCTCTGGGGCTTCAATGAAAAGGCCGATGAAGTGGTGCGCCGCACCATGGAGCGGGAGGGAATGGACCGTCTGGCGGAGGGCGCCTGGGCCGGAGGATTCATGACCGTAAAGAATCTGCTGGAGCATTATGACAAACTGAAGGAAGACCTCGGCAACGCGGAGTCCCTGCCGGCATCCCTGACATCGGCCCCCGCTGAAAAAGGCTTCCGCTATGTCCGCTACGAAGGGGACTTCCTCTCCACAACGGAGATGATCCGTCGCGGAAAAGTGGTGGACCAGGGCCTTACTGACCATGTTTTCATTGATGAAGACCCGGAGACAGATCACTTCGGCTATGTTTTCAAAGGCGTTCTGGAGATTCCCCAAGAGGGAATGTATCAACTCCGCGTGCTCTCCGATGACGGTGCCGTAGTGTTCCTGGACGGGAAGCCGATGATTGCCCAGGACGGTTCCCATAGTCCCCAGCTGTCCATTCGCTACCTGCGTCTCGAGAAAGGGTATCACAGTTGTGAAATCCGTTATTTTGAAGACTGCGAGGGACAGGAGCTGGATGTGACCCTGATGGGAGAAGACGGCTCCGACGCGCTCATATTTTTGTAAACCATTAATATACACTGATATGAAAAAGATTTTATTTGCTTTTGCGGCCGTACTGATGCTGGCTTCCTGCTGCCGGCAGGCCCCTCGGAAAGAGCTGGCTTCCCATGTGATTGTCATCGGCCTGGACGGCTGGGGCTCCTGGTGCATGGAAAAGGGACAATACCCCTTCATCAAGGAAATGATGCAGGAAGGCTCCTGGACGCTGCTCAAGCGCCCCGTGCTTCCTTCCGACAGCGGCCCCAACTGGGCGGCCATGATGAACGGCACGCCGGTGGAATCTTCCGGCTGGTACGGAAACGACCCGGAGCCCCGCTTCAAGCCCCTTGTCCAGACGGAACATAAAAACCAGCCCACTTTCTTCCACCTTATGAAAGAGCAGCGTCCCGCCGACGAGTGCGGCGTGGTGTGCGAGTGGGGAGATTTCCTCAATTATGCCGATACCCTGTGCCTGGATTATTACAAACGCATCCATCACGCTTCCCAGTATCCGGACGCTGTGGTGGAGGAGAGCGTAAAGTACATTACCGAGAAGAAACCCACCCTGTGCTTCATCCATATTGATGCACTGGACCACATGGGCCATGCCTTCGGACAGGGTTCTGACGAGTATTATGCCGAACTTCCGCTGGTGGACGAGCGTGTCCGTAAGATCGTGGAAGGCGTGAAAGCGGCCGGCATTTACGATGACAGCATCATTATGATTACTTCCGACCACGGCCATATCGGCGGCAGTCATGGCGGTTACAGCCAGCTGGAATTGGAGACGCCCTTCGTGATTTGGGGAAAAGGCGTGAAGAAGAACCACGAGATTAAAGAGACGATGATTCAGTATGACATGGCTGCCACGGTGGCCAAAATCCTGAATCTGGAAACTCCCCAGAGTTGGAGGGGAAAGGCTCTTGACGTTTTTGAATAAGAAGCCATGAAACGATTGTCCGTCCTTGCCTTGGCCTTGCTGGTGGCAGCCTGCCAGGCCCCCGAGGAAGAGAGCATGAAGCGGCTGATGCCGGTAAATTTCTTTTCCGTAACCATCAATGACGCTTTCTGGACCCCGCGCCTTCTCATCCACAAGGATGTCACCCTTCCGGTGTGCATCGACCAGATTGAGAACCAGACGGGCCGAATCCGCAATTTCGAGAATGCCGCCAGGGGAGAAGGGGAGCATTCCGGTATCTTTTTCGATGACTCGGATGTGTACAAGGCCC
The DNA here is from genome assembly GCA_900320795.1 of uncultured Bacteroidales bacterium. Classification (GTDB taxonomy): domain Bacteria; phylum Bacteroidota; class Bacteroidia; order Bacteroidales; family UBA932; genus Cryptobacteroides. Next base: position 23,358 of record ONTQ01000011.1, read on the forward strand.
TGGAAGGCATGGCCTATTCCCTGCAGATTGAACCGGACCCCGAACTGGAAGCCAAGTGCAACGAATGGGTGGACAAGTTCTACGCCGCGCAGCAGCCGGACGGTTATCTGAATACGTATTATACCCTCACCGGGCTGGAGAACCGCTGGCACGATATGGACCGGCACGAGATGTACTGCGCCGGCCACATGACCGAGGCGGCCGTGGCGTATTACCAGGCTACGGGACGCCGCCGCCTCCTGGAAGTGAGTGAACGGATGGCCAATCATATGATGAGTGTCTTCGGCCCCGGCAAGCGCCATTGGGTTCCCGGTCACGAGGAAATCGAACTGGCCCTTGTCAAACTGTACGAGGTAACCGGAGAAAAGAAGTACCTGGATTTCGCTCTCTGGCTGCTGGATGAACGCGGCCATGGTTACGGGTCTTACGGAGACGACCGTGTCTGGCCTGCCGTCTATTACCAGGACGAGGTCCCGGTGCGGGAACTGTCCCGGATAACCGGACATGCCGTCCGTTCCATGTATCTGTATTGCGGCATGGCCGATGTGGCTGCCTATACCGGGGATAAGGAACTGATCGCCGCCCTGGACCGTCTCTGGGACCATGTGGTGAACCGGAACATGTACATCACCGGCGGTATCGGCCAGTCTTCCCGGAATGAAGGCATCACGGAAGACTATGACCTTCCCAACCTGACGGCCTATTGCGAGACCTGTGCTTCGGTAGGGATGGTATTCTGGAACTGGCGGATGAACCAGTTCACCGGCGATGCCAAGTATATCGACGTGATGGAACGGTCCCTGTACAACGGAGCCCTGGCGGGCATTTCCCTCAGGGGAGACCGTTTCTTCTACGTGAATCCCCTGGAATCGCTGGGCGGTCACCATCGGCAGGAATGGTTTGGCTGCGCCTGCTGCCCCAGCCAGATCTGCCGTTTTATCCCCTCCGTGGGCAATTATGCCTATGGCACTTCCGAAAAAGCCCTCTGGGTGAACCTCTATATGGGAAGTGACGTGACGGTGAAACTGGCGGGGAAGGAGATGAAGGTACACCAGACCACCTCTTATCCCTGGGATGGCAACGTGACGCTGGAGATGGGCCTTCAGAAACCCGTAAAGGGCGAAATCCGCCTTCGCATCCCCGGCTGGTGCAAGGATTATACGCTTGCCGTGAACGGCCATGCCGTCAGCGCTCCCGTGGAGAAGGGTTATGCGGTACTCGGCGGCAAGTGGAAAGATAAGGACAAGATTGAACTGGTCTTGAATATGCCGGTGGAGGTGGTCGCGGCCGATCCCCGCGTCAAGGAGGACGAGGGCAAGCGTGCCGTCCAGCGCGGCCCCATCGTGTACTGCATCGAAGAGGTGGACAATCCGGAAGGATTCGACGACCTGGCGCTCACCGGAGGGATGGATTTCAAGGTGGAGAAACTGCCCAAAAAACAATGGTGGGGACACGAGATTATGCAGATATCGGCCCGCACCGGGGAAGAGGAGATGACCCTTATTCCGTACTTTGCCTGGGACAACCGCGAAGCCGGAAAAATGAAAGTTTGGATTCCTTTTAAAGACTGAAAGATATGAAAAAGACGGGATTTGCGCTCTCTGCGCTTCTTATTTTGGCCGCCTGCAGCGAAAAGGCCCCCAAGGGGGAGGAGGCTCCGCTGTGGGAGCCCCCGAAGGAAGAGATTGTGGAGATAGACCATACGATGGGCTGTGCCGGAGTGGCCGATGCTCCCAACCAGTGGATCGCCTTCCGGAAAGATGTGAACCTGAAGACCGTTCCTTCCAAGGCGGAGGCCCGGATATCGGCCGACAGCAAATACTGGCTGTGGGTAAACGGGGAACTGGTGGTCTTCGAAGGCGGCCTCAAGCGCGGGCCCAATCCCTCTGACAGTTATTTTGACCGCCTGGACCTGGCTCCTTACCTCAAGAAAGGGGAGAACCGGGTGGCGCTGCTGCTCTGGTACCTTGGCAAGGATGCTTTCTCGCACAAGAGCAGCGGAACGCCGCAGCTGTGGTTCGACTGCCCGGCCATCGGCAACGACGGCTGGCAATGCCGCGTCCATCCCGCCTATGGGACGGCCGATGACCTTCCGGTGCCCAACTTCCGCCTTCCGGAATCCTGCATCCGCTTCGATGCGCAGAAGGATATGGAAGGCTGGCAGACAGGCTCCCTGGAGGGATTCTCGCCCGCGGTGACGCTGGAGAACACCCTGGGCAAGCTGCATATCCGTCCCATTCCGCAGTGGAAGGACTTTGGCATCAAGGAGATTGCCTTTGAGACAACGCCCGGTGCGGATGCTGACACCGTGCGGGCGGTCCTGCCCCACAACATGCAGATGACCCCCGTCCTCGCGGTGGAGGACCCGGAAGGCGGACACCGGATTGTCATTGAGACCGACCACTCCAAAGTGGGGGTGGAGTGCCTGAGGGCCGAATACATCACCAGGCCTGGAAAGCAGACCTACGAGTCCCTGGGCTGGCTCAGCGGACAGCGGATTATCCTGACGGTGGAGCACGGCGCCCGAGTGACGGGCCTCTCCTACCGCGAAACCGGCTATGACACCGCCCCCGACGGCAAGTTCAGCTGTTCGGATGAATTTTATAACCTCTTCTGGCAGAAGGGCCTGAGGACCATTTATGTGAATTCCCGCGACACCTTCTTCGACTGCCCGGACCGCGAAAGGGCCCAGTGGTGGGGAGATATCGTGACCATCACGGGAGAGAGTTTCTACACCTATTCTCCTTCCCTGTATTCCCTTATCCGGAAGGGCATCCGGGAACTCTGCGACTGGCAACGTCCGGACGATATCCTTTTCTCTCCCATCCCCGGCAACTACGGGGTGGAGCTGCCCTGCCAGATGCTGGCCGCCGTGGGCCGATACGGTATCTGGAACTACTACATGAACACCGGAGACCTGGAGACCATCCGCTATGTCTATCCTGCCGTGAAGCGCTATCTGGCCACTTATCACCGGGGCCCCGACGGGCTCATGGCCTGGCACAAGGGAGACTGGAACTGGGGAGACTGGGGCCAAAACCGTGACCTGCGCCTCCTGCAGAACCTCTGGTATGTCCTGGCCCTGCAATCCATCTCGGACATGGCCGATGCGCTTGGGAATCAGGCCGAAGGCAGTGCCTACTGGGCGCAGATGCTTTCCCTGTGCGAAGCCATCAACCGGGAGGCCTGGACGGGAACCTGCTACCGGCATCCGGAATATCAGGGTGAGACCGACGACCGGGTGAATGCCCTTGCCGTACTGGCCGGATTGGCCGACAGGGACAAATACGACGCCCTCTTCGAAGTGTTCAAAACCCATGAACACGCCAGCCCTTACATGGAGAAGTACGTGATGGAAGCGCTCTTTGCCATCGGCCATGGGGATTATGCGCTGGAGCGTGAGCGTAAAAGATACGATTTCATGGTGAACCATCCCGACTACGACACCCTCTTCGAAAACTGGAACGTGGGCGTGAACGGAGACTGGAATTGCGGGAGTGTGAACCATGCCTGGAGCGGCGGCCCGCTGGCCGTTTTCCCTTCCCGGATGCTGGGAATCGTCCCTACGGAACCCGGTTGGAAACGCTTTACCGTGCGGCCTGACGCTTTCGTCTTTGATGAGTGCTCCCTCTCCTTCCCCACGGTGGCGGGGACCATCGCCGTCACTTACAGCCGCAGCGGGGACTACATGGAGATTACCGTTCCGGAAGGTACACTTGCCGATGTGTCCCTCCCGGACACTTTCCTCCGTAAGGCCCTTGGCCCCGGAACACACCGCCTGCCGCTCACTTTCAAGCAGGAAAACACCGCCGGCATGAAGTTCCGGGATGCCTCCCTCCCCGTGGAAAAGCGGGTGAAAGATCTGATGGGACGCCTTTCCACCGAAGAAAAGGTGCAGCAGATTACGGCCCAACTCCTGTACGGAGGAGAGTTCTATGTGAAGCGGAATTATCCCGCCGGACATATCCGGAACGTGGGGCATTTCCTGAAAGGGGCTTCTCCCCGGGAGGTGGCCGAGGCCATCAACGAGGATACCCGACGTTCCATGGCGGCCAGCCGCTGGGGCATTCCGGTGCTGCAGCACGGTGAAGCGCTTCACGGAGCCCAGTGGGGAAGCGCCACCTGCTTCCCGCAGAGCATCGGCATGGCGGCTACTTTCGATGACGGCTTGTACTACCGTGTCGGCCAGGTGGTGGCGCAGGAACTGCGTGCCGTGGGCGTACGGCAGGTGTATGCTCCAGTGATCAATATTACGCGCGACCAGCGCTGGGGCCGAGGGCAGGAGAGTTACGGCGAAGACGTCCTCATGAATTCCCGGATGGGTGTCGCTTATGTGAAAGCCCTGGAAGAAGGTGGTGTGGTAGCCACCCCCAAGCACTTTGTGGACAATTACGGCGAGGGCGGCCACGATTCATTTGCGTCCACTACCTCGTGGAGGGAACTCAGGGAAGTATATCTGGAGCCCTTCCGGGCCTGTGTCCAGGAAGGCGGAGCGCGGGGCGTCATGAGTTCCTACAATTCGGTGGACGGTATTCCCTCCTCCTGCAATGGCCGTCTCCTGAACGATATTCTCAAGAAAGAATGGGGCTTCAAGGGAATTGTGGTCTCCGACTATGACGCCGTCGATATCGTCCGCCGGTCCCATCGGATGGCCGAAACGGAAGACGATGCCCTGGTGATGTGCCTTAAAAACGGACTGGACCTGGAACTGCACGTCACTTCGCCGGGCCTTCTGGCGAAGGTGGAGGACGGCAGCGTTCCCATGGAAGTGCTGGACGAGGCCGTGCGCCGCGTCCTAACCCTCAAATTCGAACTGGGCCTCTTCGACGAGCCCTTCGTGGATGCTCCCAAGGCCGATGAGACCGTCCGCAGCGTCGAGCACCGCGAACTGGCTTATGAGAGCGCCGTCCAGGCTATGACCCTGCTGAAAAACGACGGCATCCTGCCGCTGAAAAATGTCCGCCGGGTGGGCCTGTACGGCCCGGCCGCCAATACCCTGAACCTCGGAGACTACAGCGGCGGTTATGGCGGCTGGCGGGGGGAAGGGGCCGTCACGCCTTTCGAGGGGCTGAAGCAGGCCCTCTCCGGGCAGGCCGAAGTGCTTCTCAATCCCGATACCCGCAGTTGCGACGTGCTGCTTTTCTTCCCTTCCATCCGGGAAGAGGAGGGAAGCGACCGCAGCAGTTTCCGTCTTCCGTCGGCCAGTATGACCGTGCGCCGGGAAGAGGGTGCCACCATCATCGGCGGTCAGCAGGAAATGCGGGTCAATGTGGACCAGGAGAAGATGGTGCAGGATCTCATTGCAAGCGGAAAGCCGGTTGTGGTGGTACTACACAATGGCGCGGTCATCGACATTTCCGACTGGGTGGACGGCGCCGCGGCCGTGCTGGAAGCCTGGTATCCCGGTGAGCAGGGCGGCCGTGCCGAGGCCGATGTCCTGACCGGCAAGCGCAATCCCGGCGGGCGTCTGCCCTTCAGCTGGGTGCGCAGCATCGGCCAGAATCCTTACTATTATTCCATCAAGCCCAGCGGCCGCGGGTATGGCTATGTGGAGAACGACGGTTCCCCGCTCTATCCCTTCGGCTATGGCCTCAGCTACACTACCTTCGAGTACAGCGGCTTTGAGCTTGCGGAAACGCTGGATAAGGATAAACCCCTGAAAGTGAAGGTGACGGTGACCAACACCGGCTCCGTGGAGGGCGACGAGGTGGTGCAGGTGTATATCCATGACTCTCTGGCCTCCGTGGTGCGTCCCCTGAAGCAGCTGGCTGCTTTCAAACGGGTTTCCCTGGAGCCCGGCGAGAGCCGTGAGGTGGAACTGGAGATTCCTTACCGCCAGTTCGGCCTGTGGGACAAAGACATGCACTTCGGCGTGGAAGAAGGCTGGTTTGAGGTTTGGATCGGCAAGAACGCCAACGAAAAAGTAGCCGAACGGCGGGTGTATGTCAATTGAGCGTCGAATGTAAGTAACTGATTTTTATTCGTTTATGAGAATTCGCTTAGTCCGGATCGCCCAAGCGATTTTGCGTAAAACGCTGGTGGCCAGCTGTTTGTGTTCGACGGCCATCGGCTTGCCGATAGTCTCCTGTTCCCGGAATCCATCCGATTCCGGGACGCTTGCCAGGCAGTTTCAGCAGCCGCCCATGGAATACAGGCCCTATGTCTGGTGGCACTGGATGGGTCCCAATTTCTCCAAAGAAGGCATAAGGGCCGATCTGGAAGCCATGGCCGAGGCCGGCATTGGCGGGGCCACCATCTTTAACATCGCATCGGCCGTTCAAGAGACGCACCATCCCATCGGGAACAACCCTTGGCCGGAGCAGACCTACCGGAGCGAGGCCTATTGGGAGGCGTTGGAATATGCCGCCGAGGTGGCTCAGGAACTTGGGTTGAAGATAGGCCTGCACAACAGTCCCGGCTACAGTACCACCGGCGGGCCCTGGATTGACGAGGAGAAGGGGATGCAGACGGTGGTCCATAGCGTTACCGCCGTCAGGGGCGGGGGAGAAGTGCGGCAGATGCTGCCCCGTCCGGAACTTCCGGTCTATGGCGGCTGGGGCGCTACGGGCCGCCGCGCTACGTTCTACCGGGACATCGCCGTGATAGCGGTTCCGGACAAGCCCGGCGCTGCCGTTGATGAAGTATTGGACCTGAGTGCGCAGATGGATAGCACGGGGCTGCTTGCCTGGAATGCTCCTGCCGGCCGCTGGAAAGTGTACCGGATAGGCCATGCGCCCACCCTTTCCAATCCGCATCCGCTTCCGGACAACCTGATCGGAAAAGCCCTGGAGGCCGACAAGATGAGCGCCGAGGTATCGGCCTACCATTGGGACCAGGTGCTGGAGCCCTTGGAAGAGCACCTGGGAAAGTACTTCGGGAAATCCTTCACGCATTTACTCATAGACAGTTACGAGGCCGGGGAGCAGAATTGGACCCCCGGTTTCCGGGAATATTTCAAAGGGGTCTGCGGTTATGATCCGCTGCCCTGTATGGCGCTTCGGGAGGCGGACCCTCAGAACCCGCGCAATGCGGCTTTCGAGGAAGACTGGCGCATCCTCATCCAGCGCCGCTTCCTGCAGGACGGATGGCAGGTGGCCCGCGACAAAGTGCACGAAAAAGGCCTTCTGCTTTTCTGGGAGCCTTATTGGGGCCCCTTCAGCACCACCGAGTCGGTATTTGTGGCCGACGTTCCCATGGGCGAATTCTGGACGGGCGGCAGCGGCCGCATCATGGAAGCCATCGTGGACAAGGCCAGGGAATACGGCAAGCCCATCGTGGGGGCCGAAGCTTTCACCGGCCGTCCGGAAGTGAGCCACTACACGGAAGACCCAGCCTTCCTCAAGCATTCGGCCGACGGGGCCTTTGTCTCCGGCGCGAACCTCCTCTTCCTGCACCACTGGGTGCACCAGCCCTTCGACGACCGTTACCAGCCCGGAATGGGAATGGGATGGTGGGGCACGCACTTCAGCCGCCACCAGACTTGGTTCAAGCCCGGTAAGGCATTCTTTACCTACCTCTCCCGCTGCCAGATGCTTCTTCAGCAGGGCACCCTGGGAGAACGTTCGGAGAATTGGATCCAGCGGAAAACGGACGGGGCCGACATTTACTTTGTCATCAACCCGGAAGATACTCCTCGGGCGGTGACCCTCCCTTCCGGCCCTCAGCCGGCCGAACTGTGGGACCCTTACCACGGAACCATCCGCGCAGCCGCTCCGGCCGATTCCGTCCGCCTCACACTGGATCCCGGGCAGTCCCTCTTCGTGGTCCTTCCCAAGGAGCCCACGCGCTACAAGAAAGAGAAGATACAGGAAGGAACTTTGCTGGAAACCCGGGATCTGGGGAAGGTCTGGGACGTTTCCTTCGCCCCCAAGCTGGATGTTCCCTTCACCCTTAATCCTTTCATCCTGAAAGATTTCAGCGAATGTGAAGAGCCCTATCTCAAGTATTTTTCCGGCACGGCCACCTATTCGGGTACTTTCTTCTGGGCCCGGGAAGACGTCCGCGTATGGCTGAACCTCGGGGAAATGAACGACATCGCGGAGGTCACGGTGAACGGAAGCCCTGCGGGCGTTCTCTGGTATCCTCCCTTCCGGGCCGATATCACCCCCTTCCTGAAACAGGGTGAGAATCACCTGGAGATCGCCGTCACCAACAACTGGGCCAACCGGCTCATCGGCGACGAACAGTTCGAGCCCGACTTCGAATGGGGAGAAGACCGCGGTCCGGCCATGGGACGTGCCATGAAAGCTTTCCCGGAGTGGTTCCTTAAAGGGGTGCCGCGTCCGTCCAAGGACCGGAAAGGTTTTGTAATCTGGTCTTATTTCCGGGCCGATTCCCCGCTTCAGCCCGCCGGCCTCGTGGGGCCCGTGGAACTGGAAATCTATTCCTCAGCGGCAGGCGCCCGAAATCTGGTGCCGGAGAAGCCCTCTTCCGCGCCCGATTATCTTTGTACCTGGAATCTGCAGTGCTATCGTTCCAATCAGGACGGCCCCGTGAAAAACCGGGCCGAGATGGTGGAGGAGAACTTCTTCGGAGACGGACCCTATCAGGGATGGGCTTCCCTTTATCCGGCCATCCGGGAAGACCTCTTTCTGGTCCTGGACGATTCCTGGGACATTCCCCGGGACATGAACGAGCGGGGTGGGAATCCTTATTTCGGAACCGTGCGGCTGGACACTACTCGTTTCCCTTCTTTCAAAGGGAAACCGGCGCAGCGCCTGAAAGCACTCTCCGACCGCTTCACCGGCTTGGGCTGGAAGGGCCTCGGAGGCTGGATTTGTGCGGAGAAAGCCGGCACTTCCCCGGAGGTTCCGGACAGCGTTTACTGGCCGCAGCGGCTGCGGGAAGCGCAGGAAGCGGGAATTCGCTACTGGAAAGTGGACTGGGGGAAGAACCAGGGAAGCGGGGAGTGGAGAAAGCAGCTCACCCGGTGGGGCCGGGAATATGCTCCCGAGCTGATTATCGAGCACGCCATGAATCCGGAATTCATCGCCTTCAGCGACACATACCGCACTTATGATGTGGAAAACATTACCGCACAGACGGTTACCATAGACCGGGTGGCCCAGTATCTCCGGTATTCCCCTGAAGCTCCGGCCCAGGGTATCATCAACTGTGAGGACGAGCCCTATATCGCGGCCGGCCTCGGCTGTGCCATCGGCATCATGCGGCATCCCTTTGTGGGAGCCCTTCCTTCCGGTCGGGCCGATATCGGCTTCCCCACCAGCGGGCGCAATCTCAAATGCCGCCTGGACGAGGTGGTCCGCGGCGTTCGCTGGCACCGCATCGCCCTCCCGTTTGCTTCTGACGGCGTTTCCTTCGCGGTGGACCCCGTCATCCTGGAGGACGGCTGGATTTATGCTTTCGATGAAAGTTGGATTCGGCATGAAGTGGGAGACACCGTCCGTGTATCGGCCCCGGCCCGCGTGAGCCGGAATATGCCGCTTCCAAAGGTGGGCTCCGAGGACCCCGCCCGTCCTTTCGTCCTTTCAAGCCGGTACCCTGGCGGTGCCGTCGCCGTGGCTACGGTAGGCCGTTCGCTGGGCCGCGAATATGTGCTCCAGGAAGTCCCCGTAGAGGTGGAAGTCCCCTCTACAGCGTCTCCGGTGGGCGTTTTTGGCCGCTATGGCTCTCTTACGCTCACTTATCCCGCACCCCTTGGAGGTGTGCGGGTCTTAGCCCAGGATCTCGCCGGAAAAGAAGCCGTGGATATCACCGGAAGGGTAACGGTGGAGGGGAACCGCGTGACAATCCCCGGCGCCGTGATTTCCGAAATCGGCCTTATGGCGGCCACGGAAGGCGATGTCTCCGACCCCGGCCTGGTACTGAAACTTTTTGCCCGGTGACCGTTTGCCTTATTGCCCGGTGCTGTGTTACCATATTGCAAAAAAGGCAAAAAAAAGGTATTTTTGTAAGGATAAGATTTGGCCTTATGAAAAAGATTCTTTTTGCCTTTTTTTTGTTTTTGGGATGTATTTCCGTTCAGGCCCAGCAATATGATGTCGCCGCCTATCTCTATCCCGCATATGCATCGGGAGATCCGCGCCTGAGGCCTTTCTGGCCCATGGGGATGGGTGAATGGGAGACGGTACTCACCATGCAGCAGCGCTATCCCGGTCACGCATGGGACCGCCATCCCCTTTGGGGCTATATCAACGAGGCCGACCCTGCCGTGATGGAGATGGAAATCGACCAGGCAACCTCGCACGGCGTGAATGTCTTCATCTTCGACTGGTACTGGCTGGACGGCCGCCCCTGGATGGAGACCACCCTCACGGAGGGCTTCCTGAAAGCCCGCAACCGGGACAAGATGCAGTTCTATCTCATGTGGGCGAACCACAACGTGGGAAACGACTGGGACACCCGCATTTCCGGGCATCAGGAGGGCAACATTATCTATCGCGGGGGTGTGAACCGCGGCGAATTCGAGAGAATCTGCAAGCGGAACATCGAACTCTTCTTCAAGCAGCCCAATTACTACAAGATTGACGGCAAGCCGGTGTTCATGATTTACGAGGTGAGTACCTTCATCGAGGGAATCGGCGGCGTAGAGGCGGCGAAGGATGCCCTGGCCTGGTTCCGCAAGGAGGTGAAGAAAGCCGGCTTCCCGGACCTGGAACTCCAGTTCACCATGTGGGACAGCCAGTTCAACTACAGCGGCGTGGACGAGGCCAAAGTGAAAGCCGGCCGGCCCCGGGACAAATTCATCCGGGAACTGGGCTTTAACAGCATGTCCCACTACCAGTTCTGTCACTTCATCTGGATGGACGACGATTACCGGAACATCCTGGACCGCGCCTATGAGGAATGGGACAAACTGGATGCCGAATTCTCCATCCCATACTATCCGCACGTTTCCATCGGCTGGGACAACAGTCCCCGCTTCGGTGACAGCGCCGTGGTGAAGGAAAACACCCCGGAACGCTTCGAGGAAGCCCTGCGCCGGGCCAAGGCCTGGGTGGACGCCCGTCCCGGCCTGCACCCGCTCATCACTATCAACTCCTGGAACGAGTGGACGGAAACCAGTTATCTCCAGCCGGACGACGTGTATGGCTATGGCTATCTGGAGGCCGTGAAACACGTTTTCAAACAATAGAACCCTTATCAGAATGGACAGAAGAGATTTCATAAAAGTGTCCGGAACGGCGGCCGCCGGGCTGGCTCTTACGGGCTGCGGCCCCCGGACGGGAGAGCCCCCCGTTCCCGTTTTGCCGCCGGTGGATCCTTCCCGGATTGTCCGTGATGTGGAGCGGCTGGAGCCGCTGTACGTCAAGGAGATTCATGTGAAAGTGGGTGCTTCCAAGCCCTTCGGTGTGCTCCACGTTTCCGACACGCATATTGCCCGGGCCGACAATCGGGACGATGAGCGGAAGATAAAACTGGCCGCGTCCCGTTCTTGCGGAATGACCTACGGAGAGCATTATCTGGACGAAGCCATCCGCTATGCACGGGACAAAGGCTTGTATATGATGCACACCGGAGACATGTACGACTTTGTCTCCGAAGCCAACCTGGACTGCTGTGCACATCATATGCTGGAGGCCGACTGGTTTGTCTGCGCCGGCAACCACGAATACTCCAAGTACGTGGGTGAGGCAAAGGAAGACGAGGCCTACAAGAACGACAGCCGGGAAGCCGTGCAGGGCGCTTATCCCAACGACCTTACTTTTGCCAGTCGGGTCATTTGCGGAGTCAATTTTGTGGCTCTGGACGATGTGTATTACAATTTTACGGAAGCGCAGCATGCCCTGATGGAAAAGGAAATGCAGAAGGGCCTTCCCGTCGTGATGCTCTGCCACGTGCCGCTGTACACGCCCCAGGCTCTGGCCGATGAACTATCCTACACTGGCGGCAACTGCGGCTACCTTACGGGCGTCCCGGAGGAAATCACCTCCCAGTATGACCCGGGCGTCACTTATCCCGCCGGGGAGGAATGGCGATACCGCAAAGTCCAGCAGCACTCCGACAAACCCACGCTCGATTTCATTGCCTGGCTCAAGGAACAGTCTCTCCTGAAAACCATTCTCTGCGGGCATTGCCACCGCTTTTACGAAGAGCGCTTTTCTCCTTCCGCCATGCTTTATGCCGTGGACGCGACCTATCACGGAGGTGCCCAGGCCGTTTACTTTGAATAGCCCGTCTGCCCATGAAAAAGTTTTCATCCCTGCTTGTCGGCCTGGCCTTTTTGGCCGCCTCTTGCATCCAGCGGCAGCCCGCCGTGGTGCCGGCCTGGCAGGAGGGATGGGGTGACCAGGGCAACGGAACGTATATCAATCCCGTCCTGAATGCCGATTTCTCGGATCCGGACGCTATCCGGGTAGGGGATACCTACTATATGGTGGCATCCGATTTCCATTTTCTGGGCATGCAAATCCTGCAGTCCAAGGATTTGATGAATTGGGAGTACCTCACCCACTTGTATTCCCGTTTTGACTATCCCGGCTGGGAAACCAACGAGCGTTATTCCGGGGGCTCCTGGGCGCCCAGCATCCGCTATCATGACGGTCTCTTTTATGTCTATTTCTGCACGCCGGATGAAGGCCTCTTCATGACCAGCGCCCCCGCACCGGAAGGCCCTTGGGCCCCGCTCCACTGCGTAAAGGAAGTGTGGCACTGGGAAGACCCCTGTCCTTTCTGGGACGAAGACGGGCAGGCCTATCTGGGACACAGCGTATGGGGTGCCGGCCCTATCATTCTCCACAAGATGTCTCCCGACGGGAAACAGCTTCTGGACGAGGGCGAAGTGGTGTACCGCGGCCCGGTGGCCGAGGGAACCAAGATTCATAAGATGAACGGATACTACTATCTGAGCATCCCCGAAGGCGGCGTCGGCGGCGGTGTACAGGTGATTCTCCGCTCCACTTCCCTCTATGGCCCGTATGAGAAGCGGGTGGTGTTGGAGCAGGGTTCTACTCCGATCAACGGCCCGCATCAGGGAGCCATTGTGGATACCCCCGAAGGGGAGTGGTGGTTCCTCCACTTCCAGGATACGCCCGTGCTGGGCCGTGTAGTCCATCTGCAGCCCATGCATTGGCAGGAAGACTGGCCTGTGATGGGCGTGGACATCGACCGGAACGGGATTGGAGAGCCGGTTTACTGCTGGAAAAAACCGGCCGGTCTTAAGACGGCTCCCTCCTACCCGGCCACGTCGGACGATTTTTCCGCTCCTACCCTCGGTGCCCAGTGGCAGTTCAACCACAACCCGGTTCCGGAAGGGTGGTCCCTTACGGAGAACCCCGGGAAGCTTACCTGTCACGCCCTGAAGGCTTCCTCGTTCCGGGATGCCCGCAATACCCTGAGCCAGAAGCTCTTTGGCTACAAGGGAACCGTGACGGTGAAACTGGATACCCGCCATTTCGAGGAAGGCTGCCGGGCGGGCCTCTCCGTCATGGGCTCGGTCATGCCCACCCTGGGCGTCAAGTTGGAAGGAGGCCGGCGCAGCCTTTATCTGGCGGCTGACGACGGGACGGAGTCCACCGTCCAGGCCCTCAAGGGCCATTCGGCCTTCCTCCGCTTCACCTATGACGCTCCGGCCGAATCCTTCCGGTTCTATTACTCCCCGGACGGAAAGGCCTTCCAACCGGTTGGAGAGCCCTTCGGCTGTTACAGGGCCAATTGGAAAGGTGTGCGCCCCGCCATCTATTCCTTCAATGTAAACGATGACGGCGGTTCGGCTGTGTTTGATGATTTTACCGTTCAATGAAGCGTGGAATATAAATAGTTGATAATTAATTATTTATGAAAAGTAGCTTAGCCTGGTTTACCTATACGATTTTGCGCAAATTGCTCATTGTCAGCTGCTTGTGCTCTACGGCCCTATGGGCCGCTTTCCCGGCCGATGCTCAGGAAATCGACCTTCGGCATCCGGAGTCGCTGTCCCCTTATATTTTCGGACATAACCTGGAGCATACCCGGGCGGCCGTGAACGGAGGCCTCAGTGCCCAGATGCTTCAAAACCGGAAATTCGCCGGCAAGCCGTCCCGGAACCAGGGGCTGGCCCTGGGCTGGTTCGGTATCGGCCGGAAAGTGCTTTACCTGACGGACGAGACACCCTCCTATACGCGCCATATCGGCATCCCCGACATGTATCGGGGCAATGAGCTCAAGGTGCAGGCCATCCAGAATCTGGAAGAAGGGCAGGAGGCCGGAATGGGACAGTATGGCCTGTTTGTCGCGGCGGGGCAGAGCTATGAACTGCGCACGGTGACCCGGGTGTCCCGCCCCTTGACCCTGACGGTGGATATTACCGACCGTTTCGGGAAGAAGGTGTACGCCTCCAAAAAACTGAATCTGGCCCCGTCCGAAGACTGGGTGGTGAGCGAATTCACCCTGACGGCCTCTGACAGCGATACCGACGCTTCCATCCGCTATCATTTCGACCGGCAGGCCGAACTGGTCTTCGGTGCCGTCTCCATGCTGCCTGCGGGCCATTTCCACGGCATGAGGGCCGATGTGGTGGAGAAACTGAAAGCCATCGGCCCCCGCATGCTGCGCTGGCCGGGCGGTAATTTTGCCGGAGAATACCGATGGAAAGACGGTTTGCTTCCCGTGGACCAGCGTGCGCCCCTCCAGGCCGCCATGGAGATAGAAACGCAGCCCTTTTCCTGGGGCTATGACTTCCACGAGATTGGCACCGATGAATTCATGGCCTTGTGCCGGGAGGTGGGTGCCCAGCCGATGTTGACGCTGAACCTGGCTTGGAGTTCCCCGGAGGAAAGCGCGCAGTGGGTGGAATACTGCAATGGCTCCGCCGATACGGAATACGGCCGCAGGCGTGCCGAAAACGGCCACCCCGAACCCTATCACGTGCGTTTCTGGTCTTTGGGCAACGAGATGGGGTATGGGCACATGGAAGGCCCGCAGGGGTCTTCGGCCTATGCAGAGCTGGCCCAGCGGCATGTGGATGCCATGCTGGCGGTTTCGCCGGAGCTGGAACTGTGTTCTTCCGGTCCCTATCCCAATGACGACTGGGCCAGGCACAGTGCGGCACGGATGGCAGAGAAAGTGCAATACACTTCTGTCCACCACTATGCCAACCCTGCCGGCGGGCGCCATTTTGTGACGCCGGAGGAAACGGAAACCACGTATCGGGATATTGTGGCCTCGCTCGATGGCAATATCCATCAGGCCCGGAGAATGCGGGAAAGCCTGGATGCGACCGGAAAAAAGCTTCATATGTCCTTTGACGAATGGAACCAGTGGTATGCCTGGAACCGCCCCAGCTGCGTGGCCGAGGGCATCTATTCGGCCCGGGTGCTGCATTTCTACCTGAATGAGAGCAATGCGCTGGATATGCCGCTGGCCTGTTATTTCCAGCCGGTGGGGGAAGGTGCCATCCTCATTACGCCTCAGGGGAGCCGTCTTACCGCCAATGGCCAGGTTTTCGCCCTGCTGAAAGCCCACCAGGACGGGATGCGCTGTCCGGTGAGCGGCAACGGGGATTATTCCACGGCGGCAACGCTTAGGGACGGAGTCCTGACCGTAAGCTGGGTCAACGATTCCTACGATACGGACAGAACCTTTAGCCTCCCGGTGAGAGGGGAGGTGTTGGAGGCTTCGCTTCTGTGCTCCGATGATGTCCGGCCGCATTCCTACTTTGAGGAGAAGGAGTTGCCGGTAAGCCGGCAGCGGAAAGCGGTGTCGGCCACTCTGCCGCCCCATAGCGTGGCCCTGATCCGTATTCGTCTGAAAAAATAGAAAGCCTATGAGAAACAGTTTGATAATCAGTTGTCTGTGTTTTTTGGTCGCGATGTCCTGTACGCAAAGGCAGGAGACTCCGGAAGGAGACCTGATGAGCGACACCTGGGTGGCCACGGACGCCCTGGGACGGCAGATGCCGCTGCCGGAGGCCGTCGGCCCTGTCAAGGACGGCCGCCATTTCACGGGCATCTTCTACATCACCTGGCACGGTGCGGGGAACCATAACCTGCCCGGTCCCTATACGGATGTGACCAAAATCCTGCAGGAGGACCCGTCGGCCCGACTGGACTCCCACCATCCGCTGTGGAAGTACGGCTCCTACCATTGGGGAGAGCCGGAGGCCGGTTATTTCCTGAGCCAGGACACCTGGCTCATGCGGCGGGACCTCTCCATGCTGCAGGATGCCGGCATCGATGTCCTCATCCTGGATGTCACCAACGGCGTCTGTTACTGGGACGAATGGGAACTGCTCCTGAGCACCATGGAGAAAATGCGTGAAGAGGGCAACCGTACTCCGCAGTTCACCTTCTGGTCCTACAACAACAATCCCGTAAACGTGGTGACGCAACTGTTTGAGCGTTATTACAAGGCCGAAAAATACAAAGACCTCTGGTTCTGCTGGGACGGGAAGCCCCTGCTTCTGTACAATGCCGACCCTTCCGTCGATGCCACCGGTAATTTCGACCGGAAGAAGGAAGACTATCCGGCCGAAATCTTCGACTTTTTCACTCTCCGGAACATGTGGTGGGGCTATTACGCCTGGGGAGCCGAGCATGAACATTCGGAAAATTCCCGTTATGTGGGTACGGAGGACAACTGGAGTTTCGGCTACAGCATGGACGACGAGCGGGTCAGTCGGATGACACCTGAAGAACTGGCTTCCAAGCACCTCGGGAAAGTGGAGGAATGCGCCGTTACGCCCGCCCAGCATTCCCTGGGCATGGCCGGGGCCCACATGGGCGTCGGCAAGTCCTGGACGCGGGCAGGCGGAGAGCCGGCCCTGAACGAGAGGGACCTGCCCGAGGATGAAAGCCTGTCCGGCCTGGGCCTTTATTTCCAGGAGCGCTGGGAAGACGCCCTGGCGGTGGATCCGCCTTTCATCTACCTGAACGACTGGAACGAGTGGACGGCCGGAAAATACAACTTCGGGGACACCTGGTTCCTGGGCCGGGAGAACAGCCCGTTCGCCTTCGTGGACCAGTACAATGCCGAATTCAACCGCACCATCCAGCCCATGAAGGGCGGCTATACTGATAACTATTACATGCAGATGGCCCGGAACATCCGCCGTTACAAGGGTGCCCGGCCCATTCCGGAGAACAAAGGATTCCGAAGCATCCGGGTGGACGGCTCGTTCAAGGACTGGGACAAGGTGAAGGTAACCTACCGCGACACGCGCGGGGATACGGCCTGGCGGGATGCCGACGGCTATGCCGGCCTGCATTATACCGACACTTCGGGCCGAAACGATATCATCGAAGCCAAGGTGGCCATCGACCGGAAAGGGAGCGTGCATTTCTTTGCGAAAACGACGGCCGACATCACCTCTTCCGAAGGCCCCGACTGGATGCTCCTTCTTCTGGACGCCGATCAGGATGCCTCCACAGGCTGGCACGGGTACGATTTCGTGGTGAACAGAATCCCCGGCCGGCTTATGGCGTGGAACGGCACCGGATGGTCTCCTGTGGCCGATATTCCCTACGCCGTCTCCGGAAACGGTCTGGAACTTTCCATCCCGATGGAGCTCCTGCACCTGGGCGGAAGTGCCGTAAGCTTCGACTTCAAATGGGCCGACAACTGCGGACCGCTGGAAGACCCCATGTTCCTCGCCGGCGACGCCGCCCCCAACCGCCGCTTCAATTACCGTTTTATCTGGAAACGCTGATATCATGAAAAAGGGAGTCTTCTTGCTTTTGACATTTCTGGGTTTTTCCGCCGCGGCCGCCGCGCAGACGGCCACCACCTTCGAGATGCGCTATTTCACCCCGGATGCCAAGGCCGATGGCGTGACAGACTTCCACGGGGAAACCGAGTGGTTCACAACGCCCCAGCGCGTGGAAATGCTGGGAAAATATGCCCGGTACGCCTCCCGTTTCTGGGGAGACCCCGGCCTGGACACGCCCCTTTTCGGGGAGGCAGAAGTGACTGCTGCCCTTTCCCGCCTGAAGCCGCAGCCGCTTACCACGGTACGACGGACCATCCCTCTGGAGCAGTGGCGGGCTGTGGGTTACAAGAAGGGAAAAGAGGCCGATGTGGTGCGCCGCCACCGGGCCTGGACGGCCGGCGGAGCCCGGATAGAAGCCGGTGCGCTGGTTCTGGACGGTGCCACGGCCGCTCCACCCATTGACCCCCTGGCGTGGCGTTTTCGCCTGAAAGCCTCCCTGTCCGGGGAATCTCGGGGCCTTGTGGTAAGTCTGGCCCATCCGGACGGAACGGCCACAGACGTCTCTGTTCCGTCCCTTGAGGAATTTGAGCTTTACGGCTCTGTCCCCGATGGCGTGCTGTTTCTCTCCAGTGGAGGGAAAACCTTGCGGGAACTGCCCCTGAAGGCGGCTGTCTGCGGGTTGACCCTTGCCGGAAAATCGGCCCTGGAAGCCATCTCCCTGTATGATTTTGTGCGGCATGGAGAAGACAACGCCACCTCGTATTGGAGCGAGATGGTCTTCGAGGAAGACTTCGAGCCCGTCCCGTCCCTTGAAGGCTGGCAGGAAAGCGGGTATGATGATTCGGCCTGGGAGCCGGTAACCCTGCCGTCGGCCCATGGCGGAGCCTCGCAGGCGGGGGAAGACTACTACCTTCGCACCCGCGTGAAGGTCGATGCTTTCTCACAGGCGTTCCTGCATCTGGATGCGCTGGATCCGGCTGGAGAGGTTTGGATCAACGGGCAGCCGGTAGCCGTCCTGAAAGGGCGCACGCCGTATCTGCTGGATGTCGCGGAATACCTGCATCCAGGGGAGGAGAACCTGATTGCCGTGAAGGTGAAGCCTTTCTACACCAACCAGACCGTGTTCCATGCCCCTTCGGACCATCACTTCGGCTGGTTCCTGGGAGAAACATGCCTCCTGCTTGTGGATACCCCCAACCGGATTACGGATGTCTATTCGTACACCGCGTCTCTGAACGAGAGGGAAGCGGTTCAGCATCATAAGATTACCCTGCGAAGGGAGGGCTATGACTTTTTCTCCGGCCGGCTGTGCATCCGCTACAGCCCGTGGTTCCCGGAAGAGGGAGCCGTCGTGGCCGAGGAGGAATTCCCCGTGGAATTGCGTCCCCGGGTGGACAATGTGATTGAGCACGATGTAGTTGTGAAGGAACCCGCCTGCTGGAGTCCGGAAAAACCGCAACTCTATAAGTTGGAAGTGATTCTGAAGGATGCGGATGGAAAACCCATCGACGACTGCGTGCTCACCACCGGCATCCGCCTCATCCGGCAGAAGGAAGGCGTTCTGTATGTGAACCATCGGCCCGAGGTGCTGGGCGGAGGACAGATTTTCGGCTACCGCCTGCCGCTGGAGACGGTGGCCCGCACGGTTTACTGTCCTCGTCCGGAGCAACTGATGCGGGAACTTCTGATGGCCAAGCGCCTGGGGAACCTTCTCCGCATCCACGTCCATGCGCGTACGTTGTCTCCGGAAGGCACCAACGACCCCCGCCTGGCCCGCTGGGCCGACCAGTTGGGCCTGTACCTTATCTGGCAGACGCCGGCCTGGACCCGGGAAGGGGAAGGCTGGAACGTGGATATCGGCCATTATCCCGTGTATATGCGGGAGGTGTACAACCATCCGTCCATCGTGATGTGGGAGGCGGGCAACCATCCCAACTGGTTCCTCCGCCACGGCCCGCGCGAGACGCAGGACTATATGGCCGCTATCATCCCGGCCATCGCCAATACCGACAGCAGCCGGCTCATTTCCCCCACCACCGCCTGGAATGCCACGCACTACGGCAATTATGAGGGAACGGTGGACTTGGAGGGCAATCCCCTGGAGCCCGAACCCTGGCTCATGCACCCCATGATGACGCGCGGCATCCAGGATTCCTACTCGGGATATGACAATCCCTGGAGCGAGATCCGTTCCATGCCCAGTCCGTGGGCCAAATGGACTCTGGAAGCCAAGGATTTATGCTATTACAACTTCGAGCACGAGGAATCCATCGGCATGCCCAACTGGTCGCTGGCCCGGAAGGAACCCTGGTACCGGATAGACTCTTACGAGAAGAATTACGAGGACGGGAATATCGGCACACGACTGACTTTTGACCAGTGGCGGGAGAGCCAGGCCTATCAGGCCTTCGGGGCCTGGGAGAGTATGAAGATGCAACTTCTGATGGGAACCAGCGGCTTTTCCTGGTGTTCCCTGGAATCAGGTCCCAATATGTTCACCTACCAGAAGCCGCTGGTGGATGCTTTCTGCGTGCCCAAACTGGCCTTCCATGCCAACCGGATGGCCTTCCAGCGCCTTTGGGCGGCCAGCCGGAGGGCCGGAGTGTAACCCGCCTGTCGCCGTTCCGGTTCCGCAGCCATCGTTCCGGATGCCATTTCATTGTCTATAAGCTGCAGTATGAATAAGGCGCTGGTCATACTTGTCGTTGCGCTGACGGTCGTTTCCTGTGGGGAACGTGCCGAGACCTGGCGGGTGAGCGAGCTGTGTTTCACGGCCTCCCGGAGCTATGCATCCGGGGGCGGAGACCGGGTGAAGATGGATGTGGAGTTCTCCAGCAAAACCTCGGGCCAAACGCTTACCATTCCTGCCTTCTGGGATGGGGAAGACCGTTTTGTGGTGCGCTTCGCCCCTACGGAGCCCGGCCGGTGGACTTGGAAGAGCATCTGTTCCGACGACCCTGCCCTCCACGGGAAGAAAGGGACGCTCCACTGCCGGAAATATAGCGGCCCGCTGGAAATCTACCGGCATGGTTTTGTAAAGGCCAAAAAGGGCACGAAATACCTGATGTATGCGGATGGAACGCCGTTTTTCTACCTTGGCGACACCCATTGGGGAATGTACACGGAGGAACTGTCCGAAGAGCATTTCAAGAAGATTGTCCGCCGCCGCGTGGAGCAAGGTTTCACGGCGGTGCAGAGCGAACCCATCGGCGCTCCCTTCCATCTGCAGGACGGGCACGTGGATGCGGATGACATCGCCGGATTCCGAAAGGCCGATGCCTACTATCAGTTCATAGCCGATGAGGGACTTCTGCATGCGAATGCCGAGTTCTTCTTCCCCACGGAATTGTCCCGGGAATTGGCTTCGGATGATGCGGCGCTAAAAGCCCTCTGCCGCTACTGGGTGGCCCGCTTCGGTGCCTATCCGGTCCTCTGGACCCTGGCGCAGGAGATTGACAATGACGTCTATGCCGAACTGGGCGGCCGTTTCTTTGACTACACCGACAATCCGTGGGTGAAGATTGCCGAGTATCTCCACGCCGCAGACCCTTATTCCCATCCGCTCTCCGGCCATCAGGAGAATGCGGTGAATACCAGCGTCACCGGAGCCGGAACCGAACCGGGAAAAGTTCGTGCCGACGGGAACGGGGTATCGGTCTTCCTGTCCGAGGAGGTTTCCAGGCGCACCGGCCACTCCTGGTGGGCGGCCCAATGGTCTCCGCCCCTGCACGAGACTCCCACAGCGGACGCTATCCGCGATTATTGGCTTTCTCCCCGCCCGGCCGTGAATTACGAAGGTCGCTACTGTGGCGTGTGGACCCTGAACTTCGGCTCGCGGGCCCAGGGTTGGATATCGTTCCTGTCCGGTTTTTGCGGCTATGGGTACGGCGCTGCCGACATTTGGTTCTACCACAGCGGCTTCGAGTCAGACATCACCTCCTTTGACGGCGTGGAGTATATAACTCCGGAGTTGAAAGCCATTCCCTGGCAGGAAGCCCTGGAATATCCCAGCGCCCGGCAGATGATTCATCTGAAGAATCTGCTGGAATCCTTTGACTGGTGGAACCTTACGCCCGTCATTCCCGGAGACCCCGTTTTTCGGGATGCTTCCGGGGCGGCGGTCTATGCCCGAACGTCCCGGGTGCATCTGCTCTATTTCTATGGGAAAGAGACGCGGACCGGGCGCATCTCCGGCCTGGCCTCCGACGCCGGGATGGAAGCACAGTGGTATGATCCGCGTACCGGCAGGTTCCGGGAGGCGGCCTTGCCCGTCCGGGAGGCCGACGGTTATTGGTCCCTTCCCCCAAAACCGGACGAGGAAGACTGGGTGTTGGAAATCATCGAACATAATAATAAACGATAGGATATGAAGATAAAATGCTTGCTCGCCACCTTGCTGGTGGTCTCTTGCGCCTCCGGAGAACAGGAGGTAAAAGTAGTGCTTGCCGAAGGCAGGGAAGCCGTCCCCGCAGGAGAATTCGGCTACAATCCCATTTGCCCGATGGGCGTTTACATGGCCGATCCCAGTGCCAAGGTGCTGGACGGAAAGATGTATGTGGCCTGCTCGCTGGATTTGACGACGGACATCTGGTGCACGGGTTACCATCACATGCTCTCCACGGAGGATGCCCTCCACTGGACGCTGCACACGAATGTCTTTGCCTCGAAAGGCCCTTATGACGGCGTCCCTTACAGCGATGCCGACCTGTATGCTCCCGACATTGCCGAGAAAGACGGCCGCTACTATCTGTACTACGACCTCTCGGAATGGACCGAGGGCGTAGCCGTTTCCGATTCTCCCACCGGCCCGTTCACCGACGGTGTGCAGATTGGGGACATCCGGGGTATCGACCCCTGCGTCTTCATCGACGACGACGGGCAGGCCTATTACTTCTGGGACCAGTTCAGCGCCAGGGGCGCCAAGCTGAATCCCGACATGACCACGCTGGATATGTCCACCCTGCATGAAGGCATCGTCACGGAGAAGGAACATGGCTTCCACGAGGGCAGCTTTGTCTTCAAGCGCGACGGCTGGTACTACTATGTCTATGCCGATATCAGCCGCCAGAACATGCCCACCTGCATCGGCTATTCCATGTCCCGCGATGTCTTCGGCCCTTACGAGTACAAGGGCGTGATCGTGGACAGCAACGGCTGCGACCCGGACGTGTGGAACAATCACGGTTCGGTAGTGGAACTGAACGGGCAGTGGTATGTGCTGTACCACCGTTCCACCCATCACAGCAGCAAACTGCGCAAGGCTTGCATCGAGCCTATCACCTTCAATGCCGACGGGACCATCAACGAAGTGGAAATGACCTCCCAGGGTGCCGGGAAGCCCATTCCGGCAACCAGCACCATCGATGCCGCCCGTGCCTGCCTGTTCAATGGCGGCCCGCATGTGCGCCTGATGGAAGGCCGTAGCGACCGCGAAATCATTTCCGGACTGGTGGATGGCAGCAAGGCGGCCTGGAAATATATCGACTTCCCCGCCGGACTCCATAAACTCACCATGCGGGTACGGGCGCTCAATGGCGGCCACATTACCGTGACGCAGGACCAGTCCTTCTCCGGATGGATTGCCGGCCTGGATGTCCCCAAGGGGAAAGGGGAGTGGATGACCCTGGAATGCGAAGTGGAGGATGTGGAGGAAGGTCCCCATGCCCTCTGGTTCATGTTCTCCGGCGATTACGGCGGTCGGAAGCATCCCATTGACCTCTTTGAAATTGACTGGTTTACATTCGAATGAACACTTAATACACTATAACCTATGGCTGATTCAAGAAGATCTTTCCTAAAGAAGGCGGGTGCGGGGATTGTCGCTGCGACCATCCTGCCCAGAAACGTATTCGGCGCCATGGGCGGCAACAAAAAGTATGTCGCCCCCAGCGACCAGCTTACGCGGGGTATCATCGGCGTGGGGGGTATCGGCATGTCCGGCCTTCACTTTGCCAGTGATGACAAATGCCGCCTCGTAGCGGTCTGCGATGTGGACCAGGGCCACCTGAACCGGGCCCTTGAGGCCGGCAAGGAGCGTTTTGGCACCCACCTCGCCGCCTATCATGACTTTCGTGACCTTATCC
Source organism: uncultured Bacteroidales bacterium (assembly GCA_900320795.1). GTDB lineage: Bacteria > Bacteroidota > Bacteroidia > Bacteroidales > UBA932 > Cryptobacteroides. Next base: position 47,025 of record ONTQ01000011.1, read on the forward strand.
ACGACCCCAACGTGGACATCGTCCACATTGCCACCCCTTCCCACTGGCATGGCATCATGGCCGTGGAGGCAGCCCGGGCCGGCAAGGACATTTTCTGTGAGAAACCCATGACCCGCACCATCGGGGAAGGACAGAAAGTGGTGGAGGCGGTGGCCAGGTACGGGCGTATTTTCCGCCTGGACACCTGGTTCCGCTTCAAGGACACGTTCTATGGCCTTGGAACGACGGTGGAACCCCTCAAGAAGTTGGTTTCCAGTGGCTTGCTGGGCTGGCCGCTGACCGTTCGCATCTCGGGGGCCACGGGTTTCGCCTGGAAGTTCTACTGGACGGGACGGGAAGACCTGACGCCCCAGCCCGTTCCGGCCGAACTGGACTATGACCTCTGGCTGGGCCCCGCCCCGTACAAACCCTACCATCCGCACCGGGTGCACGGAACCTTCCGTGGCTACTGGGATTATGAGTCCGGCGGCCTCGGGGACATGGGACAGCACTATATCGACCCCGTTCAGTATATCCTCGGGAAGGACGACACCTTCCCCGTAAAGGTGGAAGTGGACGCTCCCCAGCAGCATCCCGACGCTGTTGGAACCTGGCGCAGCATCACCTATACTTATGATGATGGATGCAAGATTATCCTGGAAGGCGAGGGCTACGAAAGCCCCGGCAAGGTTCCGTACATCGAAGGTCCGCTGGGCAAAGTTTACAAGGGCTTCGAATGCACCATCCCCCATGTGTGGGATGTCATCAACTCGCTGCCGGACCCGGCTCCCCGCCACACCGATTTCCTGGAGTGCGTGAAAAACCGTCAGCACTTCGCCCTGGATGAGATTATCGGCCACCACAGCGCGACGGTCGTGAACATGGGCGCCTGCGCCCTGCGCCTCGGCCGCACCCTGCACTTCGACCCGCTCACCCAGCGTTTTATCGGCGACGATGCCGCCAACCATCTCATCAATCAACCGATGCGTGCCCCTTGGGCTTCCATGATTTAGTGCCTTATGAAAAAGATATTTGCTCTGTTTACCGCGCTCCTGCTGGTGGCAGGAAGCCTCTTTGGACAAGTAGTCAGCGATTCCGCCAAACGGGATGCCCTGAAGCAGGAAATCTCCCGCTGCGATGATTCCGTGGCGCGTTCTTTCCTGCTCCAGCAGTTGTATCCGCTGGCGCAGGAATCCGATATTCCGCTTTACCTTTCCTATGTGGGCGACCCTCTTTGCGCCCCCATGTCCGTCGCGGCCCTGGTGGCCCTTCCCGGCGGGGACAAGGCGCTCATGGAACTGGTGCGCACGGAAGGGGCCGACAAGACGCTCCTCTGCGGCGCCGTGGCCGACCGGGGGCTCCGCGAGGCCGAACCGTATCTTCTCCAGTGGGCCGGGAGTGCCCGCGGGGAAGAGAAGAAGGCCATCGACCGGACCCTTGGCATCATCGGCGGAAAAGCCTCTGCCAAGTATCTGAAGAGCCAGTCTTTGCCGGACTATCTGGTCCTTCTGGACAATCTGAGCGACAAAGAGGCCGTGAAGGCCGCCAAGGGCCTTCTGAAAGATGCCAATTCCGGTATCCGCTGTGCTGCGGTAAAGACCGTCATCGAGCGGTCGGCCCGGAATCCGAAGCTGGTGGTGGACGCCCTCAAGACAGGCGACCGTCCTTACCGCAACGCCGCCCTCTCCGCTACGGAAAAATATGATGGGGAGACCCTGGCAAAGGCGCTGGAAAAAGCCTATGCCACCCTTTCCGACGAAGCCCGGACGGATGTCCTCAACTGGCTGGGTGCAAAAAAAATAAAGAGCGCCCTTCCCCTTGTTACCGGCAGCATTTCGAACCCGGGCGAACTGGGAGAAACGGCCATCCGCACCACCGGCATCCTCGGTGGTGAGCAAGCAGCCGAAGCGCTTGTGGCCGCCCTTTCCGGTGACAAGGCCGATGTCGCCTTTGCCGCCCTGGCCACCTTTGAAGGAAACTTGACCGATAGGTGGAGACAATGGCTGCTTCCGGAAATTTGTTTGCGGCAGAGGCCTTGGACGGTATGGCTACTGTGGCGCAGGCGGAGGGGATCGCTGCCCTTCTGGATGCTTCTGCCGGGGACTTCACGGCACCACTCCAGAAAGCCCTTGTCTATGCTCTTCATACGGAAACGCCTGAGGCTCAGGCAGAAAGACTGAAGGGATATCTTCCCGCTGCCGTTCACAAGGACAAATTCTATCCGGTCCTCGCCGCCGGCAATTCCGATGCCGCCGCGAATGTACTCCGCGAGGCGGCACAGAAAGACGCATCGGCCCGCGATGCTCTCTTTGGCATGCAGATTCCTTCCGTGACGGAGGATGTTCTCGCTGCGGCCCGTGAAGGAGGAAAGGATGCCGACAAGTACCTGGACCGCTACGTAAACCTTCTTTCCCGGTTCGGGGAGAACGACGACGTGAAGCGGCTGGGCCTTGCCGAAGTGCTTTCGCTCGCATCCGACCCGGCCGTGAAGGTGTCGGCCCTTGGCAAACTGGGGGACATGCCGCTCATGAAATGTTTCCTTCTGGCTGGTAAGTATCTGGACGACAGCGCGGAAAGTGTGCGTTTTGCCGCGGCGGACGCTGTTCGCAAGATTGCTTCCCAGTGCAAGGAAGAAATCAATTATGACGACTTCAAGGGCAGCCTGGAGAAGGCCGCCGCCCTCTACCGTACCCGCGGGCTGGCCGATGACGGCTATGCCGTGGACGAGATTGGCAAGATGCTTTCAGAGGCGAAACCCGCCCCGCGGAGCGAACTCACGGCCGAAGAGAAGGCGCGGGGTTTCGAAATGCTCTTTGACGGAAGCGACCTTTCCAAGTGGCATGGTGACAAGGAAGGCTATACCGTGGTGAACGGAGCCATCCTGGTATCGGCCCTTTATGGAAGTACGGGCAACCTCTACACCAACAGGCAGTACCGCAATTTCGTGTATCGTTTCGAGTTCTGTTTCCTGGAGGAAGGCGTGAACAACGGCGTGGGCATCCGTACCCCCGAGAACGTGGATGCCGCCTACCACGGCATGTGCGAACTGCAGATCCTGGACCACGACGCCCCGCAGTACGCCGGCTGGCTCAAGGATTACCAGGTGCACGGTTCCATCTATGGCATCGTCCCTGCCAAACGCCTCAAGCACAAACCTTTGGGTGAATGGAGCACCGAGGAAATCATCGTGGAGGGAGACCATATCAAAGTGACGGTGAACGGCGAAGTGATTACCGATGCCAATGTGCGTAAGGTAACCCAAGGCGGCCGCAAGGCTACCATCGACGGCAGGGAGCACCCGGGACTGTTCAACCGGAAGGGGTATATTTCCTTCTGCGGCCACGGTGCGGGCCTCAAGATCAGAAACGTGCGGATTCTGGACCTGGGAGAGAAGAAATAGTCCCCGGTTTGTGTCTTCGGAACGGGCAGCGCTTTCCATATTGGAAATACAGCCGAGATTCTGTACATTTGTACATATGGAAAAAAGAATGCTATTTGCGGCCCTGCTGCTGCCCGTCCTGTTTTTTGCGGCTTCCTGCAGTACTCCGGAGGAAGGCGTCGCCCTTCATGACGTGAATCCTTTTGTGGGAAGTGGCGGTATCGGCCATACCTATCCCGGAGCCACGGCCCCTTTCGGACTGGTCCAACTGAGTCCGGACACCCGGAACGGAGGCTGGATTGCGGCGTCCGGTTATCACGATGAAGACAGTACCCTCATGGGTTTTTCTCATACCCATTTGAGCGGAACCGGCGGCGTCGATTTCGGAGATTTCCTCTTCACGCCCCTGCTGGGGGAGGTTCTCCTGACGGAAGAGGGCTTCCAGGCCCCCCGGTTGCCTTTTTCAAAAGCCGACGAAAAAGCGTTCCCCGGCTATTACAGCGTTGTGCTTGAGGGTGTCACGGCTGAACTGACGGCGCTTCCCCATACGGGATGTCATTCCTATGGCTTTTACGGGGAAGGGGAGCGGCATCTGCTCATTGACCTCCGTCACAATATCGGCGAAACCCGTCCCAGTGACATTACCTGCACCGCGGTGGCCGACACCCTCTTGGAGGGAGGCCGTCACGTGGCCGGATGGGCACCAGCCCGGGAAATCTGTTTCAGCGCCCGTTTCTCCGTGCCTTTTACCAGTTGCATCCCCGACGGGAAAGACCGTTACCTCCTTACTTTCCCGGCTGATACCAAGGGAGTTACCGTTACCGTGGGCCTCTCTCAGGCCAGTGTGGAAGCGGCCCGGAAAAACCGCCTTGCAGAAGCGCCCCGCTGTGATTTCAGTGACGTGATGGAGCGTTCGCGGAGGCTGTGGGAGGAGGCGTTCGGAAAGATTATCATCGAGGGTGGAACGTCCGCTCAGCGGACCAATTTCCATACGGCGCTTTACCACACTCTCGTGGCCCCGAATCTCATCAGCGATGCAGGGGAGAGACCCTTCTATTCCACGCTTTCCCTCTGGGATACCTACCGTACGTGGAATCCGTTGCAGACCCTGATGAATCCGCAGCTGGTAAGCGACATGGCCCGGAGCCTCGTCCTCACGTTCCAGCGGGACGGAAAACTGCCCCTCTGGCCCCTTGCCGGCATGGATACGGACTGCATGATAGGCTATCATGCCGTATCGGTCCTGGCCGATGCGTGGCTTCGCGGCATCCGCGGATTTGACGGAGAGGCGGCCCTGGAGGCCATGGTGGCTTCCTCCAACCTGGATCCGGCATCGGCCTGGTATAACGAGTACGGCTACATTCCCTGCGATTTTGCCTCCGAGTCCGTCTCCCGTACGCTGGAGTTCTGCTACGATGACTGGTGCATCGCCCGTATGGCCGAAGCGCTTGGGCATGAGGATATTGCAGCGGAGTATGATGCCAGGGCACTCCGGTACCGGAACCTGCTGGACCCCTCCACTGGCTTTTTCCGGGGCCGGGATTCCGAAGGCAACTGGCGCAGCCCTTTCAATCCCGACGGCCGTTCCCGGGATTACACAGAGGCCACGGCCTGGCAATACCGTCACTATGTGCCGCAGGATATGGGCGGCTATATCGGCCTGATGGGCGGACGGGAGAAGGTGAAGACTACCTTGGATTCGCTGTTTACGTATGAGTATCTGGATCCGTCCATGGCCGATGACGGCAATGTGACGGGGATGATCGGGCAGTATGCCCATGGCAATGAGCCCAGTCACGGATCGGCCTGGCTGTATGCCTGTATCGGAGACCCTTCCTCTACGCAGCGGTGGGTGAGGCATATCCTGGACCGGATGTATGCTCCCACTCCGGAGGGCATCTGCGGCAACGAGGATTGCGGCCAGATGAGCGCCTGGTATGTGATGAGCGCCATGGGCCTGTATCCGCTCTGCCCCGGCAGCGGCGAGTTTGTGCTGGGAGCGCCCCTTTTCAGGAAAATTACTTTGCATCTTCCCGGAGGAAAAACCTTTGTCATTACGGCCGACCATCCCGGATACGCTTATGTGAAGGATGTCCGTCTGAATGGGAAAAAGGTTGAGGCACAGTTTATTACCTATTCGGATATTGTAAAGGGCGGAGAACTTTCCTTCACCCTCTCCAAGAAGCCTTTCCATGGACGGGATGCGCTTCCGCCCCCGTATTCCATGACAGGGGAGAACCTGGTTTCCACGCCGGTTCTCCTCGGGAATCCGCGCTTTTTCAGGGGAACCTTCCAGGCCTGTCTTGGCAGCCGGACCCCCGGGGCGGAAATCCGTTACACGCTGGACGGCAGCGAGCCCACGGAGAAATCGGCCCTGTATGCGGGCGCTTTTCCCGTCCGGGAGGAGGTAATCTTGAAAGCCCGGGCGTTCAAGGAGGGTATGATGCCGAGCCCGCTTCTGCAGTGCCGGGTGTTCCCGCTGGTCATCCATCCGGCGGTTCCGCTGACCGCCAAGCTCGCTCCGGGCTGCCGCTACACCTATCACAGGGGCGGTTTCAAGATGACGGCCGATGTAGTGGCGTCTCCGGCGGTTTTGCGCGGCGTGATGCCGGAGCCGTCCATCCTGGGCGCACCGGACGAGGACCATTTTGGCTACATTTTCACGGGGTATCTGGATGTCCCGGAAGAGGGCCTTTGGGAATTCGCCATCACCAGCGACGACGGCTGCGTGCTGGAAATCGACGGCCATCTGGCCGTGAATGCCGATGGTTCCCATTCCAATTCCACGGCGACGGGCTTCATCGGCCTTGCAAAAGGGCTGCATGCCTTTACACTCCGTTATCTGGAAGACTATGAAGGGCAAAATTTGGAGTGGAGGTGGCGAAGTCCTTCTTCAGAGGGCTTTGCCCTCGTTCCCGCATCCGCTATTTCCCATTAAAGCGTTGATTGTCATTTCTCAAAGTTTTTTTGGCGAAAACAAAAGAGGTCCAATGCCCGAAACTGGCTATCTTGTAAAGCACGAAAATCATCTACTATGGACAGAAGGAATTTCATCAAAGTTTCCGGTGCGGCAGCGGCAGGCCTGGCCCTTTCCGGCTGCACTCCATCCGCATGGAGCAAAAGAGAAGAGGAACTGTTCGGCCCCAGGCAGAAAGGGCATTTTTCCCTAATGCAGATTTCATCGGCCACTGACACCATCGGTGAATCGTACTTGATAAAAACCAGGGGTGGGAAGGTGTTCATGGTGGACGGCGGTTTTGCCACGGACGTTCCCAAGCTGCGCGGTTTCCTGGCCAAGGCCGGCAACCATGTGGACCAGTGGTTTATCACCCATCCGCACGAAGACCACATGGAAGCCCTGGCCACCATCCTCAAGGACCCGCAGGGAATTACGGTTGACAAGGTGATTTATTCCCGCCTCCCGGATGCCTTCCTGGACTGCGAGCCTGGCAGTGCCGGTAACGCCCGCGGTTATTACCGTGCCCTGGACGATTGTATGGACGGGACGGATTTCATCAATGTTCATCACACCGGGCTTCGCTTCGACATGGACGGGGTGGGTATCATGATTCTCAGTGTGGCCGATATGGAGATGGCGGTGCGCGATTACAACGAGCAGTCCATGATTATCCGCATGTGGGATGACAGCAAGAGCGTCGTTTTTCTCGGAGACGCCGAGGAAAAACGTGGAGAAAGCGTCCTGGCGCAGTACCGGGATTATCTGGATTGCGACTATCTCCAGATGGCCCACCATGGTCAGAGCGGTTGCAACGAGAAGTTCTACAAGTCCATCCATTTCCGCGCCTGTCTCTGGCCTACGCCCTCCTGGGTTTGGGAACCCGGGGAGAACACCTGGCTGAAGACCTTGGAAACCCGTCGCTGGATGGATGAGATTGGCATCACGGAACATCATGTCAGTTGTCTGGAGCAAGACTGGACCCTGTTATAAAACCCAATTATTATGAAGAAATTGTTTACCATCCTTTTGCTGGTACTGGCCATGGGAATTGCGCAGGTGGCCGGCGCCCAATGCGTTTCTGTAGAGAGCGCCCGATTCTGCACGGGGGACAACCCCGCCTGGCAGCTGGCCGATTTTGACGACAGCGCCTGGCAGGTGCTCTTCCTGGATAAAGACTGGAACCAGCAGGGCATCCGAAATGCCAACAATTATGGCTGGTACCGCCTTCATGTGGTGATTCCGTCTTCCTTGAAAGGGGGCGTCACCGGGGATATCCTGTTTGACATGGGTCCCATTGACGATACCGACGAGACGTATCTCAATGGGCATCTGGTCGGAAAGACAGGCCGCAATCCCAAGGAAGAAGGCGGTTTTGATGGTAAATGGGATACACCCCGCCGGTATGTGGTATCCCCTGAGTGGGTGCGCTGGGACAAGGAGAATGTCATCGCTGTCCGCGTTTACAACGGAGGGGACCCGGGTGGTTTCTATGCCCAGCCCGTCAACATCACCAAACCGGAACTGAAAGACTATGCAAGCCTCACCCTGAAACGCGAAAACAAGGAGTATGTGGCCACCGTCAGCAGCCAGATCAAGACCAGCGGCACGGTTCAGGCGCAGATTAAGGACGTCCTCACAGGCGAAGTCCTGTCTTCCAGGACTTGGAAAGTGCGCCCCGGCGGCAAGAAGAATCTCACCTTCACCCAGCCTCTCCTGGAAGGGACCCGCGTGGTCTTTACCTACAGGGACAATCGTTTCGATGATTTTCTGGAGGCCAATGTCTGTGCTCCCTATATCCTTACTCCGCCGGCGCCGGCCACGCCCCGTTACAACGGACCGCTGGTGTTCGGTGTGCGCCCCGGCTCTCCGGTCATTTTCCGCCTGGCGTTCTCCGGTGAGAAACCCATGACCTACAAGGTGGAAGGCCTCCCTGAAGGGGTTGTGCTGGATTCTGAAAAGGGCGTTCTCAGCGGCCGTGTCCAGGAAGAGGGAGACTACACGCTGATCTTTACGGCCACCAATGCCAAGGGCAGCACCAGCGCTTCCTTCACCCTCAAGGTGGGTGCCAGAATCGCCCTCACTCCGCCCATGGGCTGGAATTCCTGGAACTGCTGGGGCACCAGCGTCTCGCAGGAGAAGGTGATGG
>ONTQ01000004.1 GCA_900320795.1 uncultured Bacteroidales bacterium
GCTGAGCCGGATAATCAGATTGGCCAGGACGATGGCCAGGACCATCATGATGAGCATCACGAAGGCAAACAGCCATACGATAGGCCCTTTCCAATAACTCTCGGTTGACAGGGTCTGCCTTCCGTACTTGGCCCCCATATCCCGCATGGCACGGGAGAAATAGTGCCCGAACTGCTTCAGTATCTGGATATAACTCCGGGACCCCTGCAGGAAAACCTTCTTCTGTACAATCTGGTAACGGTCCTGTGCATAATCGTAGGCCTCCTTCAACAAAGCATCCGTTTCCTCATAGGAACTGTTGTCGTCGTTGATACTCTGGATAAGGTCCGAATAGAAAGAGACAATCCGGTCTGACATGATGAGACAGGTGTCACGCAGGACGGCCGTCTCCGAATCCATGACGAGCGTAGTGTCCCCAACGGCAAAGGAAGGCAGAGCCAGCAGGATGGAATCCAGCACCATGCCGGTAGAATCCGTGATGGTGATGACCGGGAGTTCAAGGTCTTCCTTGACGGGAGGAATCTTGCCCAGTGCCTGGGAAAGCCGGCGGTAGCGGTTGTACTCCAGTTGCACGGAATTGATGATTTCCTCATAAGGGAGTTTCTGGGTCTGGAACTCCTCGTACTGTTTGGTGGCGCTGTTAAGCGCATAAGTAAGTTCAAACGTGTTCCCCTGCTGCTGGGAATACATGATGACGGAGAGTTCGTTGCTCCGTTCAACGAGATTGAGCAGTTTCTGATGCTGTTCCTCCAGCCGCTTCTGGGAAGATGCGTTGTGTTCCAGGCTTGTGAGGGTCTTGAGCAGTTCCGTCTTCAGGACACGGAGGGTATCCTTGAGACTCTCTTCCTTGAGAACAGCAGTGGCCGGAATGGCCAGCAGTGCCAGCAGGAATATGATTAACCACCTTTTTTTCATAGCCTTCCCTGTTCTCCCAGATGGGAATCCTTGAATCCGAGGAAATACAGCACCCCGTCCAGGCCGATGGTGCTCAGGCTCTGGCGGGCTTCCTCCTTGACACGGGGCTTGGCATGGAAAGCGATGCCCAGGCCGGCTTCCAGAAGCATAGGAAGGTCGTTGGCACCGTCTCCCACAGCGATGGTCTGAGCAATGTTCACCTTCTCCGTCATGGCAATCAGGCGCAGCAGATCGGCCTTTCGGCGGCCGTCCACAATCTCTCCCACATAGCGGCCGGTGAGTTTTCCGTCCTCGTCCACTTCCAGTTCATTGGCATATACATAATCGATTCCGTATTTCCTCTGAAGATGTTCGCCGAAGAAGGTAAATCCGCCGCTCAGGATGGCAATCTTGTAACCGCAGGTCTTGAGTACGGACATGAGCCGGTCGGTCCCTTCCGTGATAGGCAGATGGTCTGCAATGTCCTGCATCACGGAAACATCGAGCCCCTTCAGCAGAGCAACCCTTTCGGTAAAACTTTCCTTGAAGTCAATCTCTCCCCGCATGGCGCGTTCCGTAATGGCGGCCACCTGGTCGTAAACGCCGTGCCGGCGGGCCAGTTCGTCAATGCACTCCGTCTGGATGAGCGTGGAATCCATATCGAAACAGATCAGCCGGCGCATCCTGCGGTACATGTCATCCCGCTGGAAGGAGAAATCCATTCCGCTCGAGCGGCTCATCGACATCAGTTCCTTCTGCAAGGCCGCCTTGTCATCCACCGTGCCCCGAATGGAGAATTCCACGCAGGCACGCACATTCTTTTCCGGATGCATGATGCTCATACGCCCGGTCAGGCGCTTGATGGCATCGATATTGAGCCCGTGGCTGGCAACCACCTGGGCCGCCATGGCAATCTGCTTGGCACTCAGGCTGCGACCGATGACCGTAAGGATGTAGCGGTTCTTTCCCTGCCGCCCGGCCCATGCCTCGTAATCTTCATCGGAAATGGGTTCGAAACCGATGGTCACCCCCAGTTCCGTCGCCTTGAAAAGCAATTCCTTCATCACCTGACCGGAGTCGCTTTCCCCGATGCGGATCAGGATGCCCAGCGAAAGGGTGCTATGGATATCGGCCTGACCGATATCCAGAATCTGGGCATCATACCGGGACAAAATGGCCATAATGGAGGCGGTGAGCCCAATCTGGTCTTTTCCTGAAATTCGGATTAAAATCTGTTCTTGCGTCATAATATGCAAAGATAGAAAATATTATTGCCGTATCCAAAAAGGCAGATAATTGGCTTTGTCCAGAAATTTATGTAAATTTGCAAGATTATTGAACGTTATATATGACGCTGCTTATCATCTACCTGCTCCTCACCATGGGAATTTCCTTCCTGTGTTCTCTGCTGGAGTCGGTACTCATGTCCACCCCAATCTCGTACATCAGTATGAAGGAAGACGAGGGGGACAAGAACGCCGCCCTGTTCGCCAAGATGAAACAGGACCCCGACCGACCTCTGTCGGCCATCCTGTCGCTGAACACCATTGCCAACACCCTGGGTGCCGCCGCCGTAGGCCATCAGGCCACCCTGCTCTCCGGAGAACATTGGTTCGGCATCATCAGTGCCCTGATGACCCTCCTCATCCTGGTGTTCTCGGAAATCGTTCCCAAGACCATCGGTACATCCCACTGGAAAGATTTCCTCTGGCTGTCCAAGATTATGCAGTTCCTGGTGTACCTGCTTTTTCCCATCGTCTGGGTTATCGAAAAACTGCACAACAGCATTTCCGATGAAGAGCCGGACACCGCCATCTCCCGTGAGGAAGTGTCGGCCATGGCCAATATCGGCGAAGAGGAAGGTGTGCTGGACAACAGCGAGAACAAGGTCATCCAGAACATCATCAAGTTGGACGACATCAAGGCCTACGAGGTGATGACCCCGCGCGTTGTGGCCAATATTGCCCCGGAAAGCATGACGCTCAAGCAGTTCTACCGTCAGGAGGAACTCTCCCACAACTCCCGCATCCCCGTTTATGCGGAGTCTCCGGAATTCATCACCGGCTACATCATGAGAAACGATGTCCTGGAAAACCTGGCCGAAGACAAGTTCGACATGCGCCTCAAGGGCATCAAGCGCAAGATTGCCGCTTTCCATGAGGAAACCACCGTCAGCGACGTCTGGGAGAGCCTTCTGCGCACAAAGGACCAGATTGCCCTCATTATCGACGACTACGGCTGCTTCCAGGGCATCATTACGCTGGAAGACATCATCGAGACCATCCTGGGAATGGAAATCATCGATGAGAACGACACTGTCACCGACATGCAGCAGTATGCCAAGGAGCGCTGGCTCAAGCGCAAGAACCAGTACAAGCAGATTGTCCTGCCGGAGGAGGATGATGACTAAAATCCTGTTCAATCCCTTCACGGGACGCTATATCATTTTCAGGAGAAAGAGAAGGAAGGCCCCTTTGACACCGGAAGTGGAAGCCCTGCGGGCCCGGGCCAAGGCAAGTCTTCCCGGAAGGCTTGCAGAGTTGGCATCGGCCCACGGTTTCACGTACAACAAAGTATTCATCAAGAATAACGTGAGCAACTGGGGCAGTTGTTCGGTAAAAGGGAATATCAACCTGAACCTTCGCCTTGTGAACCTGCCTGAAGAACTCCGGGACTACGTAATGCTGCACGAACTCTGCCACCTGAAGGAAATGAACCACGGACCCAGGTTCCACGCCCTGCTGGAATCTGTTTGCCCCGGCCATCGCGTACTGGAAAAAGAACTGCGATTGTACCGTATCCGCTAAGTCCTTGCTTTTCTCTGGTTTTTTCCCTACTTTTGGCGATATGAAACTTCGTCCATTTCTCATTCTGCGCCCCGCTGCGTCCCGGTTTACTACTCTATCGGCTGGAATGGCTCCCGGAATAGTACTTCTGAAACCGGAGAAAGTGAAGTCCGTGCCGCCAGTACACTTTGAGTAAAGTAGCCATCATAGGGGCCGGAGCAGCCGGCTGTTTCTGCGCCGTGCAGTTGAATAGGGCTGCTCCGGAACTCTCCGTGACTGTTTTTGAGACGGCTCCGAGGGCCATGACCAAGCTGGCCGTCACCGGAGGGGGCCGATGCAACCTCACCAATTCCTTCGAGGGCCTTCAGTCCCTCTCCGAGGCTTATCCGCGCGGCGAGCGAGTGATGAAACGGGCCTTGAAAGCCTTCTCGCAGGAGAATACGGTGAGGTGGTTCGAAGGGGAAGGCATCCCGCTCGTACTCCAGAGCGACCACTGCTGGTTTCCCCGGTCACAGAACGCCATGGATATTGTCCGCTGTCTGGAAAGAGGGATGAAAGGGACGGACCTTCGGCTCGGGACCGCGGTGCAGGAGATTCTCCCTGCTTCCAATGGATATCTTGTCAACGGAGAAGCCTATGATTTTGTGGTAGTTACAAGCGGAGGAGCCACCCATGGACTCGGCTTTTTGGATGCCCTGGAACTGGAAATAGTACCGCCGGTTCCCTCCCTTTTCACTTTTACGGTTCCGGATCCGGCCCTCCGGAGCCTGATGGGACTGGTCGTGGACGCCACCGTGAGTCTTCCCGGGACCAGATTCAGCGCATCCGGCCCGCTACTCATCACCGATTGGGGGCTCAGTGGCCCTGCCACCCTCAAACTCTCCTCCTATGCCGCCCGCTACCTGGCGGAGCGGCAGTACCGGGGTACCGTCCTAATCAATTGGCTGCATACGAACGAAAACGAGGTCCGGGAGCAGTTGCAGGCAATGGCATCGGCAACCCCCCAGAAACAGATTTCCAGCGTCCATCCCGTCCAACAGCGCCTGTGGGAGCATCTGCTCGGACGGGCGGGTCTCCGGAAAGACCTCCGGTGGGCTGAATTGGGCAGCAAAGGCCTGAACCGGCTTACGGCCGTACTCATCAGCGACTCTTATCCCCTTTCGGGAAAAAGCAAGTTCCGGGAGGAGTTCGTTACCGCCGGTGGCGTCGGTCTCGGCAACATTGATTTGTCCAGCCTTGAGAGCAAACGGCACAAAGGGCTTTTCTTTGCCGGTGAAGTACTTGATATTGACGCCATTACAGGCGGATTTAATCTTCAGGCCGCCTGGAGTACGGGCTACCTCTGCGCACAAGGCATCCGGAAGGCTATCCAAGCCGGATAAACGGCATTCCGCAGGCCGAGGCAAAGGCGGCGTCGGAGTCTGTATCTCCCAGCATCACACTACGGCCGGCCTGAATGTCCGGAAACAAGGCACATGCCTCTTCGAACATGCCCGGATGGGGTTTCCGGCGGGGGTCGGCGTCATCTACCGAGGTGCAGGTGAGAATCAGGTCCAGGCGCCCGCCGGCATCCAGGATATCTTTCATCAGATGGGCATGGATGCGGGAGAGATCGGCATCACTCATGAGCCCTTTTCCTACGCCCCGCTGGTTGGTGACCAGAATGAGATGGCGGAAACGGGCCGACCAAGCCCGGATGGCCTGAAGGATGCCGGGAAGGTATTCGAACTCTTCCCAACTTTTCACATAGTCGCCGGGGCGCAGGCGGTTGATGACACCGTCCCTGTCCAGGAACAAGGTATCGGCATCGGCCTTTAAAACAGCCTCGGAGGCCTTCCGGACGGAAAACCAGGCCGGAATCTCCCACTGGGCGCGGGCATAGTCTTCCGGAATGCCGATGTCAATGAAATAACTGTCTCCGTTCCAGCCGCAGAGTTGCCCGCCTGCCGCCAGCGGTTCCAGTACTTCCTTTTCAAAGGAGAATTTCTCCGGAAGGGCCGACAAATCCAGCCGGGAACGGTCCAGCGCATAGATACCGCCGTTGATGAAACCCTCCTCACGGTACGTTTTCTCCTGGAAAGCCGAAATGCGTGTCCCGGAGAAGGTCACAGCGCCATACCGTTCAAACTTCTCCATATGCTGGAGGGCGAGGGTAAGCGCCCCCATCCCGGGCATCGCTTCCAGATCGACCGGAAAAAAGCTGTCACCATTCACCACATACACGGTCTCCTCCCGACAGTAGCCAAGCGCAAGACGGATGCCGCCTCCCGTACCAAGGGGCGTTTCCTCCATGGCGAAATCATAGGTAAAAGACCACTCCCGGCCTTTGACATATTCTATAATCCTTTCCTTGAGATAACCGACCGAAAACACCACATGGTCAACTGAATACATTTTAAGCCAATCCAGCATATAGGCCAGGAACGGCCGGCCTCCCACGGGAGCCATGCACTTGGGAATATCCTGCACCACGGAGCGGAGCCGGGTGCCCAGTCCGCCGGCGAGGATTATAACTTCCATGCGACAGCGCCTTTATCGGTGAACTGGAAAGGAACCACCTTGCCGGGCAGTGCCTGGAGCGCTTCCCGCACGGCAAATTTCTTCTGGGGCGGAACCATGAGCATGACGAACCCGCCTCCGCCGGCACCGGAAACTTTTCCGGAGATGGCTCCCGCCGCGAGGGCCACGTCGAAGGCTTCCTGGATCATGGGATTGGTGATGGCATCGGCCATTTTCTTCTTGTCTTCCCAGGCGGCACCCAGAATCCGGGCAAAAGACGGCATGTCCCCTTGCAGGAGAGCGAGTTTCATGTCGATGGCGCTCTGCTTAATGCGGTGCATGGCTTCTACAGCCGCGGTGTTTCCGCTCCGGGTCGCCTGCTGCTGTTTTTCGATGATAGCGGCCCCTTCCCTGCTCCGGCCCGTAAAGTACAGCAGCAGAGAAGCTTCCAGCTCTTCCACAATCCAGTCTTTCACCCGCAGGGGATTCACGATAACCAGGTCGCTGGGCAGGAACTCCATGAAATTGAAACCGCCAAAAGCGGCCGCATACTGGTCCTGCTTGCCGCCGGACAGAAGGAGGTCTTTCCGTTCAATCTCATAGGCCATGCGAGCCAGTTCGTAGTTTCCCAGCGGGATTCCCATCCATTCGGCGAAGCACTTGAGGATGCATACCACCATAGTAGAGGAGGTGCCCAGACCAGATCCGACGGGAGCATCGTTATAGGTCGTAATGGCAAAGCCCGGCGCAGGCACAGGACCGAACTCCCGGAGAATACGGTTATAGACACCGTCCACAAGGAGGGCGCCGGAGTTCACGGAGCCGGTTCCCAGGGGAACTTCACTGGCAATTCCGGCATCGGCCGCCTGTACACGGATGACAGGCCGATGAAGGGGCTCGATGGTGCAATAGGCGGCCAGGTTGATGGTGGCGTTCAGAACATTTCCTCCGTACAGGTCGCTGTACGGGGAAACGTCGCTGCCGCCACCGGCAAGACCCAGGCGGAGCGGGGCTTTACTTCTGACAATCATGCCAATACAGCGTTTGCAAGGGCTTCCAGAGCGGGTTCGTCCTCTTTCCTAAGACGGCTCTTGATGGTGACAAGTTCTCCAACCTGTTCCACTTCCTTCATGGCGCCGAACATCTCTTTCATCACGCGGCCGGCACTGGGGGCCCAGGAGCCGTTTTCGATGAGGGCTACTCGACGCTTCTGCCAGCCTTTCATCTGTAGACTGTGCAAGAAATCATATGCAGGAGTGAAAAGACCGGCATCATAAGAACAGGCGGCTACAACCAGCGTTCCATAGCGGAAGGCATCTTCCACGGCCTCGGCCCGATCGTCACGGGTAAGGTCGCAGGTAACCACCTTGGGGCAGCCCTTATCACGAAGTAACTGGGCGAACTTCACTGCGACATCTTCCGTACCACCATGAATGGAGGCGTAGGCGACAAAGACACCGGGCGTTTCCACGGCATAGTTGCTCCAGGTATTGTACAGGGAGAGGTACCGGTCAAGATCTTTCCGGAGAACAGGACCATGCAACGAAGCGATGGTCTTCACGGGAATAGCCGCTATTTTTTTCAGAAGCGCTTGAACCTGAGCACCATACTTTCCGCAGATATTAAAATAGTAACGACGGCCCTCACAGGCCCAGTCAGCATCCTCGTCACCGTAGAAGCCACACGTGGAGAGGGCGCCGAACTTTCCGAAGGCATCGGCACTGAACAGGGTACCGGTGGCTGTGTCAAAACTGACCATCACTTCCGGCCAATGGACCATGGGGGCGGCGAAGAAACGCAGTTCATGCTCCCCGAGAGACAAGGTATCCCCCTCCTTGACTGAAAGAGTTCGAAAAGCCTTTCCGGGCTGGAACTGCCCCAACAACTGGATGGCTTTGGCGCTGGCGACAATCTGAATTTCCGGATACAATGCCGCCACTTCTCCGATAAGGGCCGAATGGTCCGGCTCCATATGGTGGACGATCAGATAATCCGGCGCACGGCCTTCCAGGGCCTCCTGCAGGTTCCGGAGCCACTCCTCACCCTTCCTGCGGTCCGTGGTGTCCAGGACAGCATACTTTCCGTCCTTTATCAGATAGGAGTTGTAAGCCATTCCTTCTGGAACAACATACTGACTCTCAAATAGATCCAACTGGGTATCATCGGCACCGATGTAGAATATTCCCTTCGCAATTTCGTACATAGCTTTCTTCATTTGTCCTACAAAGTTAAAAATAAATATGTATCTTGCGAAAAATTTGGTTATATGACCCTTAAACAGCGAATCAGCCGGTTCATCCACCGGTATGTATATATCCACGAAGAATTGGACCGGGAAGGCGCTACACAGCGAATCAAGAACGGCATCTGGTTCCGCGGGCCCAACGTGTGGATTCTCGCCTTTTCCATCATCATCGCCTCGGTCGGCCTCAATGTAAACTCGACCGCCGTCGTCATCGGCGCCATGCTCGTCTCTCCCCTGATGGGGCCGATCATCGGCGTGGGTCTTGCCATGGGTACCAACGACGTGGACCTGCTCAAGAATGCCGCAAAAAACCTGCTGGTGATGGTTCTGATCTCATTGGCTGCATCGACCTTCTTCTTTATCCTGTCTCCCCTCTCCCTGGTGAACCCGACAGAATTGGAGGCTCGCACAACTCCCACCATTTATGATGTGCTCATCGCCCTTTTCGGCGGCCTGGCCGGTATCCTGGAAAACACCCGCAAGGAACGCGGGACGGTGCTTTCGGGCGTCGCCATCGCCACTGCCCTCATGCCGCCCCTGTGTACGGCGGGATATGGCCTGGCCCATTGGGACATGCACTTTTTCCTCGGGGCCATGTACCTGTTCATCATCAACAGTGTCTTCATCTCCCTGGCCACTTACCTGATGGTGAAATACCTTCGATTCAAGACGGTCTCCGGCATCGATGCCGTTTCCGCCAAACGGCGCCGGGACACGATTTCGGCCCTCCTCGTTATCGTGCTGGTTCCCAGCATCTGGAGTGCCTTTATCATGATTCGGGAGAATAACTTCGAGCGAAACGTGCAGGCCGTCATGGAAAGTGACCGGCTGGTGGGCCCCCGCACCTATATCAGTGAGTACAAGATACAGGGACGCAGCGTTGATTTTATCCTGGCCGGCGAGCCCCTTTCCGACAGTCTCAAGACGGTCTTCCTGGATAAGGCAAGACACTACAATATCAAAGAAGAACAAATCCGTCTCATTGAGCACTCCTTTGGCTTGAGCCAGAAAGACATGGACAATGTCATCTCGGACATTTACAGTCGGACGGAGGCGGAGTTGAAAGAGAATGATGCCCTGGTTGACGCCTTGAAAGGACGTCTGGACGCTCTGGAGAAACGCATGGACGGCCTGGCTGGAATGAACGACTCCCTCTACACGGAGAATTTGAGGCTCCGGCATCTGGCCGATTCCCTGTCTGGTCCGGAGAAAAAACAGAAACGATAAAAATTATTTTTGCGATTCTCAGAAAAAGCGCTAACTTTGCATTCCGCTTTTGGTACTATGGCCGAGTGGTTAGGCACAGGTCTGCAAAACCTGCTACAGCGGTTCGATTCCGCTTGGTACCTCCCAAAAAACCTCTGGACAATCTCCAGAGGTTTTTTGGTTGGTTTTCGGGGGATTCTTCCCACGTAAGTGAAACGAAATCGACACTCTTTTTTTTGTAGGGTTCGGAGCGAAGCGACCGAGGGGGGGTCGGGGGATCAAGGGAAAAAGAGAGTTGGGAAATATGCCTGGTGCAGAATGCTTCCCCCGACGGTCCTCTCAACGGACCTTTCACAGTAATTCCAACAAGAAGGAAGCAGTCTGGCGGCCACCCGGCCACCAGACTTTTGTGCTCCCAGGAATCGCCGCCACGCTTAACCAGGCATGGCGGCTACGGACAACCATTCTCCGGGCTCCGAGCAAGGGCCCGTAAAATGCCTGCCGTTGCCTCTGCTTCCATTCTCCGGGGCTTGGACGTCAGCCCGACACAAGACCTGAATGAATGTATGCCGCCCCGATTCATCCGAGCGTGTGATGACAATGCTGTTCGCACTATGCCCGAGCGTGGGTCCCTATTTGAACCTGCAAATTTTTGCCTTGGCAAAAACGCAGGTACCGGGTCAAAGCCATGGCCTCCAGTGCCATGACTTGCAATACCTCCCTCGCCACCATGGAGCGCCTTTGGCGCCTACTGCGGGGCAATTTCGGCCGTTTTTGCCCCTGAGTGACAGTCTTTGGCGCCGCCGCGGGGCAATTCAGGGCGCTTTTGCCCCTGGGGGGCAGTCTTTGGCGCCACTGCGGGGCAATTCAGGGCGCTTTTGCCCCTGAGGGGTAGTCGTTGGGGCCTCTGCGGGGCAATTCAGGGCGTTTTTGCCCCTGAGGGGTAGTCTATGGGGGCTCTGCGGGGCAATTCAGGGCGCTTTTGCCCCTGGGGGGCAGTCTTTGGCGCCACTGCGGGGCAATTTCGGCCGTTTTTGCCCCTGAGTGACAGTCTTTGGGGCCGCCGCGGGGCAATTTGGGGCGCTTTTGCCCCTGGGGGGCAGTCTTTGGGGCCACTGCGGGGCAATTTCGGCCGAAAAAACGACACTCTTTTTTTTTGTCTATTATATCCTTTTTTATGACACAAAAAAAAGAGTGTCGGCCTGTCTCAGGCGGACGCTCTTACTAACCACATAATTAATAACACTAAAACTAATAACCAATAGAATGATTCCGCGAAGAGAACCTTGCTTCCTCATTCCGGATACAAAGGTACGACAATTATTTTGATTTGCAAATTTTTTCAAAAGATTTTTTACAAAATTTTTTACAAATTCGTATAACTTATTGATTATCAGTGAAATATTTTCATAGTACCGCTTTAATACAAAGTTTATAAAAATTTTAAATAATCGACACACGTCTCTATAACGCGTTTTTCAAATCGTAGCACTCATGTGTTTCCTCTCAAACAATAAATAATTGTAAGTAAAAACAAAAATGACGCTTACAATCCGTAAGCGTCATTGCCAATTTATCTTTAAAAATCTCCGTTACCGAACACGGAGACACAGTTTCATTCAATCAGAGCCCCAATTTTATCTTTAGATTCTTAATCATATCTACCGTCATGCTGTCCATGTTATAGCTGGGCTTCCAGTCCCACTCTTCCCGGGCGCAGGAATCGTCCATACTGTCGGGCCAGGACGTAGCGATGGCCTGGCGGACGGGATCCACTTCGTAACGGACGCGGAGCGTAGGAATATACTCCCGAATCTTGGCGAAAATCTGCTCGGGCTCGAAACTCATGGATGCGATATTGAAAGAATTGCGGTGCTTGAGACGGGAAGGGTCGGCCTGCATCAGGTTGACGGCGGCCTGCAGGGCGTCCGGCATGTACATCATGTCCATATAGGTCCCCGGAGCGATGGGGCAGGTGAACTCCTCCCCTTTCACGGCCGAATAATAGACCTCTACGGCATAGTCTGTGGTTCCGCCGCCGGGAAGCGTAGTATAGGAAATCAGCCCCGGGAAGCGGACGGAACGGGTATCTACCCCATATTTATGAAAATAATAATCACTAAGGAGTTCCGTGGCCACCTTGGTGACACCATACATGGAACGGGGACGTTGGATGGTATCCTGCGGGGTTCCGACATGCGGAGTCTCCGGGCCGAAGGAACCGATGGACGAAGGCGTAAACACGGCCACACCCTTTTCCCGAGCGATTTCCAGGATATTGAGCAGACCATTCATCTGGATGTCCCAAGCCAGCAGGGGCTTTCTTTCCGCGACGGCCGACAGGAGGGCAGCCAGGTTATAGACGGTATCAATCTGATATTTGTCCACAATGGCGGCCAGGCCGGCGGCATCCCGGACATCGGCAATGGCCGACGGACCGCTTTCCAGCAGGATCCCATGGGGCTCTGCGCCGGGGATATACCCGGCGACAACCGTACTGCCAGGGATTTCCCGGCGCAGTTTCATGGTGAGTTCGGAGCCGATTTGACCGGTGGAGCCGATTACAAGTATGTTTTTCATGCGTTAACGAATATCAGTTCTAAGTTCTAAACGCAAATTTATGACATTTTATGAACATTTTCAAGATAAAAAGACTAAATTTGAAAGACGAAACCAATTAACATAGAATAACCATGTACGGAAAATTTCAGAAGTATCTTCAGGACGAACTGAAAGCCATTGCAGAAGCGGGACTTTACAAAAAAGAACGTAACATCGCCAGCCCCCAAAGCGCCGAAATCTCTCTTGAGGACGGCAGCAAAGCACTCAATTTCTGCGCGAACAACTACCTGGGCCTGGCCGACAGCCCCCGCCTGGCAGAAGCGGCCAAGAAGGCTATGGATGAGCGCGGATACGGCATGTCTTCCGTCCGTTTCATCTGTGGCACCCAGGACATCCACAAAGAACTGGAGAAAGCCATCGCCGATTATTTCCATACGGAAGACGCCATCCTCTATGCAGCCTGCTTCGATGCCAACGGCGGCGTTTTCGAACCGCTTCTTACAGCGGAGGACGCCATCATCTCGGATTCCCTCAACCATGCCTCCATCATTGACGGCGTTCGCCTGTGCAAGGCCCAGCGTTTCCGCTATGCCAATGCCGACATGGCCGACCTCGAAGAAAAACTGAAGGAAGCCCAGGCCTGCCGCTTCCGCATCATCGTCACGGACGGCGTGTTTTCCATGGACGGCAATGTTGCCCCGATGGACAAGATCTGCGAACTCGCAGAGAAATATGAGGCCATGGTAATGGTTGACGAAAGCCATAGTGCCGGTGTTGTAGGCCCTACCGGACACGGCGTCGCGGAACAGTTCAACTGCTATGGGCGCATCGACATCTTCACCGGCACGCTCGGAAAGGCCTTCGGCGGCGCCGTTGGCGGATTCACCACCGGACGCAAAGAGATTATCGACATGCTCCGCCAGCGCAGCCGTCCGTACCTGTTCTCAAATTCCATCCCGCCGATGATTGCCGGTGCAGCCCTGGAGACCTTCAAGATCTTGAAGGAGAGCAACGCCCTGCACGACAAGCTGCAAGCCAATGTAGATTACTTCCGCGACAGGATGATGGCCGCAGGCTTTGACATCAAGCCCACCCAGAGCGCCATCTGTGCCGTCATGCTCTACGACGCTCCCCTATCCCAGAAATTTGCCGCCAAGATGGCCGAAGAGGGTATCTTTGTAACCGGTTTCTACTATCCTGTAGTTCCCAAAGGACAGGCCCGCATCCGCGTACAACTGAGTGCCGCACACGAGAAGGAGCATTTGGACAAAGCCATCGCCGCCTTCGTAAAGGTAGGCAAGGAACTCGGCGTAATCAAATAAGCGACAATGGCTTAATCGAGGCTCCCGCGGTCATCCCCGGGAGTCTTTTTTTTGCCCTTTTTGCCAAAAACGACAAACTCGTTCATGCAGAAATTGAACACTCCGCTAAAGCACAGGCCCAGCAGGTTACAGAGGGCGGGTTCCACCGTCCAGTCCTGGAACCAGTTCTGGGCGACAAAAAGGAAGTGGATGCCCTGCATCGCTACAAACTTAATCAGGTACGCACCGATGCAAGTAGCGTTATACCCGGCGAAATGCCGGAAAAAAGAACGGACGGAATACTGGCTGATGCGTTCTTTCCATACAAAGAAATACGCAATGACGAAGTTCACCAGCGCTGCCACCTCGAAAGAAATAGTGGGCGCAATCCAGAAACTACCCCAGTAATTGCCACGGAATACATACGTACTCAACACCCAGTGCAGTCCCAGATCCACGAGGGTTCCTGCACTGCTTGTCAAGGAAAAGAAGATGAATTTCTTCAGTATTTCTTTCGAGGTTCTGGACTGCATAGAGGTTTTAGCACGTTCTGCAAAGATACAATTTTTTGTATATCTCACAAAATTGGACTAACTTCGCATAGTAGCATTATGAGCATGAAAGCCATTATAGAACCGGTAGAACGAAACCTCCTGGAGGCCGAACTGAACCAGGATTGCTTCCTCCGCGAAACCAATCGCGCTGGAAACCAGTTATTTATCGTTGGACCGGAAGCCGTCAACGTTCTGCGTGAAATCGGCCGTCTCCGCGAAATCGCTTTCCGCGATGGCGGCGGCGGCACCGGAGAGCCCCTGGACCTGGACAAATTCGACACCAACCCGGTTTATGGCTATCGTCAACTGGTCCTGTGGGACCCTGAAGCCCGGGAAATCATCGGCGGATACCGTTTTTGCCTGTGCGATGATGCCGTTTTCGACAAGAACGGCCAGCCCATCCTCACTTCCTCCCACATGTTCGAGTTCTCCAAGCGGTTTATCAAGGACTATCTGCCATACACCCTGGAACTGGGAAGGAGTTTCGTCTCCCTGGAATACCAAAGCTCGAAGGCGGGCGCCAAGAGCCTGTATGCCCTGGACAATCTCTTTGACGGAATCGCAGCCATCGGCATCCTTTATAAAAAGAAAATCAAGTATTTCTTTGGAAAGGCTACCATCTATCGGGAATACCCCACCGAGGCCCGTGAAATGATTATGTGTTTCATGAAGAAGTATTTCGGGAAAGGAAGCCGCCTGATCCATATCCGCAAGGAAGTGAAAGTGGAGAAACCAGAGCGGTATTCCCGCCTGTTCAAGGGTCTGGACTTCAAGGATGCATACCGGGTCCTGAAGACAGAAGTCATGAGATATGGCGTTTCCATTCCCCCGCTGGTCAACACTTACATGAACCTCTCCCCCACCATGATTTTCTTCGGGACCGGCATCAATGACGAATTCGGAGACATTTACGATTCCGGCATCCTGGTCACCTTCGAAGACCTGTACCCGGAAAAACGAAAACGCCACGCCGATTCCTTTATGCAGCTGGGCTGGCGGCACCTCCGCGATCTGCTCAACCGGCTACAGCGCAGGAAAACTACCTCCGGACAGTAATGTGGAAGCAACTCTGCTTCCGCTCATATTTGATATAGCACAGCCCCGGCATGTCGTGAATGTCCCTGAGCACCTGGCTCAGGGTAGCGCGCAGATACTCGGGAGGCACGTCTTCATAGGGGCGGCCGCGCAGTTCCGGCACTTTCACATAATGCCAGTAAGACAGATCGAAGGTCGTTCCGTACCGGTGCGTAGAGTTTTCCGAGGCATTCTGGTTGCGGCGGCGGAGCCGGGTCACATCGGCCTCCGTGCGGAGAACAGAAGTCACCACCAGTCTGTTGGGATTAAGGCCCTTGGCCGCCAGTGAATCCTGGAAATTCCGGCCGATGAGATCCAGCAGTTCCTTGGCCGAAGGAATCAGGTACGGAATGGAGTGTGTCAGGGAATCCACTACATATGTATCGGTATCTTCCAGCTTGACAAGCCTTTCCTTTAGATGTTCCGCCGCCTCCCGGTCTGCGACCGGAGGAACGCCGATGGCTTGCGCCACCTGGAGCTGGACATCGTTCATGTCGTTGAACTCCCGGGCAAACTTGACGTCGTAGATTCTGACAGGGGCGTTCTTGATGGGGCCGAGGGCTAGCCAGGCCTCATGCTCCTTACGGGCCTTATGCTGCTTCACACATCCTCGGACCGAGAAGAAAAGAAGGAAAAAAAGTCCTAATAGGACAGCAGAAGCGGCTATCTGGAGATTCTTTTTATTCATAAAAACAAAGATAGTGAAAAATAATTCGTAAATTTGCAAGAATCATTTAGAGAATGAAGAAAATGAGTGAAGAGAACAAACAAGCAGCGAGAATTCAAACCTCTATCCTGAACAAAATAGAAAGGAAAGTCCTGATTGGGATGGCAAAACTGATGCCCTCATGGGTGAGTTCCGACATGCTTACTTTCGTAGGATTCCTCGGTGCCTGCGTCGTAGCAACCGGATATGCTTTTTCCAACCTCAACCTCCAGTGGTTGTGGCTGGCCAACCTGGGCCTTTTCATCAATTGGTTCGGCGATTCATTGGACGGCAGTCTGGCCCGTGTCCGCGGCACCCAGCGCAAAACCTATGGCTTCTTCATTGACCATAACGTCGATGTCATCAATGAGACCATTATGTTCATCGGCGTAGGAGCCAGTCCTCTTGTCAATATGAGTTTCGCCATGCTGGCGCTGGTCGCCTATTTCATGCTCAGCGTCTATGTCTATATCGACTGCCACCTCAAGGGAGAGATGAAACTTACATACGGAGGTCTCGGGCCCACCGAATTCCGGATTCTGATGATGATCGTGAACACACTGTTCATGTATATTCCCTGGTTCAGCGAATGGAAGCGTCCTTTCACGCTTTTCCATAACGACTTCATGGTGGGCATCTTCGACTACATCGCTGTGGCCGTCGCCCTTCTGCTGATCATTTTCTATCTCGTGAGTTTCTTCAAGGATATCAAGTATTTCTCGAAAATCGATCCCATCAAGAAGAAAGAGGAATAGGAACATGGTTTTCAGTGCTGAACAGGCAGCAGAATTGTCCCCTGTCTTCAAAGGAAGACTGGGGAGATTACTGTACAAGGCCGCCATGCGGGTGACCGGCATCTATCACGTGAACCAAATACACGAGAACGTAGAGAAGCTGGGGATTCCCCCCGGAGCGGATTTCGCCAAAGGCATCCTGGACCAGATAGGAACGGATTTCCTGATTGGGAACCCAGAACGGCTTCAATTCCCAGAAGGAGCTTTCATCACCATCTCCAACCACATGTACGGACATTTGGACGGCATATGCCTGGTGGACATCATCGGCCATGTCCGTCCCCGGATGAAGGTAATGGTGAATGAAATGCTCATGTATATTTACGGGCTTGCCCCCAATTTCATCTCGGTGAATCCGACGGTTACCAAAAGGGAAACCACCGGGACCAGCATCAACGGGGTGAAGGCCGCCCTGCAGCAGATCCGGAACGGGGAACCCCTCGCCCTCTTCCCTTCCGGCGCCGTAGCCGACCTCAAGCCCCGGGAGGGCTGGATTCTGAGCGAGCGGGATTGGCAGGAAGCCGCCGTCAAGCTCATCCGCAAGGCGCACGTTCCCGTCGTGCCCATCCGTTTTTTTGACCACAATTCCTGGTTCTACTATGCCCTGGGGCTCATTGATTACCGTGTCCGCTTTGGCCGTCTCTTCCACGAGGTCGGGAACAAACAAGGAACGCATCCGCGCCTGGGCATCGGCGAAACCATCACCGTGGAGCAGCAGGACGCCGTCTCCGACGAAGACTTCAAGGCCTTCCTCCGGAGCAGTGTCTATGACATGCCGCTCCCGGACCATTTTATAAAGCGATCTGAATTATGGAAGTAAAAGTCGTCCTTCTTACCGGCGGAAGCAGCGGCATCGGCGCCGCCACCGCCCATCTCCTGGCCAGCGCCGGCATGAAAGTGTATGCCGGAAGCCGTCGGGGAACCATCGACCGCCCCCAGGACGGGATTGTCCCCGTCGTACTGGATGTCAATGACCGCTCCGGCACCGAAGCGGTCGTCGCGCAGATTGTCAAGGCAGAAGGCCACCTGGATGCTGTTATCTGCAATGCCGGAAACGGCATCTTCGGCCCGGTGGAAGGCACCTTGGAGGAAGAGGCCCGCGCGCAGTTCGAGACCACTTACTTCGGATCCCTCAAGACCATCCAGGCCTGTCTGCCGGTTTTCCGGAAACAGCAATTCGGCCGGATTATCACCGTTACCTCGGTCATGGCCATCCTTCAACTCCCCTACCAGGGGTTCTACTCATCGGCCAAAGCGGCCCTGCTGTCCCTGTCGCAATCCCTTTCCATGGAACTGAAAGGAACCGGCATCGAGTGCTGCAGCGTCCTTCCCGGAGATGTTGCCACCGGATTTACGGCTGCCCGTAAGATCAACAAGGCCGGTTCGGACCCTGCATCTCCCTACAAAGAACGGATGGAAAAGAACCTGAAGAAAATCGAACATGACGAACTTGGCGGCATGGCGCCCGAGGTAATCGGCCACGCCATTCTCAAGCAATTGCAGCGCAAGCATATGGCTGTCCGTATCATTCCGCGGTTGGATTACAAGCTTGTCGGGCTGCTCGTACGCATTTTGCCTGCTAAAACCGTTCTTTCCGTCGTCTCCAGCTTGTACAATTAATATTTTATCCGTATTTTCGTATTTATGTTCCGAAAAGTATGGCTCTCCCTCATGCTACTGGGAGTGGTGGTTTGTGCCGCTGCTCAGAGTACGCGTATCCGAGGCACCGTCCGCGATGCCGAAACGGGGGAAGCCCTTCCTTTCGTGAGCGTTTATTTTGACGGAACCACCATCGGCATTTCTTCCGACCTGGACGGCCGATACAGTCTGGAAACGCGCAATCAAGGCATCCGCACCCTCACCGCCTCGCTCATCGGCTACGAGAGCAAGACCGTGGATATCACCCAGGGGGTGTTTTCCGAAGTGAACTTCAGCCTCAAGCCGGACCCCAGGCAGCTACAGGCATCCCTGGTTAAGCCGGACAACCGTTACATCAAATCCATTCTCCGCAAACTGGATCAGAGCCGGGAAATCAACGACCCTGACAACGCCCCGGACTGGAATTCGCATCTTTACACAAAAATCGAGTTCGACGTCCAGAATATGGAAGACCTCCTGCGGCTGAAAGCGCTGAACCGGAACCTCGGCTTTATCCGTCAGTATTCGGACACATCGGCCATTACCGGCAAGGCCTATATTCCCGCCCTCATTTCGGAGAACGTGTCGGATGTCTATCATTCTCAGGAGCCGTATTTTCTCCGGGAAGTGATGAGGGCCAGCCGCATCTCCGGCCTGGAAGATGATAATTTCCTGCGTCAGTTTACCGGCTCGTACCTACTCAAGACCAATTTCTACAAACCCAGCATCGGCGTCTTCAACCTGGTCATTCCCAATCCGGCCGCCGCGTCATCGCAGTTGTTCTACAATTATTTCCTGGTGGACAGCCTGCATGTGGAAGGACGGAAGACCTATGTCCTGCGTTTCCATCCCAAGAAACTGGTTACATCCCCCACCCTGGACGGAGAAATGCAGATTGATGCGCAGGATTTCGGAATCCGCTCCGTCCACGCCTCACTTTCCGGAGAGTCCAATGTGAACTGGATCCGTAATATCAACGTGGAAATACTAAACCGGAGGTTGCCAAACGGCCGCTGGTTTTATGGCGAAGAACATCTTTTCATCGATTTCTCTATCACCCTGGACAATGATTCGCGCATGCTTTCCCTGATGGGCAACCGACACATGGTGTACGAACCACCCCGGTTCGAACCCGTCTCCGACCACGATGCCCTCACATCCAAGGAAACAGTGGTCATGCGGGATGTAATCGTCGGTGACCAGGCTTACTGGGAACAGGCAAGACCCTATGCCCTTACCGACCGCGAACAGGGAATCTATGACATGGTGGAGCACATCCAGCAGCAGAAGTTCTATAAATGGACCTACGGCATTGTCCGCACCATTGCGGGCAATTACTATGAAGTCAAGCCCTGGAAAGTGGAGTTCGGCCGATATGCGCAGACCTTCGCCTATAATGACATGGAAGGCTTCCGTATGCAGATAGGCGGCCGCACACTCAAGGAGTTTTCAAAGAAAGTGCGGTTCACCGGGCGTTTCGCCTTCGGATTCAAGGACTTGAAACCCAAGGGCGAAGTCATGGCTGAAATTATGTTCAAACGGGAGCAGACCCGGAAGCTTACCCTTGACTTCAAACACGACTATGTGCAGTTCGGCGGTGGAAGCGTCTTCTCCACGCAGAACATGTTCTCCTCTTTCCTGGCACGCAAACAGAGTGAGAAACTGAGCATGGTCCGCTCATTTGAAGCCATATACGAGCATGAGTTTGCCAACTGGTTGAATGCAACCCTGGACTGGAATACCCAGCGCATCTGGAGCAACCAGCATGTAGCTTTCATCCGCAATTCAGACGGCCTTCTCCAGGACAGTTTCTCCATGAACAAATTGCATGTAGGACTGCGCTTCTCATCACCGGATGAGCGGGTTAACCGCAATTTCTTCGTCAAGACTTATCTTTTCTCCAAGTATCCCTCACTGGAACTCAACTTCACCAAGGGTTTTAAAGGCATCACCCGGGATGACTTTGATTTCATAAAGGCCACAGCCGTCCTGCGCTGGAACGTGCCTTCCTCCGCCATCGGTTTCGGACATTTGTTCCTGGAAGGGGGGGGCATCTGGGGAAGCGTACCCTATCCCATGCTGAAGCTCTTCGATGCTAACCAGACCTTCTTCCTGGACCGGAGCACCTATTCCTGCATGGATTACTACGAATTTGTATCGGACCGCTGGCTCACAGGCTTCTATGAGCACAATTTCAACGGTTTCTTCCTGGGGAAGATTCCCCTTATCAAGAAACTGGATCTGAGAGAAGTAGCGACCGTCCGTTTTGCCTGGGGCAGCCTGTCACCTGCAAACCACGAACAGGCCCCTTACAGACTGATGAACGTCACCAATGTTGATACGATAGACAAGGTCCCTTATGTAGAAGCCGGCATTGGTATTTCCAACATTTTCCGCATCCTCCGTGTGGATGCATTCTGGCGTCTTACACACCGGAAACCCGACCGAAGAAACTTTGCCTTTACCGTTGGACTGGATGTTGAATTTTAAGCCGACTATGAAAAAAACATCAAATTTAAGCCCGTTTTTCGGGATTGAACCTATCGAGAAGCAGAATCAGACAGAAAGCTGTTACATGCGGCTCTCAAACCATCTCGCCTTTGCTTTTTTCTTTGCCTATTTCATGGAAGGAGAGGCGCTGATCGAGATTGACAATAAGAAGTATCTTCTGGGGCCCGGCCAACTCATCCTGGTCCCTGAGCACAAGAGCATCTACATCCACCATTTCAAGAACTGTGTCGGATTCAACGGAAGCTTTACCATCGACTTTCTGAAGGACCCCTCCTACCCTGTACTTCGCACCCAGAATCCCGTCGTGCAGAGTTTCTGGTTTGAGGACGCCGTTTTCATGGGCTCGCTCATGAAACGAATGCTGGTTGCCTATGACGACAAGGACAAGGCCTTCCTCCAAAGCGGTCTGGACCTGATTCTCGGCCAGCTCCGCCCCGGCGGGAAAATCGCTATCGTACCAGAGAAGTTCCTGCAACTGGTCTTTGATCGGAATAAGATTCCCATGTCGGTCTCGGAATATGCAAGTCTGCTGAACGTTACAGCCAATTACCTAAACAAGACTGTTAAGAACCACACGCATCGAACCGCCATTGACTGGATTGAAATCGCCCGCCTGAATCTGGCCAAACAACTGCTCAAGGACTCCAGCATCCCCATCGTGGACGTTGCTTTCCGGACCGGTCTGGCCGACCAATCCTATTTTTCACGTTTCTTCAAGAAAAAAACAGGATTGAGCCCGTCTCAGTTCCGCAACGAGCAATAACCTGTCACCGTCAATACGCCTTTTTCTACCCGGAAACGGACATCTGCCCCGTCGAAGGGCATGGCGTACTCTTTGTCCGGGCAGTCCTGATAGGCCGGACGGGGATCGAGTGAAAGGACTTCGACAAGCTGGCGCCGCTGCTCATCAGTAAAGGGAAGGCTTTCCGGAATGACCACTTTCAAACTGGCCATTGGTGCCAACTGAGCAAAACCCGAAAGGGCTTCAGGATAACTGTCAGCATAAACGACATATGGCTTGATATCGTAGATGGGCGTTCCGTCCATCAGGTCGGCCCCGCGTACGACAATCTCCATTCCCTCAATGGCTTCCACTTCCACGCAGGACAAACCCAGCGGATTGGGTCTGTAAGGAGAACGGGTGGCCCACACGCCCATGGCCGTATTGCCGCCCAGTCGGGGTGGACGCACAGTAGGCTGCCACTCCCCTTTGGCTGCCTTGTTGGCCGAGAACCCCCACACCAGCCAGATACGGCTGAATCCCTCCAGTCCCCGCATAGCCTCGGGAACCTGATAAGGTTTGGTGAACACAATCCGGCCTCGTATAGTGTGCGCCAGGGAACTTTGGCGGGGAATGCCGAACTTGGTTCCAAAAGAGCCCCGGTAATAGGCCACTGGCTTGATCAGAAGTTCATCGGGGACCATTTTAAGAGAGGTATTTTCCGTGACAGCGGGAATAACGGAGCCCGCTTCCGCAGGGACAGGGATCATTTGGCGCCACATGCGGAATGGCAAAACCCATAGGATACTCCTTCGAAGACATCTCTCCGGCGAATCCGTCGGAGATTGTCGGCTCGGGCATGGTCCACTTGGGATACTCCTCCTCCCCTTCCGGTTTCTCATGTTGCGGGAGTTGCGACCAGGCCTCCCAGTCGGCCTTGAACAGATTCGCCTCTTTTGCGCTGTGTCCCTTCAAGAACCACTTGGGAACACTGTCGGCATACTCGCGTACCATCCGACAGCAAGAGAGCCAACTCTCGTCGTTCAACTCGAGATAGAGCGGACTGTCGACAAGGGGCTGAAAAAGAGCATCATTCTGAGCCGCCGTAAACTGGGCCTCCATCCAAGTGTCATGCTCCGCCTTCACCAGGTCGAAACCTTCGTATCCCAGGCGGCGGTAAAGCTGCTCCAGACGCATGCCTTCGGGCGTTTTCATGCCGACGGTAAAGTAAGGAGCACCAGCACCGGCTTCCCGGGCATCGGCCGGCGTAAAAACCTTGAATTCCCGCTGATGCAGTTGCTCCCGGAGCGTAAAGACTTCGTCCACGTTATCCACGCAGGGAGAGCACATATAGTCTCCCCAACCGTCCTGATAACGGTACATCTTCACCAGAGGGCTCTGATGGAGCATCCGGGTCAGTTGTGCGTAATCCGCTCCGTGGGCCTCCTTGTACCAGTCTATCAGAAGATCCACGAAACGGTCCGTAGGCAGGATTCCATACAGGTTCAGATAACCCAAGCCGATGCGCTCCACTTCGTACTGGCCGCTCTTCTCGCCGTGGCGGATGACTTTTTCCACTTCGGGAGCGACAATCTCGTACAACTCCCGGCTGATCCAGACTTTATGGAAATTCTCATCGGAGTCGTCATATTCCACAAGACCAGTCACCTCCAGCAGAGACGGATAATCTGCAAAGTCCTGATACTGAATCTTATCCGGTCCCGCATGGACCAAGTCTCGAAGAAGACGGACATCTCTCTCCAACAGATGCGACATCCACCTGCGCGGTTGTCCGCGCAGGTAGGTGTGCAACTGGTCCACCAGCTGGGACTTCCGCATCTTGGGGCTCAAGTCGTTTCCCAGGATGTTCCCGAGGTCTTGAAGCTCCATTTTCTGGAAGCCATCCAGGATGGTATGAAGGGTCCGTTCTTTCATAAGTAGCCGCAAAGATACCTAATTTTCCTGATATTTCAGAATAGGATTTCTGGCAGCCGTGGTCTCGTCCGGACGGGAGATAGGCGTATTGTGCGGAGCACCGTGAAGGATCTCGGGATCCCGGGCGGCTTCCCCGGCGATCTTGCGCATCGCATCGATGAACGCGTCGATGGTCTCCTTGGACTCGGTCTCGGTAGGCTCGATCATCAGCGCCTGATGGAACAGGAGCGGGAAAT
The DNA here is from genome assembly GCA_900320795.1 of uncultured Bacteroidales bacterium. Classification (GTDB taxonomy): domain Bacteria; phylum Bacteroidota; class Bacteroidia; order Bacteroidales; family UBA932; genus Cryptobacteroides. The sequence goes on from ONTQ01000004.1 coordinate 23,663, forward strand.
AGATGGTAGGAGCATGGAAACCATAATCCAGCAACCGTTTGGCAACATCCAGGGTTGTGGCACCGGGGACGTCGTCGTGGGCACCGTCGTTGATGAGTCCGTCAAAGACGAATTCGTGTTTGCAGACACCCTCAATCGGGAGTTTGTACAAGTCTTTGAGGCATTCCTTGATATAGTTGGCACTGAGAACCGAATACTGTCCCACCTTCCTGAGATGCTGTTTCCCCAGCGAGAGGATATAGGCATAGGCCCGGAGAATGACACCGAAGTTACCGTGGAAACCGGAGACCCTCAGGTCAGGGATACAGTCTTCCAGGCGCTGGGCGACACCTACGGGACCCGAACCGGGCCCACCGCCGCCGTGCGGCGTAGAAAAGGTCTTGTGCAGGTTCAGGTGCATGATATCGAAGCCCATGTCTCCGGGACGGACCATACCCATGAGCGGATTCATGTTGGCTCCGTCATAGTAGAGCAGGCCGCCGATTCCGTGAACCAGTTCCGCGATGGTCTTGATTTCCGTCTCGAACAGTCCCAGCGTATTGGGATTGGTCATCATGATACCGGCCACCTCGTCGTTCAGGAGCGGTTTCAGGGCCTCCACATCAATGCGACCATTTTCAAGGGACTTCACCTCCACTACCTCCAATCCGCAGACGGCGGCAGAAGCAGGATTGGTTCCATGCGCGCTGTCGGGAACGATGACCTTGGTACGCTTGTAGTCTCCCCTGTTCATGTGGTACTGGCGCATGATCATCAGACCGGTGAGTTCGCCATGGGCTCCGGCGCAAGGGTCAAAAGTGAAGGCGTACATGCCGGTGATGGCGGCCAGGGCCTTATTCATCTCCTGATAGACCTTAAGCGCGCCTTTGGTGAGACCGGCATGCATAAGCGGATGCAAGCCGGCGAATCCGGCAAGACCCGCCATCTCCTCGTTGATCTTGGGATTGTACTTCATGGTGCAGGAGCCCAGCGGATAGAAGCCGGTATCTACGCCGAAGTTCATCTGGGAGAGGTTGGTGTAGTGACGCACCACATCCGGTTCGCTCACCTCGGGAAGGCGGAGCGGAGCCTCCCTGCGGAGGGCCGACGGCACATCCGGGGCGGCCGGATACGGATTCGAAGGCAAGGAATAGCCGGTACGGCCTTCCTTGGAAAGTTCAAAAACGAGTTTGTCGTAGTATTTCATAGCCTAACCCTCCTTGATCACTTGCACCAGACGGTCGATTTCGGCCTTGGTGCGTTTTTCGGTAACGCAGAAACTCACATACCCCTCTTCGGTGTCCAGGGCTGCGAAGAAGCCGGCCTCTTCGAGGCGTTTCTGCATCTGGCCCGGGAACTGCTTGGACTTCAGGACGAATTCTTTCAGGAACGGCTTGCCGGGGAACACTTCCTCGAACAGTCCGGTCTTGAGGAGTTCGCCGTACAGGTAATGCGCGCCGTCGCTGCTGAGCCGGTTCACTTCCCGGAGACCTTCCGGACCCATTAGGGAGAGATAAATGGTAACCCAGAGGGCCATCAGGCTCTCGTTGGAGCAGATATTGGACGTGGCTTTTTCGCGTTTGATATGCTGCTCACGGGCCTGAAGGGTAAGGACGAAGGCTCGTCGGCCTTCCTTGTCCACGGTCTGACCGACGATACGCCCCGGCATCTTACGCATATGCTCCTTCTTCACGGCCATGAACCCCACATAGGGGCCGCCATAGCATAGCGGAAGACCCAGGGACTGACCATCGCCCACGGCAATATCGGCATCCCATTCTCCAGGGGTCTTCACAACGGCCAGGGCCGAGGGATCGCAGTATTCCACGAGAATGGCCTTCCTGGCATGGACGGCCTCTGCAAACCCGCTATGGTCTTCGATGATGCCGTAGCGGTTGATGGACGGCACGATGACGCCAGCCACATCATCCTTGGCCAGTTCCGCTTTGAGGCAGTTGATGCAGGTCTGTCCATCCATCACGGGAACATAGCCAATTTCCACACCATGGAACTTGGCATAGGTCTCCACCACTTTGATCACATGCGGCAGAAGGCCCTTGGAAAGCAGTACGCGCGTTTTTTTGCGGGTACAGGCGATGGCCATTTTCATGGCTTCGGCCGCTGCGGTGGGCCCGTCGTACATGGAAGCATTGGACACATCCATGCCAGTGAGCTCACAAATCATACTCTGATACTCAAAGATATAGCGCAACGTACCCTGCGATATCTCACATTGATACGGGGTATAAGCCGTAAGGAATTCCGAACGGGAGCACAGATAAGGAATGACCGCAGGGGTATAATGGTCATAGGCTCCAGCCCCGACAAACACCTTCAGGCGGGCATTCATCGCCTCCAAGGAGGCGAAGTAGTCTCGGATTTCCTGCTCAGAAAGAGCGTCCGGCAGGGCATAGGCACCCTTTTTCAGGAACTCGGAAGGCACATCGCTATAGAGGTCCTCAAGTTTCTGAACGCCAATCCGGTCCAGCATGGCGCGGATATCCGACTCGGTATGAGGAAGATAAGGGAGTTGGGCCATAACTTACTCGCCGATTTGGGCTTTATACGCAGCAGCATCCATCAAGGCGTCCAATTCTGCCGGATCCGACATCTCGACCTTGATGATCCAGGCGGAATAGGCATCCTCATTCACTTTTTCAGGAGCATCTTCCAGTTCGGCGTTCACTTCCACGACGGTACCGGAGACCGGGCTGATGAGTTCGGAGGAAGCTTTCACGCTCTCCAGGGCACCGAATTCCTCACCGGCATCGACGGTATCATCGGCCTCGGGCATATCCACATAAGTGATATCACCCATTTCTGCCTGGGCAAAATCAGAAACGCCGATAACGGCGATGTTGCCTTCTACTTTCACCCACTCGTGCGACTCAGAATACTTGAGCCCTTCAATAATTTTAGACATAGTTTTGTTTATTTTTTGTAGTTAGTTTGATAGAATCTTTTTTTGACCACCTTGCCGGGGAACACTTTCTTGCGGATACGGATACAGAGCGGGGTGTCCAGGGCGCTGCAAGCCTTGTCTACCAAGGCGAAGCAGATACTCTTATCCAGAGAAATGGAATGGTAACCGGTGGTAACCATGCCCACTTCCTCCCCTTCCGGAGTCTCCACGGGATATCCGGCACGCGGAATGGCCTTGTCTTCAATCTCGATGCCCACCAGCTTCCGGACGAGATTACCGGCTTTCTGGTCCAGGAGAGCCTCCTTGCCTACGAAATCCTTCTCATATTTGCAGAACATGCCCAGGCCAGCCATCACAGGGCTGATTTCCGGACTGAGTTCATCTCCATACAGCGGCAGACCGGCCTCAAAGCGGAGGGTGTCCCGGCATCCGAGACCGCAGGGCTGGACGCCCGCTTCAATGAAACGGTCCCAGATTTCCACAATATTGGCGTTGGACGTGTAAATCTCAAAGCCATCCTCGCCCGTGTAGCCGGTGCGGCTGAGGATGAGACGCTCTCCCTTATAGAGCACGTCACAAAACTCGTAGAAGCCAAGCGACGCTGCCTCCTGATAGCCCAGAACCCGAATGAGGGTCTCTTCGGCCTTGGGGCCCTGCAGGGCAATCTGTCCCCAGGACGGGGAAGCGTTGGTAACCTTGCAGTCAAAACCTTTGGCATGCTCCTCAATCCAGGCAAAATCCTTTTCGATGTTCGCGGCATTGACCACCAGCAGGAAATGCTCCGGCTGGAACTCGCGGTAGACAAGAAGGTCGTCAACGGTACCGCCATCGGGATAACACATCATCCCATAGAGAACCTTACCAGGCTGGAAACCACGGATCTCATTGGTGAAAATATAATTCACAAACTCTTCTGCCTGAGGACCTTCTACGAAAATTTCACCCATATGGGATACATCGAACATACCCACGTTTTCGCGGACTGCGAGATGCTCGACCGTGATGGTGTTGTACTGAATGGGCATCATAAAACCGGCAAAAGGACTCATCTTGGCCTGAAGGGCCACATGAGCCGGATACAGGCAGGTTTTCTGAAGCTGCTCCAGCGGGATTTGAACTTCTGACATAGTTATTCGTTTAAATGTTTGATTATGTGTTTGTACAATTCTGTATTCGTTTCAAAATTTATTCTTAAATCCTCTCCGAGGGCTCCTTTCGGGACGGAGAGTTCGCCGCAGACATCCACGGCCGCCACTTCCATTCCTCCTTCCAGCAGGCGCCGGAGTATCTCCTTTACCTGACAGAGCGTATGTGAACCCTGCGTCCAGTCCGTCCGCGCCCAGGAACGCTCCATAATGTCCTTGTCCAGCGAGACATACAGGCGTTCTCCCCTTCTCTCCTCCAGCCACGCTTCCGGAATGTCCTCCGAACAGCCTTCCGGTCCCAGCATAAGTACGCTTTTTATGAGCGGATTCTCCTCCTGCATGACTTTGACCCAACTGCCGCAACTGAGGACACCGCCGAAGGCCGGTTCCTGGTTGTCTGGATGATGGTCCAGAAGCACCAGATGGAATGGTTCTTTCTCCCGCATGGCCAGGAGATGGCTCATATAGTGATAGTCTCCACTGTCCAGAAAACGCAACCGGGGCAGCGTCACCGGAAGAGAAGCCATAATCCGGGCCGATGCTGCAGAATCGCAGTAACAGCAACACCCTTCAAGGCGGGTAAAATCCAGCACTATAGCCCCCTCCTCCTGCAAAACCGGCAGGAAACCCTCCGCGGCATAAACGCCGGAAAAATCACATACGAGGACACTTCCGTTCACTTTTCAAAGTTAGCGCTTTTTGCTGAAATGGGCAAGAGAATCTCCTCCAGAATACAAAAACAGAATAAAACACTAATATACAAACTATTTAACATATTTGTTTTTACTAATAACATAAATGTTAACATCGCTATTCGATAAATTTGATATTCGAAATAAAGTGTTATCTTTGTATGGTTAAGACACAGTTATTATGCACACCGCCTCTCCTGACTTTCCGGTTTCCGTACCATTCATGATTGCCTGGGCTCTCATCCTGCTTGTTGCCATTTGTTTTTTCGTGCAGACTCTCCTGCATCTCAACCGCAAAGGAAACCGATGGATTATCGGACTTATTTTCATCATCCTGCTGCTGGCTGGAACGGCCATCCACGTGGTTCTCCTCGCCCGATCTTCCCACACAGTAACGGACGGCAACTGGATTCAACTCACGCTGGTTTCCTTTATAGCCGGACTGGAAATGTTCATCGGCCACACGGTAGTATTCGATGATATCATCGCTGCGGTCATTTTCCGCGAGCCGGCGTTGATGATCACCTACATCACCATCTTCCTCTTCATCATCGTCTATACGCTTTCCATGGTCATCCTCATCATGCCCAGGACGCTGAGAGACAAGACCTGGCTGCTGCTCAACGAGAGAAAAAGCAGGAAGACTGAATACAAGAACCACATTTTCCTGGGTGTGACACCCCATACCAAGAAACTGATCCAAAGCATCCTCGCACAGAAGAAGAAAGAGAACGAGAGAAGCGGTGAAATCATTCTGGTGGAATTTCCCGATAAGGAAAGCCAACACACCGAAATCTCCATCGGAGAGCTATTCTCCAACATTTTCGGACGGGAAAAAGAGCGTTCGCTGGAAGACGAACTGGACAGCCACGATTTCGTCCTCCTCAAAGGAAAGCATCCCCACTATGAAAAAGGAATCACGCTGGGACATGCCATTGGCCTGGACAGGCTGCAACCCTGGTTCAGCAATCCCCGTAGCAGCCTGTATCTGTTGTCAGAAGAGGAAGATCAAAGTTTCCAGATGCTTCAACTCCTGTCTGAAGACACCAGCATCAAGGCGAAGACCATCTGCTACACGCCCCGCGCAAACAGTTATAACTCCCTGTTTGCCACCCAGTTGGACCGCGTCCGTCTCCTGAATCCCGAAGAACTCTCCTTTATGGAACTGAAGCTGCAGAAACCCGAGTTGCACCCCATCCATTTCGTAGATATCGCGCGCGACCAGGAAGGGCACTCACTGGGCTATGTGAATTCGGGGATATCTGCCCTGCTGCTGGGTTTCCGGGAAGCCGGACAGGAGGCCCTGCGCTTCCTCTATGAGTTCGGATCCTTTGCCGGAAAAGATCTGGAACCCGTATCCAATACCTTCAATGTCTATGATTCGCACATCGACTCCCTCAAAGGAGACTTTCTGAACCGCACCCCTGCCCTGCGTTATGACGCGTCCATCAACTGGTCCGATGTCTCTGTGGGGTCATCCCGTTTCTGGCTGGAATTCGCCATGATGCTTCCCTCGCTCAATTATGTGGTCATCACGGAGGACAAAGGACACCGCAATGTGGAAATCGCCGTCCGGCTGTTACAGGAAGCCGCCCGATATGGAAAAGATCTATCGAAACTCTGTATCCTTGTAAACGCCTGGGAGGCAGACCCTCATATGCTTGATCTTATCGAATTCTACAACCGGAGCTATTGTCCGGAAGGAATCTCGGTCATCCATCCTTTCGGTCTGCCACAGAATATCTGGAACCTGGATGTGGTCACTGGAAAGAGGCTCAAACTGCAGTCAGAGCAATATGCAGATATCCTCCGCGCCCAGGGCGCTATCGGGGAAACCTGGGAAGAAAGGAGCAAACGCCTGAAGGCAGAGGGCCGTCAGCCTGGCAACTTCCTCCGGAAGCACAAGGAGCTCATGCGGAAACAGGCTGGCGAAATTGGCCGGAGCCTCTACGCTCATACCCTGATGCAACTGGCCGGCGATACCCTCCCCGAAGTGGCCGACAGAATTCCGGTTGAACTGAATGCGGAACATCCGGACCACTACCCTGTCCATGACAAGACCTATGATCTTCTGGAACATATGGCCGCGGGCGAACATCTGCACTGGATGACCGCACTGATGGCCGATGGCTACATCGACGGCAACGGACAACAGGACGAGCTCAACAAGAAAATCAAAAACCTCGTCCCGTATAAACAGTTACCGGACGAGGTTGCACGCCATATTTCCTGGGTAGCAGTAAAAGCGGCCCTGCTGTGGTCCCGTCGTTAATCCAGGCCCTGCCACTTGCCTCCGCGGATGTTGCGGCACTGCGTATAAAGCGCAGGGAAATTGAAAGCCTTGAACAGACCTTCTTCGCTTTCCAGAGGCCAGGCGACCTCGACCGAGCGCTGGGTGGTGTCCCAGCCGCCGGTTCCGTCCAGATAGATATAGAATACAACGTCACCGCTCCACATTTCCCGGGGCTTGTTGACGCTGGGTTTCATCTTGATGGTATAAGGCTTGGAAGGCGAATAGGCATTGGTATAGGAAGCGCCGTCCAGGCAGGCAGCCGGAAGGTAACGCTGGGCGTAACTGTCCCCCGTCTTGATTTTGTCGGCCAGGATGGAAAGGGCGCTGGAAACCGTCGAAGAACTGTAGCAAAGCAGTTCCAGGCACTTCTTGCCGGTTTCGCGGTCCCGCCCGTAGATTTCCATGGCCATAGGCACCATGGCGGCGGCACCGTGAGGGGTCTTGCCAAGAAACTCCTGATAAACTGTCTTGAATTCCTCAAAGCCGGAAGGAACGTTGGTGAAAGTAACCTTGCCTGATCCAATAGCGTTCCTCTTGAGGTTGAAAGAGCTGGTCATGGTGTAAACATGACTCCCGTAAGTGAAGGAATCCCCGCTGACAGAGAATTCCTGAGGGTCTTCGTTGACAAGACCGGCCCACTGGTCCTCCTGGGCGAAGAGCGTAGCCGAAGCGATGAGCAGAAGGCTCAATACGGAAAGAATCTGTTTTTTCATAGCAAAAAGATATTTGGTTCTAAGATAGGCATATTTTGAAAGAATCCCTATCTTTGCATCGAAAAAAAATGACATCATGGCTGAATCGAACTTCATAGACTACGTACGCATCTTCTGCGCCAGCGGGCACGGAGGGGCCGGAAGCGCCCACCTGCATAGGGCCAAATATGTTCCCAAAGGCGGGCCGGACGGTGGAGACGGCGGCCGGGGCGGCCATATCATCCTCAAGGTAAATCCGCAGTTGTGGACGCTCATCCACCTGCGCTATCGCAAGGTCGTCCGCGCCGAAAACGGAGGGAACGGCGCCGAAGCCCTCAAGCGGGGCAAGAACGGGGCCGACATCATCCTGGAAGTGCCCCAGGGCGTAGTCGTCAAGGATGCCGAAACCGAAGAGGTCATCACCGAACTGGTCGAAAAAGACCAGGAATTCATTTTATGCCGTGGTGGCAAGGGCGGCTGGGGCAACGACCATTTCAAGAGCCCCACCAACCAGACCCCGCGCTTCGCCCAGCCCGGCGAAGACGGTGAGGAAGGCTGGTTCATCCTGGAACTGAAAGTACTGGCCGACGTGGGCCTCGTAGGATTCCCCAACGCCGGAAAATCCACGCTGCTGGCCGCCATCACATCGGCCAAACCCAAAATCGCAAATTACGCGTTCACGACGCTGGAGCCCAATCTGGGCATCGTACGCTACTATGACGACCGTTCCTTCGTGATGGCCGACATCCCCGGCATCATCGAAGGAGCCCACGAAGGGAAAGGCATCGGCATGCGCTTCCTCCGGCATATCGAACGCAATTCCGTCCTTCTTTTCATGGTCGCAGCCGATGAACCGGACGTCGCCAAGGCCTATAAAGTGCTCTTGAGCGAACTGGAGGAATACAATCCCGAACTGTTGGTGAAAGACCGCGTGCTGGCCGTCACCAAAACCGACCTGGTTGACGAAAAGCAGAAGGCCAAAATTGAAAAGAAACTTCCGGCCGACATCCCCCATGTCTTCATCTCATCTGTTGCACAGACCGGGCTGAACGAACTCAAAGAAGAACTCTGGAAAGCCCTCACCCGATGAGCCTCGACGGCCTCATACAACTGGACCAGCAGACCACCCTGTGGATCAACAACCTGGGAACGCACGCCTGGGACCCCTTCTGGCTCATGCTGTCCGATATCAAATTCTGGTTTCCGGCCTATGGCATCGTCATGGTATTCATGCTGTGGAAACTGGGCTGGAAGAAAGGCTTGGTAGTGGTTCTTTCCCTCATCCTGACGGTAGTGGCCATCGACCAGAGTTGCAACCTGGTAAAAGCGGGATTCGAAAGGCTTCGGCCCTGCTACAATTCCTGGATGATTGCAAACGGAGTACGTACCCCGTACGGACTTACAGGCCATTTGTACGGCTTTTTCAGCGCACATGCCGCCAATACCTTCGGTTTCGCCTGTACTTCATATCTGGGATTCCGTCTCAATGATCCGAAACACAGTTATCGCACATACGGCTGGGGCGTTTTCCTCTGGGCCGTACTGGTTTCGTGCAGCCGAATCATGATGGCCGCCCACTTCTTGGGCGATGTGCTGGTGGGAATCTGCTATGGCCTGGCCATGGGATGCGCCATCGCCTGGACCACGCGCCTAGTGATTGTCAAAGCGAGGCTATAACCTTCTCCATCCGGGTACTGCGGGAACCTTTCACCAACACCACGCATCCCTGCAAAGGATGTTCCTGCAGATAAGCGGCCAACTCGTCCGAATTGGCAAAAGCCCGGATTCCGGTGCCGGCGGCTGCCTGGATAAATTCTTCACCGACCAGATACGCTTCCGTGCCGGAGAGCCGGGACACCACTTTGCGATGCTCCGCTTCCGACTCGGCGCCCAGTTCGCGCATAGCCCCAAGAAGAGCCACTTTGCGGCCTTCAGTCAGAGCGAGGTTATCCAGGGCAACCGCCATGGATGAGGGGTTGGCGTTATAAGCATCTACAATCAGCGTATTACGGTCTGTCTTAACCAGTTGCGAACGGTTATTGGAAGGAACGTATGAGGAAACGGCAGCGCGTGCATCGGCCTCCGGGACATCAAAGAACCAGCCTATTTTGAGAGCGGCCAGGACATTGGCGGCATTATAGGCGCCCACCAGATGCGTTTCCAGCATCGTGTCCGGGAAAGCCATACGAAGGAAGGGATGCTCCGGTGAAGAAGGAAGGATTTCCACGCCTTTCCGACCATAGGCGATGCAGTTCATCCCACGTTCCCACAGCATTTCCTGCAGCGTAGCGTCATCCCCATTGGCAAATACGATGCCCTCGTGCACCTTCAGCCAGTCGTAAAGCAGCCCTTTTGCATGTTTCACGCCCTCAAAGCTACCGAACCCCTCCAGGTGGGCCATCCCCACATTGGTGATAAGGCCATGAGTGGGCTGAGCGACCGAAAGCAGCGGCCGGAGGTCTTCCGGATGACTGGCCCCCATCTCGATAATGGCAATCTGCGCGTCGGAGCCAATCTTCAGGACCGACAGCGGCACGCCGATATCGTTGTTCAGGTTGCCTTCCGTAGCCACTACGTGGTACTTGGCGGCCAGTACCGTCCTGATCAGTTCCTTGGTCGTAGTCTTACCGTTGGTCCCAGTAAGGCCGATGACCGGAATCTCCAGCTGGCGGCGATGCCAGGCAGCCAGTTCCTGAAGGGCCTCCAGCGTATCGGGGACCTTGAACAGGCGGGGATCTTCGGCTTCGACGGAGTCATTCACCACGGCACAACAGGCCCCCGCTTCCAAAGCCTGGAGGGCAAAGGCATTTCCGTCGAAATTCTCCCCTTTCAGGGCGACGAAAAGCTGATTCTCCCGAATGGTACGGGTATCGGTATTGACACCGGACGAAGCCTGGTAGATTTTATATAATTCGCTGATATTCATAGATTCATCATTTCGTTCAGAATAACAGGGTTATTTTCCCGTAGAGCCGAAACCTCCGGCTCCGCGTACGGTCTCATCCAACTGGTCCACCTCTTCCCATTCCACCTGCTCGTGACGAGCGATTACCATCTGGGCAATCCGCTCGCCGGGAACAATCTCGAAAGGTTCGTTGCTCAGGTTCACGAGGATGGTACGGAGCTCTCCCCTGTAGTCGGCATCTACCGTACCGGGAGAATTGAGCACCGTGATGCCGTACTTAATAGCCAGACCGCTACGCGGGCGTACCTGGGCCTCATAACCTTTGGGAAGGGCTATATAAAGACCGGTGGGCACGAGCGTGCGCTCCAGGGGGCGAAGAACCACGGGAGCGTCCAGGTTGGCTCTCAGATCCACGCCGGCACTCTGTTCGGTGGCATAGGCCGGACAAGGATAGGGAGAGTGGTTGACAATCTTGACTTTCATCTATTTTGGAGCTTTGATATACAAGATGATGGCGATGATGGTGTAGAGGTAGTTGGGCAGCCAGATGGCAATGCCGGCGGGCAACGTATCCGTTGTTACGAACATTTCGCTGAACTGCATGAACAGGATGTAGGAGAAGCCCAGCGCAGTACCCGCCGCCAGGTTCCAGCCCATGCCGCCCCGTTTTTTCTTGGTACAGAGCGCAACACCGATGATGGTCAGGATGATGGTGCTGAACGGCAGTGAAACGCGATTGTTCTTCTCGATGAGGGACATGTTCACCGAAGCATCACCCCGCATCTTCTGGGTTTCGATGAGCTGATTCAGTTCGCGGGCATTGAGTTCCTGGATGGTATAACGATTGCGGAAGAAATCGTCCCGGGTAAGGCTGAGGGTCGTATCCATCTGCCGGCCGGAACGGATATGATCCCCCATTCCCTCGTCATAATCGCGGATGAACCAGTTACGGAGTTTCCAGACGCCGTTCACGGTGTCATACTGGGCACTCTCGGCCGTTATCTTGGAACGAAGCTGGCCGCCGGAAAGGTCTTCCAGGGTGAAATTATAGGCAGTAGTGTTGTATGCACTGAAACTCTCCAGATACACGAAATGATCGTCTTCCAATTTGTAATGCATGTCATGGCCCATCTTCACCTTTCGCCAGGGATTGTACTTCTGTTCAAACACCACTCGCGTCGCATTGGCATGAGGCAGGACCCACTGGCCCAGCGTCAGGGAAAGGAGGGCGATGAAAAGGGCCGACAGCAAATACGGGACCATGAGCCGATGATAACTGATCCCGCTGGAAAGGATAGCCACCACTTCCGAGTCCTGCGTCATCTTGGACGTGAAAAATATCACGGTCAGGAACACGAACATGGGTGAATACTGGTTCAGGAAATACGGCACAAAATTGAGGTAATAATCGAAGACAATTTCCTTCAGCGGGGCTTCCTTGCGGACGAAATCCTCGATTTTCTCGCTGATGTCGAAAATGACGATCAGCAGCGACAGGAAGGCCAGGGCCACGAAGAACGTGACCAGGAACTTCCGGATGATATACCAATCCAGTTTCTGGGGTCCTTGTAACTTCATAGGCGCTGCGACAGTTTGGGAAGGACGGCCTGTTTCCAGGCGGTGAAATCACCGGCGACGATATGCTCCCGGGCCGTGCGGACCAGATCCAGATAGAAGGCCAGATTGTGCTCGGTGGCCACCATGGCTGCGAACATCTCCTTGGCGATAAACAGGTGATGGATGTATGCCCGGGTATAGTAACTGTCCACGAAGGAAGTTCCAAAAGGATCCAGCGGACCGAAGTCGTCCGTCCACTTGGCATTGCGCATGTTCATGATACCATCCCAGGTAAAGAGCATGCCATTGCGCCCGTTACGGGTAGGCATCACGCAGTCGAACATGTCGATGCCGCGGGCGATTCCTTCCAGGATGTTGGCAGGAGTTCCGACGCCCATCAGGTAACGGGGCTTGTCCTGCGGAAGCAGCGGACAGGTAACCTCCAGCATTTCATACATCTTCTCCGTGGGCTCCCCCACGGCAAGCCCCCCCACAGCGTAACCGCCACGGTTGTCGTTGTCCAGCCGCAAGGCATGTTCCACGGCCTGACGGCGCAGGTCCGGATACACGCAGCCCTGGATGATGGGAAACATCACCTGGGAATAACCGTACAGCGGTTCCGTCTCATCGAAATGCCTGGCAAAACGCTCCAGCCATCCCTGTGTGAGATGAAGGGACTTGGCGGCATAGCGCTTGTCTGCATCTCCCGGGCAGCATTCATCCAAGGCCATGATGATATCGGCCCCGATAATACGCTGGGTTTCCACGTTGTTTTCCGGGGTAAAGATATGCTTACTGCCATCGATATGGGAAGAGAACTTGCAACCTTCCTCCGTCAGTTTGCGGATGGGAGCCAGGGAAAACACCTGGAAACCACCGCTGTCCGTGAGGATGGGACGGTCCCAATGCTCGAAGCAGTGCAGGCCGCCGGCTTTGCGGAGGGTGTCCAAGCCGGGACGAAGGTACAGATGATAGGTATTGCCCAGGATAATCTGAGCCTTGATATCTTGCTTTAAGTCCTTGTGATATACGCCCTTGACCGACCCGACCGTGCCCACCGGCATGAAGATGGGGGTCTGGATTTCACCGTGGTCCGTGCTGATGACGCCGGCACGTGCCTGGGAGGCAGGGTCTGTGGCGGTGCGTTTGAAATTGAACATCTAATTACTATTCTTACTGCAAAAATACGGAAAATTTCGTATATTTGTACGATACGAAGACAATTACACTACAATAACTATGCAGATTAAGATCAAACCCATCACCCTGAAACTCATTTTGATGAACTTTCTGGAATTTGCCGTCTGGGGTGCGTATCTCACCTCACTGGGCCGGTATCTCGGAAACATCGGCCTGGGCTCCCAGATTAAATGGTTCTTCGCCATGCAGGGCATCGTTTCCATCTTCATGCCCACCCTCATGGGCATCCTGGCCGACAAGAAGATGGAAGCCCAGAAGGTGCTGTCCCTGTGCCACGGCTTCGCGGGCCTGTTCATGGCCGGAGCCGGCTTCTACTGCATGAGCGCAGGAAACGCGGTCCAGTTCGCTCCCCTGTTCATCCTGTATAGTTTCAGCGTGGCCTTTTTCATGCCGACCATCGCTCTGGTGAACTCCGTGGCCTATAACGCCCTCGCCAAGGAAGGCATGGACCCCGTGAAGGATTTCCCGCCCATCCGCGTGTTCGGCACCGTGGGCTTCATTTGCAGCATGCTCGTGACCAACTTCCTGCACATCGGCGGCGTCGCCATGCAGGACAGCTATACCCAGCTTATCTCCTCCGGCATTCTTTCGCTGATCCTCTGCGGATATGCCCTCACCATGCCGGCCTGCCCCGTGGACAAAACCAAGAAGAACGAGAGCCTCTCAGATGCCTTCGGACTCAAGGCATTCACCCTTTTCAAAGACCCGCAGTTCGCGATCTTTTTCATTTTCTCGATGCTCTTGGGCGCTTCCCTCCAGATTACCAACGGCTATGCCAACACTTTCCTGGGCTCCTTCGCCGCCGATCCGGCCCTGGCCGACACCTTCGCCGTCAAGAACTCCAACGCGCTTATCTCCATCTCTCAGGCTTCGGAAACCCTCTGCATCCTGCTCATTCCCTTCTTCATGAAACGCTTCGGCATCAAGAAGGTGATGCTCATCTCGATGTTTGCCTGGGTGCTCCGCTTCGCCTTCTTCGGTGCGGGGAACCCTGCAATGCCCGGTGTACTGCTGTTCATCCTGAGCTGCATCGTGTACGGCATGGCCTTTGACTTCTTCAACATTTCCGGTTCCCTCTATGTGGAACAGAACGCGGAAAAGAGCATCCGATCCAGCGCACAGGGCCTGTTCATGATGATGACCAACGGCTTCGGCGCCACTATCGGTACCCTGGCCGCCGGTGCCGTAGTAGATGCCTGCGATGTTTTCAACACACCCGCCAACTGGCCCACAGCCTGGTATATCTTCGCCGGTTATGCCCTGGTCGTGGCCATCCTCTTCTGGATCCTGTTCAAAGATCCGCAGAGCAAGCTGGCCAAATAGCCTCTTCCTCTTCCTTGGAATGATTGTCCGCAGGGTCGTCAACGACGTTGCGGACAATTTTTTTAATCTTGGTTGGCGTCAGTTCATAGCGGATGTCGAAGCAGGCGTACTCGTGATGGATGCCTGCTTTTTTGTAGGAAGTGGCATACTCCATATTAAAACCGAGGCTCAACAGCGTAAGCCGGTCCAGGGTGCGGATATCCAGCTTAAGCAGCTTATCCAGAATGTTGTGATTCCGGTCCAGTATGCGCAGGACACGCTTGACGACCGGGCGGGGGTCGGGGTTTTTCCGATGGTTGTTCCAGCGGTTCTTGCACACGGCGGAACAAAACTTCTTGTCTGCCCGACCGTACAGAATGATCCTTCCACAGCACTGACAGTGCACCGGGTGGGCCAAATCTTCGATTCTGTAGGACATATCGTTCTCTCTCTTTTGGGGCAAAAATGCAAAGGAGAATTGGCTTATCCAAGTTTCGTAAAAAAGATAATCCCAAAAACGGACGTTTTGCTGGAACAACATAAAACCCGCATCGTAATAAACATTTTTAATGCTTTCGGTTTTTCTGCTGAAACAACGGTCAAAAGAGAGAATAATCGTAAAAAACGTCAATATTCACACTCCTGACGGCCTTTTCGGGAGCCGGACAGGGATTCATCCATTTACTTTGCACCCGGACCGGAGCGGACACATCACGCACCGCCAGGCCGGTCCATGACAAGCAATCAAAACACAAAGTATCATGGAGTTCATGAATCGAATCCAATTGCGGGGAGTTGTCGGGAGGGCCGATGTAAACTCTTTTCCCAATGACAGCCGCGTTTGCAACTTTTCGGTCGTCACCGAGTATGGCGGAGTGGATAAGGAAGGCAATTCCGTATCCGAACCCACCTGGTTCAATGTTTCCATCTGGAGCAGGGACGGGGCACAGTTGAACCTTTACGACATCCAGAAGGGTCTTTGGGTCGAAGTGACCGGACGGCTCCGCCTGAGAAGGTACATCACCCAGTCCGGAGAAGAAAGGGTCTCGCCAGACGTCATCGCACGGACCGTAAAAATCCTTCCCCGGGAAGAAGAAAGAATGCATGCCCAAAGAGATTATTAGCCATGAAAACCGTCGGGAGAACCCTTTTGGCCCTTTTGCTGGTCACCCTGGCCATACCGGCCGCCGGACAGCGTTTTTCCGTCAGCACGGACTGCCTGGACTGGCTCACCCTGGGCGCCCTGAATGCAGACGCCTCCGTTGCCGTCAGCCAGAATGTGTCACTGCACGCAGGCGGAGCCCTGAATCCATGGACCTTTCGGAAGGAAGATCCTGAAAAACAGTTTCAGGCCCGCCTCATGACCGTCTGGGGCGGCGCACGCTGGTGGCCCTGGCACGTTTACTCCGGGTGGTGGGCCGGAATGGACGCATGCTACCGGGTCTACAACGTGGGAGGCGTCATCAAACGGCAGACGGAAGAGGCCGATGCCTACGGCGGACGGCTGTGGGGCGGTTATTCCGTCATGCTGTCCGGTCACTGGAACCTGGATGTTGGCGCCGGAATATGGGGAGGCTGGAAAGACTATACGGTCTATTCCTGTCCATCCTGCGGTGTCATCCAGGAGAAAGGGGGCAAAGTGTTCGTCCTTCCCGACGCACGGGTAGCCATACAATTGATATTCTGAAGAGAGAGAAATGAGCAGAAAACACGGCATCATCACTTGTCTGGTATCCGTGGCGGTGATTCCGGCGTTCCTCCTCTCTTGCGGGCCCGGAAAAAAGATAGAGGCGGTACGTCAGCAGGAGCTGTCAGCCATCCTCGCCCTGTCCCGTAACGAGATTCAGGAGGAACGCAGAGTCATCGCGGAAACACGCCGGGATACCCTTACCGTACACGATTTTGACGGAAGGAAGGTTCTCATTATGAAGGCCGTACGGGACGATGAAACTGGTGAAATGGTAGCCACCGACGTCCTGGATGCCGCCGTGGTCACGGCCCGGTTCCGGAATGTGGCCGAGCGGCACGGCCGGATCGACCTGCGTTTCGAGGTCATCGTGCCGGCATCCATGCAGGACAGTAAATGGCAGCTGCGTTTCTATCCCGACATGTTCATGCTGGAGGACTCCCTGCGGCTGGAAAGCGTATTCATAACGGGAGAAGATTACCGGAAGAAACAGATCCGCGGTTACGAATTGTACAACCGATACCTTTCCAGCATCATCACCGACTCCCTCGCATTTGTGAACCTGCGGAATGTTGAAATCTTCATCCAGCGGAACTTGCCCGACCTGTACCGTTTCAAATGCGACTCCACGGTCGTGACCGAAGAACAGGCCGCCTCCTTCGAATCACGCTGGGGCCTGCACGAAAAAGAAATCATCGAGCACTATACCAACCGCTTTGCCTGGCGGTACAACGAACGGAAGAAAGAGAGACGGGGTGTCATGTACGCCCGATATGTGAAAGCGCCCATCGTAACGGAAGGCATCCGGCTGGACACCGTCCTGCGCAATTCAGACGGAGATTTCGTGTACCACTATACCCAAACCATCAAAACCCGTCCCCGTCTCCGGAAAGTGGACATCGTCCTCTCCGGAGACATTTACGAGGCCGACCGGAAAATCTACGCCATGCAGCGATCTGCGCCGCTCACTTTCTATATCAGTTCCCTGTCGGCCTTCGTGGACGGGACCCAGCGGTACCTGTCCCATATCGTGGAACGACAGGTGTCGGCCAACACGGCATGCTATGTGGATTTCGAGACGGGAAAGGCCGATATCAATCCCGACATGGGACATAACCGCACTGAACTGGGGCGGATTCGCCGGAATCTTTGCGAACTTCTGGACAACCAGCAGTTGGAGATGGATTCCATCGTCATTGCAGCATCGGCCTCACCGGAAGGGACGGAAAAAGCGAACGACGCACTCTCTGAAAAACGGGCCGGCTCCGTCGCAGACTATTTCGGCCAGTACATCCGGCAATACCGCGACTCCGTCCGGCGCCTCGAAGGACTAGCCGTGACGGTGGACGAGATGGGACGCGAACGCTATTCCAGGCAGAAGACCTCTTTCCCGGACATCCGCTTCCGGTCCCGCTCCAACGGCGAAAACTGGGATATGCTTTCCCTGCTGGTGGATCAGGATTCGCTGCTCTCCCCTTCTGACGTCCGCTCCTACATGCGCCATCTTCAAGAGGAAGACCCAGACCGTCGGGAAGCCGCCCTCCAGACCGAGCCATACTACCGCTATCTTCGGGAAAATCTGTACCCGCGGTTGAGGACCGTCCGCTTCGATTTTTACCTGCACCGGAAAGGGATGGTCAAAGACACGGTCCATACCACCGTACTGGATAGCGCCTACATGAAAGGCGTGGCCGCTCTCAGGGACCGGGACTACCCGAAAGCGCTTGAGTACCTGCGGGAATACAAAGACTTCAACACAGCCATCGCCTATGTCTCCCTGGACTACAATGCATCGGCCATGGCCATCCTGCAGAAGTTGGAACGGACACCTCAGGTGAATTACATGCTGGCCCTGCTGTACGCGCGCAATGAAGACGACCAGAATGCCGTCCAGTGCTATCTGGATGCCTGCCGGGAGGACCGCTCCTATGTTTTCCGGGGCAATCTCGATCCGGAGATTTATACGCTGATTAAGCGTTACGGACTCAATACAAACGAAGAAGAAATATAACATTATCAACATTTACCCATTAACAATTAAAGTAAAAAAACAATTATGAAAAGAATTTGTTCTTTCCTTTTGTCGGCAAGCATGCTTGCCTCCCTGCTCTCCTGCCAGAAAACGCCTGTCGTGGAAATTGAAGACTCCACCCCGCTGGATGGACCGACCGGCATCATTTCCGTCGTCGTAAAGACTCCGTTCACCGAGACCAAGTCCCCGACGCTGGATGACAATGCCATCAAAACTGTTCAACTGTTTGTCTTCACTTCCGACGGGAAACTGGAAACATCTAAATATGTGGACAATTACACGCCCGCTACCGAACTCAAGATTACGGCCAAGACCGGTGACAAGACACTGTATGTCGTCCTGAACAGCAAACGGCTCAATTTCACGAAAACGAGCAGTTTTGAAGAGCCCCAGGACTCTGAGCTGAACGACCTGTCCGAAAATACCAGAGACAAACTGATCATGGTAGGCAAGAACCAGGTGAAGGTGGAACCGTACAACACCGTCACTCCGACAGAAAGCAAAACGACAGTGAACGTAAAGCGGCTCACTTCCAAGATTGTCCTACAAAAAGTGACGGTCGATTTCAAGGGCACCACACTGGAAAACGGCAGTTTCTCCATCCAGGACGTCTATTTGGTCAATGTAGTGGGTAAAGCGCCCTATGGTGTCAAGGACGGTGGAATTCCCTATACACTCGCGGAAACCAGTTATTTCTCGAATATGGCCAACTGGTACAGCAAGGCCACCTATGCCGCCACAGCCCCGGAAATGACATATGACTTGAACTACAATAAAATCTGCAGTGATGTCAACGGAGGGCAGGTCGATATCGGCCTTTCCTATCTGGCCTATCCCAACAGTGCCACTCAGGCCCAGAACGGGACGCACGACACGGATATTACAAGCCCGGTCATGACCGGCCTTGTCCTAAAGGCCCATATCAAGAGCAGCACCTTCTCCGATACGGCCATTGACAAAGACACCTACTATACCTTCGACCTGCCCCAGCTGGAGCCTAACAAACAGTATCTGATTACAAATATCACCATCACCATGCCGGGAGCAGACAATCCCGGAGAAAGAGTAACCAGCGGAAAAATCACACCTGTCATCACGGTGGATCCCTGGGCGGACGGAAACACAAACATCACCTACGACTTTTAATGCGTACCTCAATCCGGCTGGCTGTACTGGGAGCCATGTTACTCCCGCTCGTTTCCTGCAGGGCCCTCGTCCTGGAGGACCGACTTCCCTGCCCCCGGTTCATGTTTTTCGATCTCCTGAACAGCGAACTGTTCGACTCCTATGAAAACATCATCATAGCTGCGTACAGTTATCCGGAAGGCCTGCTGCTGGACACAGACACGACCAGTGTCCGGGCCGTGAGCCTGCAGGAGTTCTACATGCCCATCCGGGGACAGGAAGCGGTCATGGGATACGGAGTCATGGGAATCCAGCAGAACAAGTTGGAGAACAGCTCCCAGTGGATTATTCCCATAGGGATGGAGAGTGATCCGCTCTTCCGTTTCGCCTATCAGGCTCCCACAGAACAGGAATCCTTCCTGGTTCCGGTAGAGCTGGTGAAAGACTATGCCCAGGTAACCGTACGCTTCGTCGGAGTAGAATCTTACACCGAAACCGGCGGACAGTTTCCTTTTGACATCCTGATCAGCGGAAATACCCGCGGGATCGAGGTGCTCACGGGCACCCCGATCCGGGGTTATTTCGAATTCGCTCCGGAAGAGACCCAGATGGGTATCTTCCACTTCCGCCTCCCCCGTCAGGCCGACCATGCCCTCCGGATGGAACTGTACGGCCGCCCCGACATCTATGAGAAAAGCGGACTCATCCAAACCATTGATCTTTGGGCCGTTCTCTACGAACAGGGCGGCATCACCTGGGAGGAGAAAAACCTTCCGGACGTGGAAGTCGTCATCGACTATAAGGAAATGGAAGTGGCTGTTAAGGTGAGCGGGTGGAGTCAGGAGGATCTGAATTATCATTTTTAATACAAACGACTATGAAAAAACTGATTCCTTTAATGATGGGTGTCGCGTTGCTTGCATCCTGTAAGATAGAGGATCCCGGCCCTTCCGGTCCGCCTCCGTCCGATATCGCCGTCGTGCACCTCACCGTCTCCGGGACAGAGGGTACGACCACCAAAATGAGCGGACTCGAATACGAATTACACGAACAGCCCGTTCACCATTGGGCCTGGTTCTTTTTCGAAAAAAGTACCGGAAGCCTGGCAGCCATGGGGACGGCCGAAAGCGACGACAAGATTACAAAAACCCTTCGCACAGGCGTCTATGACGTCTGTGCCATCGCCAATTACCCAGAGAGCGTAGATCCCGGATCCATACGAAGCATGAGCCGTTTCCTTGCCCTGAAAGCCCGTCTCTCCGACAATGGAACAGGGTCCATGCTGATGGCCGGAAGCACCCTGGCAATCGTCCTTTCGAAAGAAAGCCCCGAAACGGAAATCACCCTGCATTTGCAACGGCTGGTCTCAAAGATAACGGTTGTAAGTATCACCCGGCGCTTTGAGAGCCCGACCCTTGGTGCAAAACAGCTGACACTCAAACACATCTACTTGACCAATGTCTATCCCGAGTCATTTTACGCCAGGGATCTCCAGATAGAAGAATTGTCATCCTCCCAGCAATCCTGGTACAATGCCATGGGGTGGCACCATCCCGCCGGCCTGGCAGAAGACCGGGACACGGACCGCTTCATCTCAGAAAGGGATCTGGACCGGTCTCTCCCACAGAACGGGACGGCGGGCCTGAACCTCTCTTTCTATTTCTTCCCCAATCCCCTTCCCCTCCAGGCCGATTCGCACGACTCCGTCTGGACGGGTCCCCGCTGTACCCGGCTGGTCTTGGAAACAGAACTGGAAGGAAAGACCTATTTCTACCAAGCGACGCTGCCAAAGGATGACGGACAGCCTGCCATTACCCGGAATACGGCCTTCCAGGTACGCTGCACCCTTACCCGGCTCGGATCCACGGATCCGGAGCAGTGGATTCCGGGAAGTCTGGAAGCGGAATTTTCGGCCGTGACCGGTGACTGGGACAGGAACATTGACGTGAACGAAAATTCATAAGCCATGAAACAAGCGGTAAAACACATTCTGATGCTGGGGGCCGGCATACTCCTGACAGGAAGCGCCCTTTCCTGCATCCGGGAGGAAGTCCAAGATCCAGTTCAAAAAGGCATACCGGTTTCCCTTTGCATCGAAGATCTCAAAACCGACGGCACCAAATCGGTGCTCAGCGATCCGGACATCGAAACAAAAATAACCAGCGTTACGCTGGCCGCCTACTCCGTAGAGGATGGCTCGCTGATTGTGTCAGATTATTATACCGGCCGCACCGGGATGCGATTGGACCTTGGCGGGGAAGCGCAGGCCAGCATCTATGCCCTGGTGAATATGGGAGACCTGCGGGCTTCCCTGCCCGAGCACACCTCCGGCCTTTCCGGGCTGACCTACGACATTCCCGCCTACACGGAAAGTCCCGGCAGCATTAACGAAACCGGCCTTCCCATGGCCGGAAAACTGGACTACGATGCCGACAATCCGGCCCACACGGACATCCCGGTCAAACGGCTGGTGGCCAAACTTGCCGTAGATCTGCATGTCCGTTGGAACGGAGCCATTTCCTCCGTACGGATCCGTAATATGAACAGGCACCTCACGCCCTTCGGCGTGAGCATTGCCCGGTCGTCGGCCGATACCTTCGACGAAGAGGTGGAATCCGGCGGAGGACTCCAACAGGGATCCTTTGTATTCTATATTCCTGAAAATGAGCAAGGAACGGTACCCGCCATTACCGCCTCTTCCGACAAGAGCGGCGACAACGCATCCCTGTCGGTCCTCAAAGAGCGCCTCACCTTCCTGGAGGTGAAGGTAGAAGGGAGGAAAAAGTTCGACGGTGTCATCACCTACCGCAGCTATCTGGGCAAGAATGCCACTTCGGATTTTTCCATCACCCGGAATTGCCGCTACACCTGGAAAGTGGACTACCTGCCGGATGGAACCATCCTCGATGACTGGAAACATGAGAACGGTCTGTCCTGGTCAGATTACAGATATCAGGTTCTGGCATCCGACGATGCCGTGTACATCGGCGACGATATCCTCGTTTTCTTGCAGAAAGCGGAGGACAGATATGAAAAGGGAAAATTGAAAACGACGGGGCATTTCGTCTATACCGACACCCGCGTCGCCGACTGGACAAACGAAGCCTGGACGCCAGAGAATTACCTCACTTTCAAAGAGACCGGGGACAATGCAGGCTATTCCTATCGCAGGTATGTCGCCCTGCGGGAAGGGGACGGATATGTCAGGGCAAGCATAGAAGATGAAAACGGGACCTTCACGGACAGGATCCGGCTTTCCTGCCTGGGTCCCGAACCGATTCTTTCCCTGGCCGTCACTCCCGCTTCGATTAAACTGGGAGAGACGCTCCAGTTTTCCCTGAGCCTCGACGGAAGGGATATGATGGGCGAAGATTTCACGAATTATCACCTGAGAAAGGGCCGGTTCGGCGTAAATCCATATGACGGACACGACATCATCTCAGAACATTACTACCAAATCATCGGAAAAGACGGAAAGTGGACGCCCACCGAAACGGGGTCGTATGAAATGTATGCCACCTGCGGCGGTACCTGGGTAGCCAGAAGCGTCATGTCCAATACCGTTTCCTTTACCGTGACGGAAGCGGACATCATCTCCTATACCCTTACCATCGAGCCCAGCAACCCCGAGCCCAGGATGGTCGGTGAAACCGTCAGTCTCCAGGCCTGGCTCGACACGTTTGTCAACGGATCGCGCACCGGGCACAATCAAGTTACCGGTTCCGTCTCATGGAGTTGCCTGGATGCGGCAGTCAGCACAGATAACGGACATGTCTCCTCTGCAAAAGAAGGCACCTACAGTGTTCAGGCGGAGTATGAAGCGCCGGACGGAGAAACATTGAGCGCCAGCGTCAATGTCAGTTTTACGGGCGATCCCAACTACATCACGCTCTCGGTCGATCCCACCACCATTTCTGTAGGCGAAACCAGTACGGTAACCGTCCTTTTCAACGGAAGCGGCAATGTGACCGGCTCCTCTTCCATCCATGCCTTTGCGAGTGAAACCGGGACTGACGTATCGGAAATCGCAAGCATCTCCGGGGCCGTCATTACGGGCATTTCCGACGGAGCATGCTGGATTGAAGCCACCTATTCCACAGGCGGGAAAACTTACGCCTCCAACCGCATAAAGATTAGCGTGAAAACCGCCGTACCTCCTCCCCCGCCGGCCGATCCGCTTGTCGTCAGCTGGGCTCAAAAACCCATTTATGTGGCCCAGCGGGGTCTCATTACCGTCAGCGGACTATCGGACGGAGAGACAATCAACGCGTTCCAGGCAACATCCGGCGCCGACCGAGTGCGTCTCCAAGCCTCCGGCGCATCCTGCTATGCCGGCATCCTCAAGCCTGGCTCCTTCACCATCACCGTCACCACTTCGACAGGCCGGACGGCCACCCTCTCCGGAGTGGCATCAGCCCCGGTAATCCAAACAGGTACGGCAGTTCTTTACGCCAATCCGGACGGTTCTCCCGCCCGTGACGGGCAAGACGGACTCGGCGGAAATCCGCTCACATGGCATTACCTGGGAGGCAGCACGATACTGACGACCACATCAGCCGATACCGCCACCGGAGACAAGCTTTACGCGCCGCTGTATGCCGAACTGCTCGCTCCCGACTGCAGCGTCTCATCCAGCAGCCTGCACCTCGGAAGCAATGTCTCCGACCTCTATGTCCGGAACCTCGCAGGCTATCCCGCCACCGGTGGGACAGAAATCGGAATCCTGACCCTCCGGCCCAAAGATAGTTCGTCTGGCGTGGAGGCCGTTCAGGTCCGGATCTTGAGCGTGGATCCGTTCAGCCATTGGCCGGCTACTCCTGCCAGTGAGACGGACCTGGAAGACTGGTCGCTGCTGGAAGGGTATCTCACCCTCCCCTCCGGCTATGTGAACGGGCGTGTCGATACGGAGAACATTGACGCCACCGAAGCGTTGTGCGGCCTGGCGGTATTCGTCGGCAACACCGAAGCGGATGACGATTTCAAAGACCTGTTCAAAGGTTCCGTCCGTGGCGGCAGCATCCATTGGAATATCGGCCAGACTGCACTGGGAAGCCTTTCCAAGCATCGCGGTGGCAAAGTGAGCCTCCTGGCTACCGTCACCAACCGGCATAGCGGAGAGCGGCTCTTCCATCCTTTCGCGAACTTTACCCTCACCGTTCACGGAGTCGTCGGGGCCGAAGGGCGCCTGATGGGAAAAACCTCGGACGGCCGGTACCGGTACATGCAAGTACAGGCCAGGCTCATCGGCAATACGGACGGGACGCCTTTCGCCGAAGGACTCTTCCGGGTCGGCAGTACCATTGAACGGAATACCCCCTTTGCCCATAGCCTGGGCTCCCATCCCTATATTGTCACCAATACGGCCGAAATGCAAGTCGCGGAATACGACAACGACGGCTATATCCTCGAGGTGTATCCGGCCGAAATCGATGGCGGAACTTACCGCCCGTCGTCCAGCGTCCTGGTACAGGATGACATCCTATCCTTCAAACAGACGACGGAGCCAGACCTCAAATGGGGTGTCATCCTCTCGCCCGGACGGGTTGTGAAGGAAGGAAAGGTTCTCAGAATCGATTCGTGCTACATCCTGCATCTGCTGGAAGATGTTCAGACCAGCGGTGAAATCAACGGCCACAAGGGGTGGCTGCGTTAATAATTTGGTTGTTTGGGGGCGCTCCGGAAGGGGTGCCCCCACTTTGTCACGATTTTTGCATATCTTTGCAGCGTGAAAAAACTGACTATATATACCCTGGCCTGCCTGGTGCTGATTTCCTGCAGTACGCTCCGCCAGGGAAACCAAGCCGCCATCACTTCTTCCTCGGAGTCCCTGCTCACCCGCGAGGTGGGCATCGTGGATACGCCCAAGAGCAATTCGGAGAAACAAAAGGATGCCACGTCCGAAGATCCCTCCTCCCAGAAAGTTTCCTCAACCCAATCGGCCCGGGAAGACATCCAGGAGGGCGAAGGGACTTTGAGCGACCAAGTCATCGCCTATGCCCGCACCTTCCTCGGAACGCCCTATAAACTGGGGGCTTCCGGGCCCAAACTTTTTGACTGCTCCGGTTTTACCCGCTACGTATTCAAGCATTTCGGCTACAACCTCACCCAGTATTCCGGGGCCCAGTTCAACGAAGGGCGTGAAGTGGCCAACTACGCAGACCTCCAGAAGGGAGACCTGGTGTTCTTCGGCAAGCGTGGAAGCGTCCGTCACATCGGCCATGTGGGAATCGTCGTATCCGTCAACGAGGAAAGGGGCTCTTTCCGGTTCATCCACGCCTCCACCTCCGGCGGTGTCGTGGAGAGCGAATCCACCCAGGCCTATTATATGATGCGTTACATCGGCGCAAGACGCATTTTGCCGGACGAAGATAGAAAAGACTGATTTTTTTCCTATCTTTGCAGTCACGTTCAACCATTGGGGGTGTTTTGGTTTTGACAGCGCTGATGCTGGACGGTAAGCATGTCGGGCCTCGGAACCTGTCCCGTAAAACGCAGATTCCAAAAAAACAGTTGCCAACAACAACTATGCACTCGCTGCCTAATTCGGCCAAGTCCAATTAGCTTAATCCGCGACGCCAAGGCTGCGCCGCCGACGAGTATCCCTCGGACCTTCCGCCTCTTAAGGGCCGATCAAGGGGTATCATCCATTTGAGGCTGCTCCGGCAGACGCCTTTAAAGCCGGCTAAGACTTAAAGGCTAAGGGAAACTTCGCCCGCCTTCCGGCAGGGTTTCCTCGAAAACCAAAGGAAGGATAAGCATGTAGAAAGCCGCCTGGTGCGACGTTTGGACAGCGGTTCGAGTCCGCTCACCTCCACTTTAATTCAGGGGGCTGGTGTGCCTATTCCTTCCCTGGGCACACGGAATCGGACGACATTGCCGATTGCCTGTACCTGGCTGCCGAGAAGAACCTGCCCGGGCAGAAGATCCGCACGGACTATTCCTACGGGGACCCGGACATTGAGTCGGCGTTCTATGTGCTGAAGCATACGCTTTGCCCGGCTTCGGTCGGGCATTTTTCGTTCTCACTTTCACTCTCTTACACTTTATTCCCTAAATTATGGAGAAAAAACATTAAATTTGTAAGATAAGAAACAAACGCAAAATCACGTTTTGTTTATATGGACAACCTACACCTTTATCACGAACTCGAGGCCCTTCTTCGAAACGACTCCAAGTACTGCATGGACGATGGCGCACTCATCAAAGCAAAAATCGTTGAGGATGCACTCAACCTGCAGCCTGACCTCCTCAAATACATATTGTCGCATGCCGAATTGAAAGATAACTTCTTTAGCGAAGTTTCAGAAACGCTCGTCTTCGACAAGGTAAAGTTCCAACAGTTCGTGATTAACAAGTCTTTCCTTCCAGACAGTCACACCGCGTATAAGAATAAGATTGGTCTAACCGACCAGGAGGGGCGCTTTATTAGTGAGAGCCGAGAGGTCATTCATAATTGAAAACCATTTCCGGCTTTAGAATACCTGGGCGATAAAAAAAATATCTTGGGCAATGGTTTGGCGCAAGTGGCCTGTAGTTTTGCAAACACAAAACTTATCAAGCCATGTTTGAAATCATTCTTTCCGTCAGCCTGTATATCGGCGTAATTGCACTTCTTGTCAAAGGTGCCATCCTGTATTGCAACCGCTGCCCGGAATAATCCGGGGCCAATCAGAGAAGGGCGGCCGTCCGGGCTGCCAGACGGGCGTTGCTCAGGACCAGCTGGATATTGGAATCCAGCGAATCACCGCCTGTAAGGTCTTTGATGCGGGCCAGCAGGAAGGGCGTCGTTTCCTTCCCTTTGATACCCTTCTCATTGCATTCGGCAATAGCCTGGTCAATGGCGGCATTGATTCTCCGAGGATCCATCGAATACGCCTCCGGAATGGGATTGGTCACCAGCATGCCGCCCTGGAGTCCCATCTCCAGTTTGGCCCGGAAGGCCGATGCCAGTTCCTCCGGCGTATCAATCCGGTAATCCACCTTGAAGCCGCTCCTGCGGGTGTAGAAAGCCGGCAGTTCCTCCGTCCCATAGCCGATGACGGGAACCCCTTTGGTCTCCAGATACTCCAGCGTAAGGCCCAGGTCCAGGATGCTCTTTGCACCGGCACAGATCACCATTACCGGCGTCATGGCCAGTTCTTCCAAATCGGCCGATATGTCCATGGTGGTCTCCGCACCGCGGTGCACGCCGCCGATACCGCCGGTCGCAAAGACCTTGATGCCGGCCATGTGGGCAATGATCATGGTCGTTGTGACAGTAGTAGCCCCGTCCGCACCCCGCGCCACCAGAACGGGTAGGTCGCGGCGGGAAGCCTTGGCCACCGCCCGGCCTTTTTTCCCCAGATACGCAATTTCTTCCGGCGTGAGCCCCGCCTTCAGCCGACCGCCGATGATGGCGATGGTAGCCGGGACAGCACCGTTCTCCCGGATGGTCTGTTCCACCTTCAGGGCCGTCTCCACATTCTGGGGATAAGGCATTCCATGGGAAATGATGGTTGATTCCAGGGCAACGACGGGTTTCCCTTCCGCAAGGGCTTTTGCCACTTCGGGCGACAGGTCCAGATACTTGTTCATATTTTCAAATGCTTTATTTTATGGCTCACGGCGTCCGGGCTTTCCACGGCACAACGCGCACATGCGAGACCCCAGCGGGCTGATTCTTCAACGGACGCACCGGGGCCGGCGTGCACGATTCCGGCCAGAAGGGCATCCCCGCCGCCCGTGACGCTCCTGACGATACACGGAAGTGCAGGGAACGCATACACACGCCCCTCCTCTTCCACGCGGAGACCTTCGGCCCCCAGGCTGATATACTTTCTTTGAATGACGGCCTCCTCAAGGCCAGCCAGTTCCCTCTGTTCCTGCGCGTTGCACTTAAGGGCGAAGAACGCTTTCCGGACAGACAGCCTTACGGCCGCGCGGATGCGCCTTGCTTTCGCCACCGAGACGGCGTCAAGAAAAAGCGGCCGCACACAGTTGTCGATTAGAAAGGCAAGCGCTTCGGCCGACGAGTTGGCATCGGCCACCACCGCATCGGCCCCGTTGATGGTCTCCAGTCGGGCCGACAGCCACTGGGGGGTCATCCCCTCCGTAGCATTCATATCGGCCACCCCGCCCACGAGTTCACCGTCAACGTTGTTGATGGACACGAAGAAGGAGTTGGTTCCCTCATGCGCAATCTCCGAATGGCTGGTATGCATGCCGCTCTCCCGGCAGGAAGCCTCGATGACCGGGCCGAAAAGGCCGCCACCGAAAATGGTGATCAATTCCACATCGTCCCCAAGGAGTACCAGGTTGTGGGCGATATTTCGCCCAACACCTCCCCAGGAAACCTGTACGGTCCCGGGGTTGGAATCACCGATCTGAAAAGCATGGCCGGATGTGGCGGTGATGTCCACATTGGCCCCTCCGATGACACAGATTCGCATAGAAAACCAGCCGCCTGACGGCGAGCAGGACAAATGTACGAAAAAAAATCGGTCGATTCTCAGCTATTTCAAAATAAGTTCCTGAACAAAGCCAACGGTGCGGTTATCGGCGGTAAAAAGCGTGTCTTCCGACAGGAAGGCATTCATTTTTTCGATGAGGGCGTCTCGTTGGAAATAGAGCTGGTTGCGGATGACGGATGAACTGAGCGTGATATAGAGCTTCCCGCCACGAAAGAAACGCTTGATGGTAAACGGACCGGCACCGGAACATGCATCCCAGGCGGCGAAAATGCGCTGGGGATTGAGCCCGGCGGCCAATTTCATGGACTTGATGAAATCCTCCACCACCTTTTCCATGCCGATGGCCTCCTTCCTATGAATCTGAACGGCCATCTCCTACATCCTGGTAAAAACTCCGGCCGAGGCCGTAAAATAGGCCCGGTCGTCCGTCATACGGTCCACGATGCCCGAAAGGCGGGCCGAGTCCGTGTCGGTGATGAAAATCTGGCCAAAGTCCGATCCGGCGACCATACCGATCAGATTGGAAATGCGCCCGAGATCCAGTTTGTCGAAGACATCGTCCAGCAGGAGCATGGGAGCAAAACCGTAGGAGCGTTTCATAATCTCATATTGGGCGAACTTGAGGGCAACCAGAAATGATTTCTGCTGCCCTTGGGAACCGGCGCGACGGATGGGATGACCGTTCATCAAGAAAAGAAAGTCGTCCCGCTGGATGCCGGACGTCGTATAGCGTAACTTAAAGTCCTGCTCCCGGTGAGATGCAAAAACATCTGTGAGTGTGCAGTTTGTTAAATCCGTTTTATACTCAATAGATACCTCTTCTCCCCCTCCGGAAATGAGCCGGTAATACTCCGCCACCACAGGCCGGAGTTCCTCTGTCAGACGGGCACGCGCCTCATGGATGGCGGCCGCCGGAGCATCCATGCGAGCATCGATGACGGACAGGAGAGCATGGTCGGGAGTGAAGTCCTTGAGCAGCCGGTTGCGTTGCGCAAGGAGGCGGTTATAGGACTGAACGGCGGCAAGGTACTCCCGGTCCATTTGCGAAAGGACGGCATTGGAAAGACGCCGGCGCTCCTCCCCGGATTCACTCACGAGGGCTATATCCCCCGGAGAGACCATCACGACGGGCAGCGTTCCTATATGGTCTCCCATGCGGGTGTATGGTTTCTCGTCCCGGACCAGTTTCTTCCCTTCCCGGGAAATTTTGAGGGCAAAACGGGATTCCAGCCCATTCCCCATCAGGTAGTGGCCGCCCAAGGTGAACCCTTCCGTCCCATATCGGAAGTTGACGGCGTCCGGAGCCGGAAAAGCGCTTTTGGTCATGGAAAGATAGTAGATGGCGTCCAGCAAGTTGGTCTTCCCCTCCCCGTTGTTTCCGCTGATGCAGTTGACATTGGGACTGAAGTCCAACTCCTGGAAAGAGATGTTCCGGAAGTCCTGTACTACTATTTTCTTCAAGGAAGGCATGGGAGATGTTTTAATAGATTGCAAATATATAATATTTTTTGTAAATTTGCAGGCTCAAAAGCTAATTAAAAACAATAGATATTATGGCAAAAGTAACCAAAACCGAGGAAGAGGTACGTCAGCAGAACATGGCTGAGGCCGTTTCCAAAACAGAAGAATTTTTCAAAAAGTATGGCAATATCATCTACGGCTGCATCATCGCCGTCCTGCTGATTGCCCTGGCTATCCTGGCCTACAACCGTTTCATCCTGCAGCCCAAGAAGCAGCAAGCCATGGACCAGATGGCCCGCGCGGAGCGTTGGTTCGACGCCGGCGAGTATGAGCTTGCCCTGAGCGGAGACAACAACGACCTGGGTCTGGAGGACATCATCGCCCAGTACGGCTCCAAGGCTCCCGAGGCCGTTTATATGTATGCCGGTGTCGCCAAGCTCCACACCGGTGCCTATGAGGAAGCCATCAGCTACCTCAAGAAGTACAACGGAACAGATCCTGTCATGCTTGCCCGCGCACAGGCCTGCATCGGTGACTGCTATGTAGAACTCAAGGACTACGCCACCGCCATCGATTATTTTACCAAGGCCGCCAAGACCACGGACAACGCTTTCGCCGCCGCCTATCTCCTGAAGGCCGGCATCGCTGCTGAGGCCGCCGGCAACAAAGAACAAGCCCTCTCCTTCTACAAGGAAATCAAGAGCCAGTGGGCTGCCGCCCCTGAAGCCATGGAAATCGACAAGTACATCAACCGTATTGAAATTGCCGAATAATTATGGGAAGAGCGTTTGAATTCCGCAAGGAGCGCAAGATGAAGCGCTGGGGCCACATGGCCAAGACCTTTACCAAACTGGGCAAGGAAATCACCATCGCCGTGAAACAGGGCGGTGCCGAAGTTACCGGCAATCCCCGCCTCCGCGCCCTCATCGCCGAGGCCAAGTCCGAGCAGATGCCCAAGGAGAACATCGAGCGCGCCATCAAGAAGGCCACCGAAGCCAAGACCGGTGATTTCAAGGAACTCGTCTATGAAGGATTCGGTCCTTTCGGCATCGCATACCTGGTAGAGGCTGCCACAGATAACAATACCCGTACCGTGGCCAACGTCCGCAGCTACTTCACCAAGTGCGGCGGCTCCCTCCAGACCAGCGGCAGCGTGGCCTTCATGTTCGACCACAAGTGCGTATTCCGGATCAAGGAAGATCCCGCCAAACCCATCGACGTGGAAGAACTGGAACTCGAACTCATTGATTTCGGCGCTGAAGAAGTCTTCAAGCAGGAAGTGGAAGATGAGGACGAGAACGTGACGGTGGAGATTTCCATCTACGGAGACTATTCCGCTTACGGCCAGATTCAGAAATACATTGAAGAGAAAGGTTACGAACTCGTATCCGGCGGCTTCGAACAGATTCCCAACGTGGAACTGAAGGAAGTGACCGCCGAGCAGCGCGCCACCCTCGAAAAACTCATCGGCCTGTTAGAGGACGACGAAGATGTCACCAACGTTTACACCACCATGGCTCCTGAGGCCTGATGATGCGACAAGGAAAGTTAATTATCTTATTACTAATGATTCTCACTATGCCATCCTGCGGCATAGTGAGATTTCGTAATGCACCCAGCTATCACGCGGGTTCTCCCTACAAGAAGGGCTATGAGCAAAAGGGACTCGTCGAAGAGGTCACCTACGATTGCAGCGTCCCCGGACCTTCCCAACGGCGCATGATTGTCTATCTCCCCCACGATTATTATCAGGACTTGGAGCGGTATCCCGTGTTTTACCTCCTTCACGGGGCTCGTGGATACGAGACTTCATGGATTCGAAAAGGAGCCGTTTATGAATCCACCGACAGTTTGGTGGCAGCCGGCCTGGCCGTTCCCTGTATCGTGGTCATGCCCAACGTTAACCAGTACAACGACGACAAGGATTTCGAAGACAGTCGTTTCAAAGACGCTTTTGAATCCATCTTCGAAGTGGACGGAACGGTGGAGTCGGCCTTTGTCAAGGACGTGGTAGCCGTGGTGGACAGTCTGTACCGGACCATCCCGGACAAGGAACACAGGGCCATTGCCGGCCTGTCTATCGGTGGCTATCAGAGTATTTATTTCGGAGCAAACCACCCGGACGTGTTCGGTTATATCGGCGCGTTTTCCCCTTATATGTGGAGCATCGGAAAACCCACCCCTTACCGCAGGGATTTCTATGGAAAACTACATAAAAGAATGGGACTGCAGTACAGTGAGAATCCCCCTGAAGGATACTACCTGTACGCCGGAAAATGGGACATCATGCGCCCTTCCACTTACCGGCTGCACCATTACATGACGCGGAAAGGCTATCCGCACGAATACTACCGCTATCCCGGCTCCCATGACTGGAAGAACGGATGGATCGAGGAGTATCAGGACATGCTGCAACGAGTATTCAAAACGCAAGATTGAACTATGAAAATCCTTTTTGTCATCAATAATTTCTACGTCACTGGAAACGGTCTTTCGGCATCGGCCCGCCGGACTGCGGACTATCTGAAAAGAGCCGGACACGACGTGCGGATCCTCTCCGGCCCCAATTCAAAAGACCCGCAGTTGCAGCCGGACTATCTCCTGGAGGACTATGTTTTCCCGATTGTCAATCCCATTGTGAGTGCCCAGGGCTACCGTTTTGCCCAGAGTAACCTTCCCCTGATGGAAGAAGCCGCCCGCTGGGCCGATATCATCCATCTGGAAGAGCCTTTCGTGATAGAGGACCGCATGCTCCATATCTGCGAGAAACTGGGGAAACCGGTCACGGCCACCTATCACCTTCATCCGGAGAACATCACCAATTCCCTGGGGCCCCTTCGCTACTGGAAAGGCCTGAACCGGACCATCCTGCGCGCCTGGAAGCGCCACACGTTCGACCATTGCGAATATGTGCAGTGCCCTACGGAGAACGTACTGGACCGCCTGCGCCGCTATCATATCGAGGCCAAACTGGAACTCATCTCCAATGGCGTCGTCCCCGACAAATGCATCCGGATGGAGAATCCCCCTGAGGATTATGAAAATCCGGAACGCCCTTTGCGGGTGGTCTATATCGGCCGCCTTTCCAAGGAAAAAGACCAGCCTACGCTGCTGGAGGCCATGAAGTACAGCAAGTACGCAAAGAGAATCCAACTTCATTTCGCCGGTCTGGGGCCCACCGTAAACACCATCAAGCGCAAGTCGCTTAAGCTTTATGAAGAAGACATCCTCTCCTATGAACCCGTCTTCACCTTCGAAGACCGTGACGGCCTCCGTAAACTGGCCGCCGGAGCCGATCTCTGCGTTCACTGCGCCACCATCGAAGTGGAAGGCCTGTCCATCATGGAGGCCATGCAGCAGGGTGTCGTTCCCATCATCGCCCAGGGCCGGTACAGCGGAACTTCCCAGTTCGCCATCGACCGCCACTGCATTTTCCCAGAAGGTAATCCCGAGGCCCTCGCCCACCGCATCGACTATTGGCTGGACCGTCCCAGAGAGCGTTGGGACATGGGATGGAAATATGTAGCCCACATGGAAAAATACGACATCCGTAAATCTATAGAGCAGCTGGTACAGATGTTCCAGAAAGCCATTGACGAAAAGAAAGGTCTTTAAGCCTTTCTTTTTTTGTGTTTTTTCTGTAGATTTGTAGTTCGTGTATAATAATCATTCATATCAAGTTGCCGGATTTCGCTTCCAAATTGAAGGCGCTATGCCCTCCATGCCCAATCTGGCTCCCTTCCAGTCAGAGGACGGAGAAGAGCTTTTCCGCCTGGAACTGGTTTCCAGCATGATTCCCGCCCCTTCAACGCCCGTTTTCAAGACGGACGACGGTCCCGGCTTTCCCGAAATTTCCATCGACGCCTTGGAAGAAGGGGGATACCGTTTCCGCGTGCGTCCCCTCCCCGGGACTCCCCTGGCGGCGGAACTGCGGACAAACGGAGACTTCACCCATGGCAGCCTGCTCTTTCTGGGCGAAGACCATTCCTTTGCCTTGAACAATGCCCTCATGCTGCTCTTTGCCTTCGCATCGGCCCGTCACGGTGTACTGGAAATGCATTCGTCCGTGGTCATGAACGGAGGGAAAGGGTATCTCTTCCTGGGCCGGAGCGGTACCGGGAAAAGCACTCACAGCAGCCTTTGGCTCAAGCATATACCCGGAACGGAACTGCTCAATGACGACAACCCCATCCTCCGGCTGATGCCGGACGGGACAGCCCGTGTGTACGGTTCGCCCTGGAGCGGGAAAACTCCCTGCTACAAGAACAAGGATGTTTCCGCCGCAGCCGTTGTCCGCATCCGCCAGGCTCCTTTTAACAAGATTGAGCGGCTTCCCGCCATCCAAGCCTATGCATCCCTCATGGCATCGGCCTCCAGTTTCCGTCCTTTCAAAGAACTGGCCGATAGCTGGCATCGTACCCTGGAAAGCCTTGTCACCTTTCTTCCCTGCTACGTATTGGACTGCCTGCCCGACCAGGCCGCCGCTGAACTATGCTATAAAACTGTCCATGGATAAACGCACTGTCGCCAACGAGATCCTGCTGGAAGAGGCCGCAGCCCTGATGCTGGAAGGACGCGAAGTCACGTTCACGCCTCTCGGCAATAGCATGCTCCCCTTCATCCGTGGCGGAAAAGACGCTGTCCGCCTACGGAAAAACCCCTCCGTAGCCATCGGTGACGTCATCCTCGTACGTCTCCCGGGCCGATATGTCCTGCACCGCCTCATCCACATGGACGGAGACCGTCTCACACTCATGGGAGACGGAAACATTGCCGGGACGGAGACCTGCACCACCGGCGATGTGCTGGGCACGGTGACCGCCATCCTGCGGGACGGAAAAGAGATCATTCCCGGGGATGGACGTTTCTGGCGCCGTCTCCTTCCCATCAGAAGATATATCCTAGCCATTTATAGAAGATTACCATGAGAATAAAAGAAGGTTTCATCGAAGGTATCGCCCAGGTGAATTTCAACAAAATGCTGTCTCTGAACGAGTCGGCAGCCTATCTCTGGAAAGAGGTGGAAGGAAAGGAATTCACCCGTGAGACCCTCGTAGGGCTCCTGCTGGACAAATACGAGGTCTCCAGGGAGCAGGCCGGCGCCGATGTCGAAAAGCTCGTCGGCGTTTGGATTCAGGAAGGCGTAGTCACGGAATCATGAAGAGTTTCAAGGCATGCGCGAGGACCGTGTGGTCCCTCTCCCGCCCCGTAAGGTGGCGGGTGACCGTCATCATCCTGGTGGGGGTGGTGCGCATTGCCGCCTCGCTGTCCTTCGTATGGGCCTGCAAATACCTGGTCGATATCGCTACGGGCGTAAAGACTGATTCGCTGGGACCGGCCATCGGCCTTTTCCTGGGAGTTCTGTCCGTCCAGCTCGCCGTCATCATCTTTGCGAACTGGTGGGACAGCTACAACCAGGTGAAGACCCAGAACATCCTCCGGAAAGACATCTTCGGCCACGTTCTGAAAAGTCGCTGGGACGGACGGGAACGTTTTCTCTCCGGAGATACCGTCAACCGTCTGGAGGAAGACATCCGGGTAGTGTCGGATCTCATCTGCGAGCGCATCCCCGGACTCTTCATCACCACTGTACAACTGCTGGCCGCATCGGCCTATCTGCTGGTGCTGGCGCCCAACCTGCTGTGGGTGCTCGTCATCCTGATGAGTGTTGCCGTGCTGGGCTCCAAGTTGTTCTTCCGCCAGATCCGCCAGTTGATGGCCCGCATCCGGACCCGTGAGAGCGAGATGCAGCAGCTCATGCAGGAAAGCCTGCAGCACAGGGTGCTGGTCCTCACCCTCACCCATGTCGATCGCGTCCTGGAAAAATTTGGCTGGCTACAGGCCGATGTGGAAGAAAACACCCGCAAACGACTCAATTACAACGCTATAGCCCGTGGTCTCATGTTCCTCGGCTTTCAGGCAGGACACGCAGCCGCCTTCATCTGGGGCATCTTCGGTATCTTGCACGGCACCGTCACCTACGGTACCATGACGGCTTTCCTGCAACTGGTCTCCCAGGTACAACGGCCCATCGCCGAGTTCGGCCGGCAGATTCCGGCCTTCATCACCGCGCTCACATCGGTCGAAAGGCTCATGGATCTTCTGGAACTGGAAGAAGAGCCGGCCACGGAGGCCATCCGCCTTGACGGCGCCCCCGATGTGGAAGTCCGTCATCTGAGCTACCGTTATCCGGGCACCACGGAAGATATCATCCGGGATTTTTCCTGCACCTTCCCCGGCGGCAGTCTCTGCGCCATCGCCGGGCCCACCGGTATCGGAAAGAGCACCCTCATCCGCCTGGTTCTGGGTCTTCTAAAGCCTTCGGAAGGGCATGTCACCATCGGTGGAATCCCTGCTGGAAGCGCCCTGAGGGGCAATTTCATGTATATTCCGCAAGGAAACTCCCTCCTGAGCGGAACCATTCGGAGCAATCTCCAACTGGCCGCTCCAAAGGCCTCGGACGCGCAGTTGTACGAGGCCCTCGACACAGCCATGGCCGGGTTTGTCCGCGAACTCCCCTCCGCCCTGGACACCCCCTGCGGAGAGGTGGGAAGCGGTCTCAGCGAAGGGCAGGCCCAGCGCATCGCCATTGCCCGGGCCCTCCTACGCCCCGGCGGCGTACTCATCCTGGACGAGAGCACATCGGCCCTGGATCCTGTCACTGAACAACACCTGCTGGAAAACCTTCACAGCCGATACCACGGGAAAAAGACCATCCTGTTCGTCTCCCACCGGGAGGCCGTAACCAAATATGCCGACCATATCATCAAGTTTTAATTTTTATACCCATTATGAATCTGATAGACAACAAGTACGCACAGTATTACCTCTGTCGCGAGATGATGGACACCGTGGAAGTGATCCGCAAGTTTAATCCCTCTACGGCCGATTTCATTGTCGATTCTGCCCGCAAGACCGGTCACATCCTCTTCTCCGGCGAGGGTTCCAGCCGCATCATGCCGGCCAAAAACGCCATCCGCAAGGCACTCCGCTTCGGCATCCCCACCTTCGTTCATACCGAAGGCTCCCACCAAGCCTGCGAGTACAAGCTTGACGCTTACACCGTCCTTCTGGATTCCAACTCCGGACGCACCAAGGAAACCCTCATGCTGGCCCATCAGCTCAAGGAGGCCGGCCACCAGGAATACTTCGGTGTTACCGCCAACGCCGGAACGCCCCTGGAAGAGGTCTGCAAGAAAACCGTCGTCCTGGGTTGCGGCTGGGAGAATGCCGTCGCCGCCACCAAGAGCGTCGTGGAACAGGCCCTCCTGTTTGAGACTGTCATCTGGAAACTTGCCGGAAAAGACATCGCCGGTGAACTGAACGCCCTGGCAGACAAGGTGGAGAAAGCCCTCACCCTGGAAATTCCTGCCGAGATTGTGGACTGGGTCCGCGGTGCCAAAACCATCTACTTCGCCGGTATGAACGACGGTGTCACCGAGGAGCTCACCCTCAAGACCAACGAAATCACACGCCGCAAGAGCGACTTCCTGGAAGGCACCTACGCCCTGCACGGACCCGAAGAAGTGATGGAAGACGGCGATATCGTCTTCGTGGTGAACCCCATTGAGAGCGAGTACGAGAAATACCAGACCGTCTTCGGCGGCGCCAATGTGCACGTCGTAGCCATCGACACCAAGAAGACGCCCTTCACCACCATCCTTGTCCCCGACGCCGGAGACCTGCAGGCCTATGTCTATCTTGCCGCCGGTTGGAACACCCTGGTAGAAATTGCCCAGGCTGACGGAATCAACCTGGACAAACCCAAACGTGCCCGCAAGGTGGGCAACGAGATGTAAGGAAAACGCTTACTCGCCCACGTGGAAAGCCACGCGGAGATCCTCTATTTCAGCGTCCGTGATAGGATTCAGCTTGCCCACCGGGGCGGCCAGAATCAGAGAACGGGCGCTGAAATCTGCTACCTCCAGCTTGTCGAAGGTATTG
The DNA here is from genome assembly GCA_900320795.1 of uncultured Bacteroidales bacterium. GTDB lineage: Bacteria > Bacteroidota > Bacteroidia > Bacteroidales > UBA932 > Cryptobacteroides. Next base: position 62,049 of record ONTQ01000004.1, read on the forward strand.
ATAAGGCGGTCGCCCGTCACCAGGATGGAGTCATTGGACAGCAGTGCGCAAGGCAGTTTCCGAAAGCCCTCGGCCATCCGTTCAATGTCATGGTATTGGCTCCCAAAGGGATACTGCGGCACGTCCTGCAGGAAAATCCAGCTCTCGGGAATGGTACGCACATCGAACTTCACACCGGTCGTAGCATAGCCCATCAGATAGGGCGTCTGCGTGAGGATGATGCTGTTGATCTTGGGGTTCCGCTTGTAGATCTCATAGTGTAGGGCCACCGAACGGCTGGCATTCTTGCCGGCCTCCACCCGGCCGTCTTTCACCTGTACGATATCATGCGGTTCCAGGTCCCAGCGCTGCTTGTCGGAAGGGGTAATCAGGAAATCATTCCCTCTCCAACGCACGGAAGCGGTACCGTACGAGCTGCACATGAGTCCCTGGGCGCAGGCGCGATGCACAATTTCGCAAATCTCCGTACGGATGGCGCGCTCGTCGGAAGGATGTTCCACATTCATAAAATGCTCGAAATCGATGTTGATGGCCTTTTCGTGCCTGAGAATCTGCTCTTCGGTGAGATAGACAGGCTTTCCGAGCGTACGGGCATTGAGAATGGTTCTGGCGCACAGTTCCAGTGTTTCCAGACGTTGATAGGCATCGGCAATGTCATCCCCCATGAGCACAACGCCATGGTTTTCCATGATAACCGCCTTGTAGTCCGGATTCTTTGCGAACTCGGCAGAAATCTTCTCTCCCAGCAGTTCACTGCCGGGAAGGGCATAAGGGGCAAAGCCCACCGGACCACAGACGCCGCGGGCCTGCGGAATGATGCTGGTATCCGGCACCTGGTGTACGATGGAAAAGGTCACCAGTCCCGGAGGATGGGCGTGGATGACGCTCCGCATCTTGGGGCGCATCTTGTACAGCGCCCGGTGGAAAGGATATTCCGAAGAGGGCTTATGCGGCCCGACGATGGTACCGTCGGCCTTCACGCACATGATGTCAGCCGGAGTCAGGGACCCTTTGTCGATGCCGGCGGGCGTAATCCACATATCGCCGTTATCGTCCATGATGGACAGGTTGCCGCCGGAAGTGGTTGTCATCTTCCGGCGATAGATGCGTCCGATGATGAGGGCGATCTGCTCGGCCGGATGCATCAGTGAAGTATCAATTTTTTTCATAGTAATCCAGTAAATAATTCTCCGCCTCCACATTCCACAAGCCCTTGTGGGCCTTGCAGATACGGTCCAGTTCGTCAAACAGTGGCGTGCCGATGGTGCCGAAATCGGCGATGGCCGTCAGCGGCATGTCGATATGCGTATAGATGAGCTTCTTGCCGCCCGGGATGGAAGGAAGGTTCTCAGTGGTTTCAATCACGGCGTTGAGTCCGCCGATGTGCGTCACCAGGCCGGCCGGGTCCATGCCCTTTCCCATATAATGCAGGGCCTCCTTCATGTCATCGGTATTGCCGCCGGAAGTGCCCACCACATGCGTGTTGTTATAATGCACATTGTAGAAATTGAACGGAGCCTTGAACGGAGCCTTGGAAGGGCCTGCGAAGAAGTTCAGGCAGCCGTCGAAAGCGAGGATATCGTCAGCCTGCTCCACCACCGCGGGAACGGGAGCAAAGCAGAAAACGTCATCGTAGCCCGTACCGCCCGAGAGTTCCATCAGCAGGTCAACCGGGTTTTCGATGCCGGTATTGACATACTTCAGGGTAATACCGCGGGAGGCGGCGAATTCCACCGTATACAGGGAAGCGGCACGGTCCAGGCGCTCCTGATTGATGTCGGTCACCACGACCAGCGACGGACGACGGTCGTCACGATGGAGGACATAGTTGATGGCAGCCAGTCCCATCGGCCCTACACTGGCCAGGAGGGCCATCTTTCCGCCGTCCCGGATTTCCATCGTATGCACGTACTTGCCCGGCGTACCGTGGTAATTGGCATGCATGGCGCCGATTACGCAGGACAAGGGTTCGCTCAGGGATGCAGGATAGTAGCCCTCTCCCTTGAACGGGAGCAGACAGCCGCATTCCATCACCTCGTCAGGGATGATTACATACGTGGCGTCTCCGCCGATGAACGGATAGGAGTATCCCGGAGCGCTGTAGATGCCCACTGGGCCGCCGGGATAGTTCATCGCCGGCTGGATGGAGAACTTGTCCCCTGCCTTGAACTGGCCCTGCCATTTCTCCCCTACTTCAACAATTTCGCCGGCAAACTCATGACCGATGATGGTCGGATGTTCCGCCACATCATTGGGGACACGCTTGTGTGCCGCCCCCTGGTTCACCGCCTTATACGAAGACATGCAGATGCTGTCACTCACCACCTTCGCCAGAATCTCATCCGCTTTCAGCGCCGGAAGTTCAAACTCCTCCAGCCTTAAATCGCCCTTTCCATAAAGGCGAACAGCTTTTGTTTTCATATGATATAAGAATTATTCTGCATCACTAACTTAGCATTACCTGTCCTCCCGTGACCGGGATGGCCTGTCCGGTCTCACCGGTCTGCTCGATGGCGTAGAGGATGGCCTTGGTGACATCGGCCGGGTTGCAGCCCTTCCGCATAGGTACCTGTGCCAGATAATAGTCCTTTACATCCTGCACCGTTTTGGCTCCGGGCACCTTACCCGCGGCCAGGTACTGCACGAAGAGGCCGTTCTCGGGATTGCTCCACAGCGGTCCGTCATAGAAATTGCCCGGGCAGATGCTGTTCACTTTCACCCGGAACGGTGCCAACTCCAGTGCAAAACTCTGCGTAAGGCCTATTCCGCCGAACTTGCCGCCGGCATAGGCAAAATTGGCCTTGGAGCCCCTGAGACCGCTCTTGGAGTTCACCTGAACGATATCGGCGAAATAGTCGGGATCCATCCCGGTCTCAATTTTCATGATGTGGCTGGCCACCTTGGCGCAGAAGAAATACGCTTTGTAATTGATGTTCGTGACAAACTCGAAGTTCTCCGGCGTCATAGCCTCCAGGCCGCCGGCACGCAGCACGCCCGCATTGGAGACGAAGACATCCAGCGCACCGAAACGACAGATGGTCTCCTTCATCAGATTCTGGAGGCTCTGCATATCGGCCACATTGGTCTTCACAAAGATGGCGCGGTTATTCCGGCCGATGGAATTGAGACTTTCCGCCGTCTTGGCACCCACCACGTCGTTCAGGTCGGCCACGACGATATTGGCGCCCTGACCCATGAGTTCGCGGGCGATGCCTTCGCCAAAGCCTTGGGCGGCACCCGTAACGATGACGGTTTTGCCCTCTACCCGGCCCTGCGAAGCGCCGGAAGCCACCTTGCGTCGATAATTCTCCACCTCCCAGTTGTCGATGAAATCAATCCAGGCAGGCTCCATCCCGTGCTCCCCGCCGAAGGACTGGGCATAGCAAGCCACTTTCACGGCATCCAGGAACACCTCGGTGATGATATCGGCATTCTTGGCATGGTCGCCCACGGCCACCAGGCCGATACCTTTTACGAGCAGCACCTTGGGCGTATGGCCGCGGCGGGCGACAAAGGCCTCGATCTTCTCCTCGGCCTCCTTCACATCGGCATTCAGGACCAGATACTCGCTCTTGCAATAGACGATGATGTCCGGCGTGAAGGGAACCTTCACTTTTTCGGCATGCTCCAGCGCCCAGTCAGTAAGGGCATTAGACGTGACCTTCAGCGTCTTGAGGCCGCGTCCACTGCGGGAAAGCACCTGCCGGATGGCAGGGATTACTTCCGTCACACATTCGCAGACAGGGCTCTCTCCTTCCGGAAGCGGCGTCACGCAGGCTTCGAGTTTCGCCATCATTCCGGCATAGATGACATCGATTTCCTCCGTCGTGTCGGCTCCCACAAAGACACCGTGATTCTGCAGGAAAATTACCTGCGGCTGATGCCCGGTGGCCTTCTTGCATTCCTGCAGGCGGTCATACACTTTCTTGAAAAGCGTATAGCCCGGATCGGTGTATTCGATGTACAAAGCCTCTGGGAACAGTTCCCGGCAGCATTCCTGCGCCTTTCGGGAACACATCAGGGCGTTCACCAGCGTGGGATGCAAGTGCACCACATAGGCGTAGTCCATGCAGTCGTGCAAAGACGTCTCCACGGACGGACGGCGGTCCCGGGTCAGGTTGGCCATGGCCAGGTCTTCCTTCACCTGCGCCTCCCGTTCATTCACATCGGCACTGTACTGCCGTGTGCCCATGGGAGCGAGACGGCTGCGGTCCAGAACGGCGAAACCGTCCTCTCCGATGGTGGCGAGTGCATGGCCGCTGGCCTTCACCCACAGATGCTTCTCATCTTTATAGGAAGTGTTTCCGCCTCCCGCAATCACAAAGCGGGAATCGGCCCCATACTTCCGTGAAACAGCAACGAGTTTTTCAAGTTCATTCATGATTGTAACGTTTTCTGAATCAGTTCATCTCCTGCAGCAATGCTGTCCAGGCCGGCCTGATGGGCGGCCACGGCGCAAGCACCCCGGTAATTGATGGCTTTGAGTTTGTCCGTGAGTTCAGACGCATCGCGGGTACGGAGCCGCACGGGCTCCATGGCCGGCGTATTGTGTTCGGAGCCAAAGGTCACGATGAAGCCCTCATCCTCCAGGTAGCCGGCATAACGTTCCAAAACGGCCGTAGTATTTCTAGTCGTTATGAACTCCACGCTGCGGAATCCACGTTTTTTGAGCGTATCGGCCACCTTCTGCAAATCTTCTTCAAAGTCCGTGAAATGTCCCTTGGCATCATCCCCGAGGAAGGGATAGGTGGGAATGCCCCCCGCCGCCTCAATGATACACTGGACCGTTTGCATGGGCAGGAAAGCTTCTGGAGACTCGGGAACGAACGCCGCTCCGCCCGCCTTCAGGAGCTTGGAACGCAGTTCGTTCTCCACCTTGGCCGGTTCCGGCGTATCCGGGCACAGGGCCAGACGGAGCGCCTTGGCCAGGTGACGCTCCCGAACCAGCCCGCAGGTAAGACGGTCCTTGATCTCTTCGAAGTCCAGGACAACATCCTTGCCCTCGGCCTTCAGCCACTCGTTGAGTTTGGCGCACATTCGCTCCACCTGTGCATTGGACTCGGCTTTCACCTCTTCCAGCTGGCGCTTCGGCGCGCCCGAGAGCGTGGGAGGGCAGTTAAGCCCTTTTCCGCTCAGG
>ONTQ01000086.1 GCA_900320795.1 uncultured Bacteroidales bacterium
ACGGTGAAGACTTTTCCTTCGAGCCGTTTTGCCTGCCAGTCCATTCCGCCGGCAGGGTCCATTTCAGGACGATACAAAAGGTCTGCGGGGTGTTTTGTCGTAATACACGTATTATCAGCATTTTATAAAATGGACATCCGCAGACCCCGGGATTTTGGGGGCGGTCTGCGGATGGGTGTTTTGTAATGGGCTTATAATCAGCTGGTTCCGGAAGCGCGCCCTGCAAACCCGGGTGACAGGCCCACAAACAAAAACGCCCCGCATTGCTGCGAGGCGTTTGGAGCGGAAAACGAGACTCGAACTATTTCTTGTAATACATTGAAAATCAGTGATTTAGAAGAAACCGAAAAGACATCAGGTGAAACATAGGTGAAACTTTCGTGGCTTTTCAGGACGTATAAGGAAAGCGACTTGTACGGCCATCATACAGGGAAAAGACGCCGTCTATGGACGTCAGACACCTGGTCACTCTCTTGGAGAAGACCGACAGGCGGGTTTTAATGCCGATACTCTTTCGGTGTCATGCCCATATGGCGTTTGAAGAATCGGGAAAAATGAGAGGGTGCAGGGAAATTGAGCCGGTCGGATATTTCGGCCGAGGTGAGATCAGTGTGCCGGAGCAGGATTTTAGCGCGCGAAAGAAGCGCTTCGTCTATCCAGGTACTGGCTGTGCGACCGCTTGCTTTTGAGATCAGACTGCTCAGGTGTTCCCGGCTGAGGCCGATTTCTCCGGCATAGAACCCCACATCATGGTGCTGGGCACAATGGACGTTGATGAGTGCGATAAACTGATTGAATATGCTGAGGCTTCTTGTCTGGCCGGCGAGGGTTCTTGACTGCTGGAAAAGGATCAGGGTCCGAAGATACTGCAGGATGGATTCACAGCAAGCGCGGATGGCTTCATCGGAGAGGGTTGCTGCGTGAAGGAGCGCCCAGAGACTGTCGGAAAGAAAAGTGAAAGCGGTCCGGTCCGCATCGGAAGGCCGGAGGGTGAAATCCTGCATCCGATGGATAAAAAGCGGCGGGACCTCTCCGTGCATGACATCGGACAGGAATGCCGGGCTCAACTGGATGATCTGCATATCGAAGTCCGGGCTGCGCCCCTGCTGCGTCATGATGCTGTCCGGAGTAATCACCATCATATCACCCGCCTCATAGTGGCGGGAAAGTAGGTTTACGCTGATGTCCACGCTACCGCTTTTGACAAGGGCGACATGCAGATTCTTCAGCTGGAAAGGATCCCCTGAGCCGAACTGAACGCTGTATCCTTCACCGACGCCACGGGTTTGGATGAGCCGCTCGCTCACATACTGGAAGCCGCTGTCGGAGCGATGGTCCTGCCAGAAACTGTCTGTAAGCTTCGTTACGCTTTGATTACCCTGTTTTGCCATCATAGGGCAAATATACGATTAATAACTTACAAAATGGTAATTCTTTCCTTTTAATCGGTAACGCAAGTGCAAAGGGATCCATCTATCTTTGCAGCAGATATGAATACAGTGAAAACGATACTTGCAGTCGGGATGACCATGATGGCCATCTCCTGCGCTGATAAAACAACGAAAGAAATGGATTTCACGACCCTTCCTCTCATCACCGTAGAGGAGCATTTTTCCGCACAAGAGATTATTGACGCCAATGCGAAATATGCTTATCTGAAGCCCAAGCCAACCGGAAAGATGGCCGAGGCGGCGCGTTTCTTCGCCGGCCGCAGGCTCATTGGCGAGGACCTTCTGGATATCGACGGCAAGCGCCTTCACCACATGGACAGCCTCGGCATCGGAATGCAGATTCTCTCATTCACTGCACCCATAGACAATGTGGTTCCGGCGGATGAGGCTGTTCAAATGGCACGCCGTGCCAATGATATCCTGGCCTCCCGCGCCTCGCAGCATCCGGACCGCTTCCGCGCCATGGCCACGCTGCCCATGGCCGATCCTGAGGCCGCCGCTGCCGAGCTGGAGCGCTGCGTCAGGGAGCTGGGAATGGTGGGCGTACTGCTGACAGGTCAGTACAACGGCCGCTTCTACGATGAGCCGGAGTTCTTTCCCATCTTCGAGAAGGCGGCCGAGCTGGACGTACCCGTTTATTGGCATCCGGACTTTGTGAAAAGCGAGATTATCGACTACTACTATATGTCCGACAGCTACAGCCCCATTGTAGGGGCGGAACTCGGCAGTGCGGGCTTCGGCTGGCACATCGATGTGGGTATCCACGTGGCCAGGATGGTGCTGAGCGGCATTTTCGACAAACTCCCGAACCTCAAGTTCGTCACCGGCCACTGGGGCGAGGACATCCCCGCCTTCCTGGAGCGGATGGACTATATGCTGGACCAGGAAAAGACCGGACTCAAGAAGAAAGTTTCTGATTATTATAAAGATAACATCTGGTACACTCCTTCCGGCATCATGTCCGAGTTGCAGCTGGACTATTTCGTGAAACTTTTCGGCGCGGAGCACATCATCTGGAGCGAGGACTACCCTTATATCCAGAACGAACCGCTGAGATTCTTCCTGGACAAGGCCGATCTGACCGCTGACCAGAAGTATGCCATCGCCCGCGGCAACGCGGAGCAAATCTTCAAACTGAAATGAGAGCGTTCCTTTTAGCCATTATGACTTTTCCTGGCAGCAGCCATCACCCGAACGTCACTTTCAGGGTGGCATTGCATCTGAAATAGTCACTTTAAAACTCATTGAATATGAAAAAGTTGTCTTTAATCGTCATCGCGACGTTGCTGGGTGCTGGAATGTGCCTGGCCCAGAGCATTTCTCTTCCTGCCCCCGAGAAGACGGGGGGCAAATCTACGCTTGAGACCCTCTGGAACCGCCAGTCGGGAACGGAGTTCAGCGAGCGGATGCTCAGCGACCAGGACCTTTCCAACCTGCTTTTCGCTGCCATCGGTGTCAACCGGGAGAACGGCAAGCTGACTTCCCCTACGGCGAGCAACAAACAGGAGATCCGCGTCTTTGTCTTCACGGCAGAGGGTGTCTGCGAGTATCTGAATGCGGAAAACAGCCTGCGTCCGGTTGTCCAGGGAGACCACAGGGATCTCGTCGCCGGCCGTCAGGGCTGGGTCAAGACGGCCCCGGTCATTCTGCTGATGGTCGCCGATGAGAAGAAATTCGGCGGAAGCGACGAGCGTTCGACGGTCGTGATGGGCGTGGATGCCGGCATCGTTTCAGAGAACATCAACCTGTTCTGTGCAGGTGCAGGTCTTGTCACCCGTCCCAGGATGTCGATGGATACCCAGGCCATCAAGGAACTGCTTCGTCTGGACGAGACGCAGACTCCGCTGCTGAACAATCCGGTCGGCTATGCCAGGTAAAACCCTCGCTTACGGTTGGCTTATATGGAAAGGCTGTCGTAGGCGGTACCGTATTCCTCTGCATATTCACGCTTGTGCCTGGAAATGAACTGCTGGTAGCATGTGCGGGCATCGTCCTCGTGCCCCAGGAGTTGGAGCGCCCGGATCTTGCCGGCGAGGGCTTCATCGTCCAGGGGGTCTACCAGGAAAAGGATATCGGCACACAGAATGGCATTGTTGTATTCCTTCATGCCCACCCTGCGCTTCATTTCCCTTTGCATGACCGGTTGTACTTGCCTGTCGAAGCTGTCTTTCATGTAATCAAACATCGGATCTGTCTCGCCCAGAAGGAATTTCCCGCGGGAAAGCAGACGGATGAGTGTATCCATGTCGGGTTGTTCGCTCTGCAGTATTTGCTGGAATCTCAGATAATCACAACTGAAAGGTTCCCGGTACTGAAGGATGAAATGACCGTCTTTAAACTCGATCGAGACCCCATCCATCAGGGAAAGCGCCTTCCGGAGTTTATTCATGGTTACGCCCCGAAGGTTTTTGGCATGCATTTCATCCTTGTCCGGCCAGAGCAGTGACCTCAGGTTTTTGGAACTGACCCCGTCTTTCATTCCCAGAAGGATCAGAAGCAGAAGTTGGCGTATTTTTTCCGGAAATTCGGCCGAGATTTCGTTCCCTTCTGCATCATAAGCGGCAAAAACACCGAATAGGGAGAGGGAATTGGCAACAGGTTTCAAAGGCTGAAGCGCAGCGGCTGGAATACTGGCTTTGAGCCTCCGGGAATGCCGGATCTTCCGTTTTATCAGATAGAGCGTCATCCCCACAAGGAGGAGAGCGAATAGAAGCACCGTCCCCTTCCGAATCCGTTCCCGGGTCACTGTGGAGAGGTTCCGTTTCAAGGGGGGGAAAGACAGCGTATAGACCGTTACTCTTGAATCGATGTCATTCGTGGATTCTTCCAAAAGGGCGATGAGTATCTGCAACTGCGTGTCATAGTAGAGATTCGCATTGGTAAGAATCCGGTCGGAATTCATGGGAATGGCATCGGCGTACAGGGACATCTGCCCGTCTTGCAGGGAGAACCGGTATAACTGCAGTTCAGTTTCGGTATAGCTCTCCGGATACATGAGCGTATAGAAATACGAGTCCCCGGGGAGGACCATATTCCTTACCGGCACTTTGTTTATCTTCTGTTTGGGAAGTGTCCAGACTTTTTCTGCCTCAAAGGTTTCCGGGTCAATGACAAAGAAATCGTATAGATATTGACGGCCCACGATATGATCTCCGCTTTGATTCCCCATTCCGCCGAACAAGTAAATCTTGTCGTAGACCGAGTCCCATCCTGCCGAAGCGAAGTAGCGGGGCCAAACTTCGTCCCCGGTGAGTTCGGGCGCAGGATGCCAATGCCCGGAATCATCCAGGCAATAAAAACGACCGTTGTAGAGACGGTTGCCGAAACCGCCGTACAGGTAGTGGCGGTGCCTAAGCGTGTCCGAAATGAGATTATGGTGATGGAGTTGGGTCGGGAATTGTCCGGAAGACAAGATGTTCCAAGTGAGGCTGGAATCCAGAAATGCCAGTGTGGGATACTCCAGCGGGACTTCGTCGCCATAATAGGCTTCGTAACAGTAGTATCCGCCGTCCTGCGGAAAACTGGCTCCGAGGAAGGTATGAAGGGGATTCGGGGTCGAAGTCTTTTCGTGGAATTCCATCCCCTTTCCAAGAGGGATCCGATGCAGCGAATCTCGCGAAATCAGATAGATTTCGTGCCGCGAATCGTCATAGCCACAGGTCAGGAACTGCGCGCTGCTTTGGCTGAAGCGCTTCTTCCATCGGAGCCTGTCACGGTTCAGCCACTCAGGGTTGCTTATTTTTGCCTTGTACCCGGGCAGGGAACTGGATGCCGTATTGCCGGAGTCTTCCTCCAAAGGGAATGCGGCCACTTTCTGGTCCATCTTGACGGACAGGTTACGCATGTCGAAACTCGGTACATCGATCCGGTATTCATTCTTACCCAGGCAAAGAATGCTGTTTACCGTTCCTTGCAAGTCCATAGTACCGCCCACGCCATGCCGACCGATCTGCAAATAAACGCTGTCCTTTTTCGGCGTCAAAACGAATCGAACGGGCAGCCATTCGCCTTCAACCACGTCTGATCTGGAGATAGACATGTCGGATATGAAACGATGCCCTTCCCAAATGACCCTGAATTGGTACTCTTCTCCCATGCTGTCCATGAAAAGGCAAATTCCCCCGATATTGTTTTCATCGGGAATGCGTCCTATCCTGAAAATGTATCCATTGTCCCTTTCCCGGGAAAAAGCGATGTCGAAACGAATCACCAATGAGTCGGCAAATGCTTTTCGCAGGGGAATATTCATGCTTGTGCGTTCTTCTATGGGATATTCGGAACCGCGGAAATGGAGTCCCTGCCCGACAGCCGTCCAGCATGAAATGAACGCAAGGATAACAAGAATGGCTTTTATCTTCATGGTGGACAAAGGTATTATTTTTCAATGGTTAACCCAAAATATTTTTTAAATAATGGTTAATTAACCCTATTCTTAACAGTCTCCCGCTATATTTGCAGTCAACACGAAACGATAACCATGATCCGTCCGGTTTACAGAAAAGTCCACCTGCTTGTGTCCGCCAGTTTACTGACGGCTTGCGTTACTTGTACAAAGGAAAACGGAACAGACGAGTTGGTTCCTCCCTCCAAGGCCGATGCTGTCGTGTACACGGATATCCACGATCCTATTGGAGATGAAGGACAGTTTTTCATGCCCGAGGACTCCCGCATTCCCGAGCGTTATTGGGTTTGCGTGGACATGTTTGACGGCGGTCTGCCCTACCAGCTGCTTTGCGAATCCGTGTCAGGCCTCGTGAACGGCGCCTTCCAGGAAGGCCGGTCGGATGTGGCGGTCTGGCTGGACGTCAACTCGGATTCCTACAACCGTGCCAGGGCTTTCCTGGGCAGGGAGGTGGGACGCCAGACGGCGTTCGAACTCTGTTTCAACGAATACGGCCCCTTTGACGGAGCCCCGGTCCAGGTGAAAGACCTCTTTTCCGGCGGGTATGTCCTCTGCGACGTGGCCACCAACCCGGAGAGTTCGGTCGTCGCCTCGGTGGCCGCCCACGTGTACCAGGCGGTCATCGTGGATGTCTCCCTGGAGGAGCGTTTCATCGAGGCCGGTTACACGATGCGTTACGATGCGCGCAGGAAGACCACCCGGGACGCCTGGGAGGAATTCCGGGATGCGTGCCGGAACGACGCCCTGGTCCTCATGCCCGTGAACACGGCGGAACTCCGCAACTTTTCCATCTGCCACCACTTATTCGTGTTGAACCTGTGCCGCGAACGGGACAGCGTGGAGGGTGGCATGAACAACGGATTGATGGATGAAGTCCTGGCCTGGCTTCAGCCCGATTCCCCCGTCCTCGGCTGGGAGGGCGGACCTTTCGGGGAAGACGAGTTCGTGGGAAAAATCTCCCGGTACGGGCACCTGATGCTGGCCGCCGACTGGAGTTACAACCACTCCCTTACCAGCGCCGGCGCCCGGGAACGCCAGTCCATGTCTCTCGCCCCGGTCATCCATCCCCGTACAATAGACTATCATCTCAAGAAGAATTTCATTTCCTTCGTCCTCACCGACGGAGATAACTACCAGTGGGTCATGGGAGACGGCTTCGAGAAGGACTTCTATGCCCTTCCCTCCCGCCATGACGTGCGGATGAGCTATACCCTGGGCGCTCAGGCGCTCGCCGAGCTCTCTCCTGACCGTTACTCCTACCTCGTGAACCTTTGCGGAGACGACAATACCCTGATGGAGACCTTCGGCGGAGGGTATTTCTATGCCGATACCTACGCGCAGAAGACCTCCCGCCGCGCCGCTTCCCTCGCAGTGATTGCCGCGCGGACGGGGGTGCACATGCGCCAGCACCGAATCAAGGTACTGCAGCTCATCGCCTGGCGGGCCTTGAGCCAGGAGGC